>JANOXL010000354.1:0-20781 GCA_031418395.1 Rhodoferax sp. | reverse complement strand
GGACGCATCGTTTGACGCGGTGCTCTCCACTTTCGGCGTGATGTTCACGCCAAACCAATCGCGTGCAGCAAGTGAGCTCGCTCGTGTGTGCAAACCCGGTGGCAAGATCGGCCTGGCCAACTGGACGCCTTCGAGTGTCGTAGGCGAACTCTTCAAAACCATCGGCCGCTATATTCCGCCGCCCGCTGGCGTCAAATCGCCATCGTTGTGGGGTACCGAAGACCGTCTGCGGGAATTGTTCGGTGACCGCATCGGCACCATGCAGATCGAGCGCAAGAACTTCATGTTCCGTTACCGTTCAGCGCAGCACTGGCTTGACACCATGCGCACCTATTACGGCCCGGTGAACAAGGCTTTTGCGGCGGTGGACGCAGACAAGCAAGTATTGCTGGCAGCGGACTTGGTCGCACTTGTGACCAGGTTCAACCGCACCGGCGAAACAAACATGGTCGTGCCTGGCGAGTACCTGGAGGTTGTGATCAACGTTCGGTAAAAGTCCCCGCCCTAAAGCTCACGAAACCACAGCCTGCGTGCCCGCATGCTATCGACATCAACGACGCAGGCTTTGACCCCATTGTTATTTGCAGACGCCTCCAATTCTCTGCCATGCAAATAGCTATCTTTTATATAGCTACTAACAAATATTACTCGAGACCTGGAGGCTCATTTTCTTCAGAGAATTCGACAGGGGCTAAAACAATAAAAATGTTGATATGCATATTAATTAATCTGATCAAATTGCCAGGACGCGGGTCGCAGGCCTTGCAAGGCCGACTTGGGAATAATGGGGCTCTGCCGGAAAGATGCTCATGCCCTCAAAAACTCCCGCCACCCTCTCCCCCAAATCCGCCCTCTGCTCGAAGGCCGCTTGCCTGACTGGCTGGAGGTGCGCTTGTACGCCAGCAAAGACGAGGCCTCAGACGATGGCGCGATGTGTAACGCGCAAGAGTTCAAGGTCGACGCAGGCTGGAACTAATTCCATTTATCAATCACTCGTGAAGGGTGTTGCACCTCCTCGCCCTGCTGTACAACGCCAAGCTCAATCCGAAACCGCAATTCCGGTAGTCCACCCAGCGCAGGCTCGGTGATGAATTCCTCCACCAACATGCCGCCATTGGCGCGAATCACTTTTTGTGAAGCCAGGTTGTCGGGCTGCGTGGTGATCTCCACAAAGCGCAGTCCGGTGGCCGGGGCTTCTTGCAACAGCAGGGCCAGCGCGTGGGTGGCGCAGCCGCGTTGCCGTTGCCAGGGCACCACCGCGTAGCCGATGTGGCCCAGGCAATAGGGCGGCAAATCGTTGTTGCCCTCTTTACCGCCATTGTTGTCTTGCCAACGAAAGCCGATGCTGCCGCAGAAATCATGGCCCAGCCAAATCCAGCGGCGGTAGCCGGGCAAACGCGGCACCAAGGAGCCGTCGGGCAGCTTGATGGGTGCGCCACGCTCGACGCGGCTGTCCAGGCTGGCCAAAAAGGCGTCCGCGTCGGCCTCGATCTGCACCAGCTCTTCGCGGCCTGCTTCGGGGTTCATGTTGTTGGGTGACCAGCCGCGCTTCAGCGCCCGCACGTAACCCGGCAGATGCGCCCGATCCGGCCAGACGAGTTGAACGCTCGAACCGCTGCTTGGCGCGGGCGTGGCCATCACCTGCGACGGTTTTGAATCAAAAAGAGATGCCATTCGTAGAAATCAGATGCTATAAAATAAATAGCTAAATGCTCAGATAATACGAGACCTGAGAGCCAAATTCATCATAATTTGGTTCCAGAAGGACGAAAACGCAATATTGTTAACACCCATGTTAACAATATTTCATGGAATCCACAGCCCGCATCACCCGGCCCACATTCCCCAGCTCCACATAAGCACACCCACACTTCACTGAAGAATACCGTGCTGTGCCTCCCCTCCACTGTAAAACCCTTGACTGTTAAAACACCCGCGTCGTTGCCCGTACCGTCTGGGCCGGTCGCGAAGCTCGCAAATAGTACCCACCGACGGTCGCGTTGTTGGATCGCCGGAGTCAACCCCGCCAATGGCAATTCCGAAATTGGGCGTCAGTGTGCCCCTGGCCAGCAGTCCCCGCGTCAAGTTGTCCAGCCAGCAGCGTTGGCCAAGATCGTGGAGTTTTCGGTTGTGTGGGGCATTATTTAACCGGCAGGCCCAGGACTGTGTGAATGTCAACGTCAAGGAGGTTACCGATGCGCTCCAGGCTGAGATCGGCTGGTGGGCAGGCGGCAACAATGGTTGGGTCAAGTGCGTAATGACCCTGTCGCGGGAAAACAGTGGCCAATCGATGCTGCATAGTCTTCTTCATTGCGGAAAGAATACGCAACTTGTCATCCACCATCACGTAATGCCGCGCGGGGTATTGGCGCTGCACCGCGCCCAGCATCTGTTCCTTGTGGATATAGATCAAAACCCGCCCGCCCACAGCATCCCACAAGCCGGAACGCTGCACTTTTCGGGGCTGAAAAACTACATCGCCGTCCGAGAGAATCACGGTGCGGCCATAGGTATTCAAGTGTTCTATTACCTCCAGCGCGCCGCGATAGAGACGACTGGCGAATGGATAGTCAATGAGGAAGCCCGACATCTGTAACAAGCGTCGGTCGTCATCCTGGTCGTGCTCGGTGCCGAGGCGGTAACGCTGCAGCGCCCCCAGGTAATCGGCATAACCGAGTTCGCTGCGCAAGGTCTCGAAGTGGGTCCAATAGTGGCTCGCACTGCTTGCGCCGAATTCCTGCTCAAGATGGGCGTGCAGATCTGCGATGACCCTATCGTTGTCGAGCAGCGTGTTGTCTACGTCGAGCAAAAACACCGTGTCCTGAGGCGCGGTCATCGGCTGGACTTTTCTAAGTGGCCGTCGAACTCGCGCCGCAAGGCCTTCGCAATTTCGGGCAGGTTCATGTCAAACTGGTAGGGTTCGGGCTGGCTCAGCGGCGGGTTGTGGGCGTCAGGAAGCATGTTTTGCTTGCCTACGTGGGTAGGGCTGCAAGGTTGAAGAATATGACCTGCGCTGAGTAAGCGTCTGTGCGATGCCACACAGACCGATCGGTGCGCAGCGCTAGACTAAGCTTGAAGTCGCACTCCTACTCGTGACGAATCTAAACACCAAGAAAGGGCTAGTCATGCCCAAAAGCAAGCCTCAGGTCTCGAACCCCCTAAAGCGAGTCAGACGTCCGGCTTTAAGTCGGAACGGCCGGATCGCTACAAAAACTGGTCGGGTGCCAGAAGTTTTGCAGTCAAGTGAACAGGGAGCCGATTTCCCGTGGCTCGCCAATGCTGAATTGGTACAACTGCAAGTTCGCATGATCGCGCTGGAACAACTGGTGGTTGTATTGCTCTGCGAAGCGTCTGAGCAGCAGAAAACTCTGGCTCTTGAATTGGCACGCACCATTTCCCCAAGACCAGGCTTCACCCCGCATCGGCTCACCCTCCACGCGGTTGCCCAAATGAATCACCTAGTCGGCCGGGCCAGTCGGTTCGAAACCGAGTTTCCACAAAATCCAACCCGCCACCGAGTTCCGCAGTAGCGTTGAGAAGACACCGTCAACTCCGTGCTTTGCTGTGGTGACGACGCTTATTCAGTGCCACTCTGATGCGGTCAATGCCCAAGTATGGCGAGCGATCTGCTCTTCCTCCCGCGAGGCCAACACCTTCACAGCACAGCGCGACGCACTGCCGCTCACGGGATTGCTAGCGGCTTGGTTTCGTGCGTCGTCAAGGCTGACGCCGATCCACGACAAGTATTTGCAGATTGCCAAGCGCACCTGCGCGTCGTTTTCTCCAATGCCACCCGTGAAGACAAGCAGATCCACGCCATCCAGTGCGGCGACCATCGCTGCTATGTGTTTGCCAACGGAATAACAAAACATCTGTATGGCAAGCCGTGCATCTGCATTGTCGGATGCCGCCTCCTGCAGACGCCGCATGTCGTTGCTGACACCTGAAATCCCCAGCAAGCCAGAGCGGTGGTCCATCAGATCGGCGAGCATTTCAGCATCGAACTTCTTTTCACGCAGGAGGTAGAGCAGGACACCGGGGTCGAGATCGCCAGTGCGCGTGCCCATGATCACCCCACCGCAGGGGGTCAACCCCATGCTCGTGTCAATGGATTTTCCGCGATGGACTGCGGTGACACTGGCGCCATTCCCGAGGTGGGCGATGACGATGCGGTCTCGAACATTCGCATCGAGGCGATGCAGAATCGATTCGATGGAAAGGCCGTGAAACCCGTAGCGCTGGAGACCCTCCATTTGCAAGCTCCTTGGAATGGGCAGCACGCGCGCCACGTCTGGCAGGCCAGCGTGAAAGCTGGTATCGAAACACGCCACCTGGGGCAGCCCGGGAAAGCGCTCCTGTGCAAGGCGGATGTACGAGAGCGCTGCGGGCATATGCAGCGGCGCAAAAGCGACCGCGGCCTCAAGCTGCTGCACCACGGAAGCGTCGATCAGGCAATGCTGGCGCAATGCCGGTCCGCCATGCACCACGCGATGTCCTATGGCGGTGGGCTTTGGCACATTGGACTCAGACAGAATTTTTTCCAGGCTGGCGACTGCTTCTTCCGCGCTCGGCGCATGAATGGTGTGCGAGAGCAACTCTTGCGCCCTCGATGCTTCCATCCGGTACAAGCCGAATTTGAAAGAAGAAGAGCCGCTGTTCAGCGCCAGCACAATCATCAAGCCTGTCTTTCCCAACACCAGTCTCTGACTTCGGGCATGTCATCTCCGTGCTCGCTGATGTAGAGTTTGTGGCGCTCCATGGTGGTCCAGTACCGCGCGGTTTCCATATCCACCCGGTGTGCAAAACGCGGGATTCTTTTGATCGCATCAAGCGCCAGCTGATAGCGGTCCAGCTTGTTCAAAACCACCATGTCAAAGGGGGTGGTGGTGGTGCCCTCCTCACTGTAGCCGCGCACATGGATGTTGTGGTGGTTGTGGCGGCGGTAGGTGAGTTTGTGAACCATGGCGGGGTAACCTTGGAAGGCGAAGATCACCGGTTTGTCCGTCGTGAACAACGCGTCGAACTCATGGTCTTGCAGGCCATGCGGATGTTCCGACGGGGGCTGCAACACCGTCAAGTCCACACGTTGACGAAGCGAATGAGGATGTCGGGCACATAGCGGCGCAACAGCGTCACGGCGGCCAGGGCCTCCAGCGTCGGCACGTCGCCCGCGCAGGCCATCACGACATCGGGTTCGGCATTGCCCGCGATTTCGGCGCTGCAGGCCCAGTCCCAAATGCCGGCGCCCGCCGTGCAGTGGCGCACCGCTGCATCCATGTCCAGCCACTGCGCCTGAGGTTGTTTGCCCGCGATGATCAGGTTGACGTAGTTGCGGCTGCGCAGGCAATGGTCGGCGACCGACAGCAGGCAATTGGCATCCGGCGGCAAGTAGATGCGAACAATGTCGGATTTCTTGTTGGCCACATGGTCGATAAAGCCTGGATCCTGGTGAGAAAAGCCGTTGTGGTCTTGCCGCCAGACGTGTGAGGTCAGCAGGTAGTTCAGCGAGGCGATGGGCTTGCGCCAAGGGATTTGTTTGCTGACCTTGAGCCATTTGGCGTGCTGGTTGAGCATCGAATCGACAATGTGGATGAAGGCCTCGTAACACGAGAAAAGGCCGTGACGCCCGGTGAGCAGGTAGCCTTCAAGCCAGCCTTCGCACAGATGTTCGCTCAGCACCTCCATCACCCGGCCCCGGTTGTCAAGATGGACATCTACGGGCTCGACGTCCGCCATCCAGGCTTTGCCGCTGACCTCAAAAACGGCATCCAGCCGGTTCGATGCAGTTTCGTCCGGGCCGAAGATGCGGAAATTGTTGTTGACCAAGTTAAGCTTCATCACGTCGCGCAGAAAACCGCCCATTACCCGGGTGGACTCGGCGTTAACGCTGCCCGGCACGGACACCGCCACGGCATGGTCACGGAAATCGGGCATCGCCAAAGCCTGCAACAAGACACCGCCGTTGGCATGCGGGTTGCAGCCCATGCGCTGCTGGCCGGTAGGGGCGAGCTCTGCAAACGCTTCGCGGAACTTCCCGTTTTCATCGAACAATTCCTGCGGCTGGTAACTCCTGAGCCAATCTTCGAGTTGTTGCAAATGGCCGGGCGTTTTGAATTCTGCAATTGGCACCTGATGCGCACGCCAGGTGCCCTCCACGGGCTTGCCATCGACAAACTTGGGCCCGGTCCAGCCTTTGGGTGTGCGCAAGACAATCATCGGCCAGCGCGGCCGCTTGATGGTTTCACCGGCAAGGCCAGCGCGTGCATCCCTCTGGATTTGTTGGATGCGCGCCAAAACGGTGTCCAGCGTTTGTGCCAGTGCTTGGTGCACCTGCATCGGCTCGTCGCCTTCGACAAAAAACGGCTCATGGCCGTATCCACGCATCAGGTCGGCCAGCTCATCACGGCTGATGCGGGCCAGCACGGTCGGGTTGGCAATCTTGAAACCATTCAGGTGGAGAATCGGCAACACCACGCCGTCGGTGGCAGGGTTCAAAAATTTGTTCGAATGCCAGCTTGCCGCCAGCGGGCCGGTCTCAGCCTCACCATCGCCAATGACGCAGGCGACGATCAAATGCGGGTTGTCAAACGCAGCGCCATAGGCATGCACCAGGGAGTAACCGAGCTCACCTCCTTCGTGAATGGAGCCCGGCACCTCGGGCGAGACGTGGCTGGGGATGCCATTGGGCCAGGAGAACTGGCGGAACAGACGCCGCAAACCATGGCGATTACGCTCAATAGCCGGGTAGTGTTCGGTGTAGGAACCTTCAAGGTAACTGTTTGCCACAATGCCCGGGCCGCCATGGCCTGGGCCAATGACGTACATCATGTTCAGGCTGTACTGTCTGATGAGCCGGTTCAGATGGACATACAGCAGGTTCAGGCCCGGCGTCGTGCCCCAATGGCCCAGCAGGCGGGGTTTGACGTGGTTCAGCGTCAACGGCACCTCCAGCAGCGGGTTGTCTTGCAGGTAAATTTGCCCCACTGACAGGTAGTTGGCCGCACGCCAGTAGGCATGCATTTTTTGCAACAAGTCGGCTGACAGGGGATCAGGCATGGGCTTCTCTGGAAGGGTTGTCGAATTGATTTGACTGGACTTTCGGGGGGTGCCCGCAGCCTCCTTTGTAGACACTTTAAGTGTTTTTGGTCTGTGCGCAAGCGCACGCTGGCCGCCCGCCGGTGTGAAGCCGCGCCCAGCGAATTGCTGGCAGCCGTGCAACTTGCCAAAGCTGGGCCAATTGGGTAGTGATGGACACGCAGACACGACAAGGCTGTCTGTTGTAACGAGTCTGGGTGCTGGCAAGAAAATTGACAATGACCTCGTGCCTGATTGGCGGACGACCACGCAGTTCAGGGTGATCGATGAGAATAGGCTGAAGGTGGAAAATTCAGTAAATCGACCCCCCAAAGGCGAAAGCGTCGCTTTAAGGGTGGATTTCAAGAAGTGCTCATCACCTTGACCTGCATCACGCCAACCCATATCGCCTAGAACCACACTTCACCGCAAACCACATGACCGCTAAAACCCAGCTCTCCTTGCCCGGCTCCGTGCGCCCCTATTTGCAAAACCGTCTGCCTGACTGGACTGAGGCGCGCTGGTTTCAAAGTTACGAAGAGGCCTGCGCCATCGCGCCCGGTGCGCAGATTGGCTGGTTCGATTTGCTGGACAAAGCCCACATGACCCAAGCCGTCATGCTGGCCAAGGACATGAAGTGGCTCAACTCCGTCTACGCTGGCGTCGACGGCCTGCCGCTGCCCACCCTGAAAGCGCGCAGCGTGGTGCTGACCAACGGCGTCGGCATCAACGCCATCACCATTGCGGAATACGTGCTCCTGGGCATGCTGAACATTGCCAAGTCCTACCGCGAAGTCGTTCATGCCCAAGCGCGCCACGAATGGTTGCGCGACGCACCGGGCAAAGTCGAACTGTTCGGCAGCCGCGCGCTGATCGTGGGTTACGGCGCCATTGGCCAACTCGTGGCCGAGCGCTTGCAGGCCTTTGGCGTGGCGGTGGCAGCGGTGCGACGCAGCGCGGTCGCGGGCGACGGCACAGCCGCGGGCATCAGCGTTTTGGGCCCCACGCAGTGGCGCGCGCGGCTGCCGGAGTTTGACTGGGTCATCCTCGCCGTGCCCGCCACGCCCGAGACCGACGCGATGATCGGCAGCGCAGAACTCTCCGCCATGAAGAACAGCGCTACCCTGATCAACGTCGCGCGCGGCAGCGTCGTCGACCAGGCGGCATTGACAGACGCACTGACCCAAAAAACCATTGGCGCGGCCTTTTTGGACGTGACCAGCCCCGAGCCGTTGCCCGCCGATCACCCGCTGTGGCAACTGCCCAATGCCCACGTCAGCATGCACCTCTCAGGCCGCGCGCAAACCAAAATGTTCGAACGCGCAGCCGAGCGGTTTTTGGCGAATTTGCAGCGTTTCAAAAATGGCGAGCCGCTCACGCATCAGGTGGATTTGGACGCGGGGTACTGAACGTGCCACAGGCGGTTAAAGTCAAGGCCTAACAGCGTTTTGGAGAACACAGATGAGCCGATTGACCCGCATGATGCCCAAATGGATGCGCCAACTGGCGGGCTTGGGCCTTCTGGCGCTGTCTTGTGCCGCGCCAGCGCAAACCTGGCCCGTTAGCCCCATCACCCTGGTGATCCCGTTCGCGGCGGGTAGCGGCACGGACTCGGTCGCCCGCACGATTGCGCAAAAACTCGCCGAGCGACTCAAGCAGCCGGTGCTGGTGGACCCCAAACCCGGTGCCAGTGCGCAAATCGCCGCAGAGTTTGTCGCCAAAGCCAAGCCTGACGGCTACACGCTCTTCATGAGCACCAACACCGCACATTCGTCCAACCCCAGCTTGTTCGCCAAACTGCGTTACGAGCCGATCAAAGACTTCACGCCTATCGCCCGCGTGGGTGAGTTGCCGTTTGCGATTGCGGTCAACCCCGGCCTGCCGGTCAAAACCGTCAAGGAGCTGATCGACTACGCCCGCGCCAACCCCGGCAAGTTGTCCTATGGCACCCCCAACAGCACCTCGCTGGTGGCGATGGAAACCATCAAACGCATCGCCGGGGTGGACATCGTCGGCATCCCCTACAAAGCCAGCTCACAGGCCCTGACCGATTTGATCGGCGGGCAAATTCAGATCTACCCGATTGATTTCGGCTCCGGCCTGGCGATGCTCAAGAGCGACAAAATCCGCGCCATCGGCGTGACCACCGCCAATGCGTCGACTTTGTTGCCGGGCGTGCCCCCGGTTGGGCAAACCGTGCAAGGCTTCAACATGACCTCGTGGAACGGCATTCTGGCTCCGGCGGGCCTGCCGCGCCCGATCGTGGACCGGATCAACGCCGAGTTGCAATCGATCCTGGCCGACAAAGAGGTACAAGACCGCCTAGCCGGTATCGGGTTCGAAATTTGGCCTACCAAAACGCCGGAAGAGTTCGGCAAATACCTCGCCGACCAGTTGACGAACTGGACCACGATGATTCAGCAGGCGGGGATCAAGGCGGAGTAACCAGGGCGCCACGTCGGGCTAACGTCGGGCTAATCAGGCCGCGCCTCGGGCTTTTATCACCCCACCGAAGTTACCGAACCAAAAGCACCGGCACCTTGCAATGCGCCAGCACCTGGGTGGCGACGGAGCCCATCACCAGGTTGACCAGCGCGCCGTGGCCATGTGAGCCCATGACGACCAGGTCGAACTTGTTTTTTTGCGCATACTCGCCGATGATTTGGCCGGGTGAGCCGGGCTGCCAGGCGCTTTTGGCGTTGATGCCGTGGCGCAGCAGGAATTTGATGGCCGGAGAGAGCACTTTTTCAGCTTCTTCCACGTGGTAATCCGTCACGACCGACTTGCCGACCACTGAGCTGACGCGGCCCGGCAAAGCCAGGCGGGCGGTGAACAGGGTGTAGTCATGCTCGGGCGAGAACAGGCTGGTGTGGGTGGTCAGGTAGGCCAGCATTTTCTTGGTGAATGTGCTGCCGTCAACAGCGAGCAGGATTTTCATGGGGCCTCCAATGGTTTTGCGGAAAAATTACAAGATAGGCACAGTCTACGCGTTGTTGGCCGTGTGGGTTTGACGCAGATCAAGATTAACTTCCGCCGGCCCGCAGCGCAAACGCTGCTCAAATCTCCAGAATCATTTGTGGCCTGAACGCGCCTTGCTCCTTGCTACGCGCGTAGCCCATCGGATTTGCGACCACGCGGCAGTGACCAGCCTGGTAGTCGCTGGGGCAATGCAGGTGGCCGTGCAGCCACAGGTCGGCCTGGGGCAACAAATGATCCAGATTGCTACAAAACCCGGCCGTGCCGGGCGTGTTGCCGTAACGCGGGTCGGCGCTTTGAAGGCTGGGTGCAAAGTGGGTGACGGCAACGGTTTTGCCATCAAACGGCGTGGCCAACGCGGCGCTGAGCCAGTCGATACAGGCCAGGCCTTGGTCGCGCATCTGCTCGGCCAACATGAGTGCGCCAAATCGTGTGGTCGCGGCTTTTTTGAGATAGAAATTGGCCGCGCGAAAGGCTTTGTCGCGGGCTTTGAGCTGCTGTTGCAGGGCGTTCGGGAGGGCGTCGTCCTTGGGGCCGAAGCAGTCAAAGTCAGTCCACAGGGTGGTGCCGACAAAACGCACGGCTTCCTTCTTCGCTTCGGGGTTGAGCCCTGGAATCTCTGACGCGGCCAGCACCTCACGCTCCAGCCAGACCAGGCCCAGGCGCGCGCAGGTTTCGCGAAGGCGCGTGTGGGTCGCGTCAAATTCCAGCAGGTCGTATTCGTGGTTGCCCGGCACATAGAGCACGGGTGTGGGCCAGCCGTTGTGTGGCGAAAAACGCGCCAGCCCGAAATCGTCGTCCTTTAATTGTGAATTGGTCTGGTAGGAGCCGACATCGCCCGCCAGCACCAAGAGGTCTGCGCCCGGCGCGGGCGTGGGGACGAAATGCGGGTGAACTTCGAGGTGCAGGTCCGATAAGAGTTGCAGGCGCATGCGTCAGATTTTAACTTAAATTAGTAATTTAATAAGAAAAATAGATAATTTATTAGTCAATTAACATACTAATTTGATAGCTAACTATGACATATTTACGAGACCTAATGTCCAATATAGATGCGTAAACTATTTGAAATTAATATATTCTAGAGTTTTACACCCGCACCTTTCACGACAGGTGCGAGTGTCCCCACTTGGTCGCGCACATACGCGGTGAAGGCCGCGGCACTGCCCGGCGCGGTGGTGATGCCCAAATCCAGCATGCGTTTTTTGACATCCGCCTGCGCCAGGATCTCGTTGGTGGCGGCATTCAGCCGCGCCACCACATCGGCGGGCATTTTGGCGGGACCGGTAAGGCCAAAGAAGTTGTCCAGCACCAGCTTGCGGTAACCGAACTCGACGACGCTGGGCACGTCGGGCAAAAGCGGTGTGCGGCCTGCTGACGTCACGGCCAGCGGCACAATCTGCCCGCTTTTGAAATACGGCACAAAGGCGGTGACGACATCGATACCCACCGGGATGAGGCCGGCAATCAAGTCTGTGGTCATCGGTGCGCCGCCCCGGTACGGCACGTGTTGAAGGTTCACGCCCATGGTTTTCTTCATCAATTCGCCGTAAATGTGGCCGATGGACGCTGGGCCTCCCGAGCCGAAATTCAACTGGCCAGACTTGCGCGCCAGCGCCTCCAAATCGGGCAGGGTTTTGAGCGGGGTCTGGGGGTTGGCCATTACCACACACGGGGCGCTTCCGATGAGGGCGATGTGGGTGAAGCCTTCCACTGGGTCGTAAGGCTGCTTCTCCAGCGCGAACGGCCCGAGAGAAATTGGCGTGGAGTTGGAGAGCATCAAGGTGTAGCCGTCAGCCGCAGCCTGGGTAACGGCCAGGCCGCCCACACTGCCACCGGCGCCAGGGCGGTTTTCCACGACCACACTTTGGCCGAGTTTTTTGCCCAACTGGTCGGCCATCACCCGCGCCACGATGTCGCTGGCGCCACCTGCGGCAAAGGTGACGACGATTTTCAGGGGCTTGTCCGGCCAGTTGGCCAGCGCTGGCAAGGCGATGCTGGCGGCTGAGACGCTCGCGGTGCGCAGCAAGGTGCGACGCGTGAAGGTTGTGCGGGCTGTGTCAAAGGTCTTCATCAAGAGGGTCATGGCGGGTCTCCAGAAACTGACGTGGTGGGAAATACGGGGTTTGCGTGGACAGCGTTGATCAAGCTATTGTGACGGCATTGTGGGGATCCAGAGCGTTTTGCGGATGGGGAGGCCTGGTCCGCCAAAACGTCTACACACCCAGAGTTATTCCGCCCTCAGTGACACTTCCCCGAAGACCTCCGTCGCGACGCCTTGCACGGTGTCACGCAACCAGCGGTGGGCTGGATCGGCGTCCACCCGGTGATGCCACAGGGCGTCCACATGTACCACCGGCGCGGCAAAGGGCAAATCGCGCACCGTCAGCTCGTCCTCAATGCCGGTCATGCGGACAAAGTGACGCGGGAAGATGGTCAACAAATCCGAGTTGGCCGCCACCCGCCCCGCCGTGAAAAACTGGTTGACCGTCAACACCACGCGCCGCTGTTGGCCCAGGGACGCCAACGCTTCGTCGATAAAACCAAAAGGTCGCCCTGAGAAGCTCACCAAAACGTGGCGGGCGCTGCAAAAGCGGCTCAAAGTTAACGGGCCGCGCGCCAGCGGATGGTCTTTGCGCATCACGCAGACGTACTGGCCATCGTACAGGCGCTGGTGTTCATAACCTGTGGCTTTGCCCACTTGCGCGCGGGCGGTCAGCTCGGCCAGCACCGCGGGGAAAAAGCCCAGTGCCAGGTCAACACCCCCCTCGTCCAGCAGTTTGCGCGGGTCGCGGGTCGTCAGTGGCAACACCCGCAGCGAAATTCCGGGGGCCTGAATCTCGAGCCGCTTGACGACGCCTGGAATCAACTCAGCCGCGGTGGCGTCGGCCATGGTCAACTGGAACACGGTGGTCGCCTCGGCGGCCAGAAAATCTTTGGGCACCAGAGCGGTTTGCAATTGCTGGAGAGCTTCGCGCACGGTCGGCCAAATCTCCAGCGCCTGTGGCGTTGGCTCCAGGCCCTGCCCGCTGCGTTTGAGCAAATCATCTCCCAGCGTCTCGCGCAAGCGCCGCATGGCGTTGCTGATGGCCGGTTGCGTCAAAGCCAGATTGCGCGCTGCCTTGGTCAAACTGCGCTCCTGCATGACCTCGTCGAAGACGCGCAGCAAATTCAAGTCCAAGGTTCGGAAGTTCAGTGGCATCACACTACGTCCAAAAGAATTGGGGTCAGAACCCAATTATCACAATGCAATAATTGGGTTCTGACCCCAATTATCATGATGCGGAATTTGAAGGGAGGCCCAGTTTATTGCCCGAAACACCTCAAGCCTTCAATATACATCACTAATGTGAATGTGAACTATCACCAATATAAAGTTGAATAACATTAGAGTTAACCCTAATATTCAGACATTCCCTGCACACGTGTGATGGGGATAGTTCAAAGAAAGGGAAATTCATCATGACCAGTTTCGTCCATACCGACTACCCCACTGAACATCCGGGCGTGGTTCGCGCCGAGGCTTTTGTCGAGACCGTCAGCGCTACATGGGGCAAGTTAAAAGCCTCTTACAACACCGCACGCGGCGTCAGCACCCTGCTGCTGGCCGGTTCTGTTGCCGCATTTGTTCTGGTGGCAGACCAGCTTGTCGACACCTGGGTTGACGGTCACCTGTTTGCTGCCTGGGTTGCCTTGTGGACACTCGTGTTCGCCACCCTGGCTGTGTTTGCGCCGCTGATCAAGGCGTTTGTCGAAGACATGGGCCATAAGTTCGACACTTGGCGCGAACAAGCTGCCACGGCCCGTGCCGAAGCGGCTTATGTCGAGTCCGCGCAAAACGACCCGCGTGTGATGACTGAGCTACGCGCCGCCATCTCGCGCCATGAAGCGACACAAATTGAGACTTTCGGCCGCATCGTTGAGCCGATTGACATGCCACAGCCGGCCCGCAAGGTGCGTCCGCTGGCTTGGGGACATTTGCGCTACATGTGACGGGACTCGAGTCCTACGGAAAAAAGCCACCTCGCGGTGGCTTTTTTGCGGGTGTTTCAAACCGCAGCGAAACCTCTGGACTAAACTGATCGCCATCCCTTAGTGCAACCGTGGCACCCATGAAAATCACCGATATCCGCGTTCATGTCCTGAAGACCACGCTGGACCAGCCCTTTGCGTTCTCCCAAGGCTGGGTGGGCCAACGCAGCGCCACGCTCGTCGAGGTCTTGACAGACCACGGCATCACCGGATGGGGCGAGGCTTTTGCCCAAGGGCTGGAGCCGCCAGAAATCGCGGCGGCGGCCATCCACCATGCCCTAAAACCCTTGGTGTTGGGCGCCAACCCCTTGGACACTGAAGTCTTGTGGCACCGGATGTACCACCGCACCCGGGACTACGGGCGCAAGGGCAGCATCGTCGCCGCCATCAGCGCAGTCGACATAGCCTTGTGGGATATTGCCGGCAAGTTCCACCAGCAACCGATTTGGCAACTACTAGGCGGGGCGTTCAGACAACAAGTCCAGCCTTACGCAACCGGCTTTTACCGGGTTTCCGGGTCGGGCGAAGCGCCGCGCCTGGCAGACGAAGCCTTAATGCACCATGCTGCCGGTTTTCGGGCCATGAAAATCAAGCTCGGCTTCGGGCTGGACGACGACATGGCCGTGATGGCGGCAATTGGCAAGGCAATCCAAGGCAAGGATATCCGGCTGATGGTCGACACCAACCACGGCTATGGCCGCGCCGAAGCGCTGCGCCTTGGGCGTGCCCTTGAATCGCACAACCTACTGTGGTACGAGGAGCCGGTGGTGCCCGAGGACATCCAGGGGTACGCCTATTTGCGGCAAAAACTCGATATGCCCATTGCGGGCGGCGAAAACGAACACACCCTGTACGGGTTCAGGGACTTGCTGGCAGCCGGTGCGGTGGATGTCGCGCAGCCGGATCTGGGTTCGTGCGGAGGCATCAGCGCGTTGCGGCACATCACGGCGCTGGCACAGGCCCACGGCGTGTTGGTGAATCCGCACGTCTGGGGTTCGGCCGCGGCGCAGGCTGCATCGCTACAGGTTTTGGCAGCGCTGCCTGTGGCGCACCATTCGCTGTTTGCACAACAACCGCTTTTGGAATACGACCGTTCGTCGCATCCGTTCCGGGAGCAGCTCACCAGCCAACCGGTGCGCATGGTGGACGGCTGGGTTCAGATATCCGACAAACCCGGCTTGGGCATCGAGATCAACCGCGACGTGCTGGAAAAATACGCGACGTGAATCAGTCGCTGCAGGTCCGCCAGCAAAAAGGCCACCGCAGGGTGGCCTTTGTCTTTTGCCCAGGCTGCTGAATCAGGCAGCCAGGCGCTGCTCCAGCTTCAAGCGCGTAGCTTCCAGCTCCTGCGGCAGATGGTGTTTGAGCTGTGTAAACAACTCAGTGTGCAACTTCAACTCGGCTTGCCAAGCGGCCTTGTCGAAGCTGGTGACCGTGTTGAATTGGTCTTTGCTGAAGTTCAGGCCCGTCCAGTTCAACTCTTCGTATGTGGGGCTGACGCCGAACGGCTGGTCTACACCTTTGGCGGTGCCTTCAATACGGTCGATCATCCACTTTAAAACCCGCATGTTTTCGCCGTAACCGGGCCAGACGAACTTGCCGTCAGCACCTTTTCTAAACCAGTTGGTGCAGAACACTTTGGGCACCGTGGCGCCTGCAGCCTGCAGGTTTTTGCCGATATTGAGCCAGTGCTGGAAGTAGTCGCTCATGTTGTAACCGGCGAAAGCGATCATGTCAAACGGGTCGCGGCGCACCACGCCTTGCTGGCCAGCGATGGCGGCGGTGGTCTCTGAACCCATGGTGGCGGCCATGTATACGCCTTCAACCCAGCTGCGGCCTTCCGAGACCAGTGGCACCGTGGTCGAGCGGCGGCCACCGAAAATGAAGGCGTCAATTGGCACACCCTTGGGGTCGTCCCAGGCGTCGTCAAGGGCCGGGTTGTTCAGTGCGGCCACGGTGAAGCGCGAATTCGGATGTGCGGCTTTGGCACCGGTTTCCTTGGCAATTTGGGGTGTCCAGTCTTTGCCTTGCCAGTCGATCAAATGGTCGGGCAACTTGCCGGTGTCTTGCTCCAGGCCTTCCCACCACACGTCGCCGTCATCGGTTAGTGCGACATTGGTGTAGATCACATCTTTGGTCAGACTCGCCAGGCAGTTCGGGTTGGTCACCATATTGGTGCCGGGCGCGACGCCAAAATAGCCGGCCTCTGGGTTGATGGCATAGAGACGGCCGTCTTTGCCCGGTTTAATCCAGGCGATGTCGTCACCGATGGTGGTGACTTTCCAGCCTTCGAAACCGGCCGGTGGCACCAGCATCGAGAAGTTGGTTTTGCCGCAGGCGCTGGGGAAGGCAGCGGCCACATGGTACTTTTTACCTTGCGGATTCGTCACGCCCAAGATCAACATATGTTCGGCCAGCCAACCTTCGTCGCGGCCCATGTTGGAGGCGATACGCAGGGCAAAACACTTTTTGCCCAACAGCGCGTTGCCGCCGTAACCCGAGCCGTAGCTCCAGATTTCGCGGGTTTCGGGGTAATGCACGATGTATTTTGTCTTGTTGCACGGCCAACGCACGTCTTGTTGGCCGGGCAGCAGCGGCGCGCCCACCGTGTGGATGCAAGGAACAAAATGGCCATCCGCACCCAAAACGTCATACACCGCTTTGCCCATACGCGTCATGATGCGCATATTGACCGCGACATAAGCGCTGTCTGACAACTCAACGCCGATGTGGGCAATGTGGGAGCCCAGGGGCCCCATCGAGAACGGCACGACATACATCGTGCGGCCGCGCATACAACCATCGAACAACGGGCCCAGCGTGGCGCGCATCTCAGCCGGGGCGACCCAGTTGTTGGTCGGGCCGGCATCGTCCTGGGTTTTGGAACAAATAAAGGTGCGGTCTTCCACACGGGCCACATCGGTCGGGTCAGACAGGGCGAGGAAGCTGTTGGGGCGTTTTTGCTGGTTCAGGCGTTTGAAGACACCGGCGTCTACCAGTAGCTGACACAGGCGGTCATATTCTTCCTGGGAGCCATCACACCAATAAATGGCGTCAGGCTTGGTCAAGGCGGCCATCTCGGCCACCCACGCGACCAGATTCGCGTTCTTGACATAACTCGGGGCATTAACGGTCAAGCCCGGAATTGAAGGTGCGTTCATAAAAACTCCTGAATAAAAAATCGTCTTTTCAAAGTACACGCACTTTGGGAAAACGACTCCTTCTTCCGCAGGGTGGTCGATTTTAAGAAGCTAGGCGGGAGTTACCAAGCGGTTACAGCAACTAGTTATGCAATAAATGCATGAAACCATGCCGATTGGGCTGCACTTGTACGTGGTGTGTAAAAGTGCCTAGACAAAAGAAAAGCCCGACGGGGTGTACCGGTCGGGCTTTGGGTGATTCAGGCTGCGCCTTTGAAACGCGAGAGCCGCACCGCGTCAAGCGCGGCAAGGGATTGACCCTCAGGCCATAAATACTGCAATAAACGCCAGCAGGAAAATCAGGACGCCGCCGCACAAGGGCAATACGATGGGAATCAAAGGAACGATGGACTCCAAGGCGTCAACCTCGTGTTTTGCGTCGTCGTGTGTTTCGGCTTTGGCGGGTGCGGACATGGTGCTTCCTGAAAATCGGGGCTTGAATCGGGGCTTAAATCGGAGCTTGAGGCCAAGCTTACTTGCGAGCTTGCTCGGCGACATGCGCTCAAAATGAACGCTTACAGCCTATTTTACATTTTCAGACCGATGCCCGCGCTAAGATTGACAGCATGAACTTTTCTAGCCGCCCATTTCGCTCTCAGCGCCCAGCCGCCTGGTTGGTGACCTTGGTTGTATTGGCTGTATTGGCCGGTTGCGCCGCGACCGGGCCGAACAGCCCTAGCGCGCGGCCCGTCATCTATACGGCCGCCGCGCCAAGCCCTGCGGCCCAGGCGCAACAACAAGCCGCGACGGACGACTGCATCGGCCGCGCCCAGGCGCAGGGCCTGACGCCCGATGAGAAAAACAATGAAGCGGCCACTCGCGCCGGCAAAGGTGCTGCGGTGGGCGGCGTGGCCGCGGCAGTAGGTGCGCTTGTGACAGGTCGCAATGTGGAAGGCGTGATTCGCTCTGGCGCCACCGGCGCTGCCGTGGGTGGCGCGGCGGGTGGTGTCTCAGGCGCAATGAACGAGCGGCCCAATGCCACCTATCGCAATTACGTCCAGCGTTGCCTGGGTGACAAAGGGTTTCAAGTCATCGGCTGGAACTGATGTCGCCCCCACGCTCCACCGCTTCGCGGGTCGCTGCCCCCCGGGGGGCTAATTTTGGCTTCGCCGCTCTTCGAGATCCTCGGGAGCGGCCCTTCGGAAAATTGCCGTAACTTGTCTATAACAAGGCGTAGGCCACGCTGCACCGGCACACACTTTTCCCGTCGTCCGCACCGCGAATATCAATCTCGCCAAAAGCCATGGTTTTGCCCGCGCGGATGATGCGGGCCTCGATCAGCGCGTCCTGGTTGGACAAGGGCTTCATGAAGCTACTGCTCATCTGCACCGTAGTACAGGGCCTGAACGCACCAAAATGGTTGATCAGTGCCATCACCATGGCCGTATCGGCGGCGGCCATCATGGCTTGACCACATAGGGTGCCGCCACTGCGCGACAAACTCGCGCTGTGCGGCAGGCGCAGTGTCACGCTTTCAGCGGCGACGGTGTCCACACGCAGCCCCAGCGCCAGCACCCAAGGGGCAAAGTGGTCCGGAAACTGAGATTGCAGATTTTGAGCGTCCATGGTGACACTTTACTGAAAGCCCGCTGATTTGTCGCCTGTCTCTTGATATGGCGCAAATGCCACCACACCTGTTGCGGATTTCACGCCAGAAGTATTCCATTTGGCGACAGACTGCGTTATGGTGTTTCCAATCCTTCGTTTCTTTGGATCGGTAAAGGAGATATTGATGGTCAAGCGTTTGATGGTCGAATCGGCTGGCGGGCAATTGATTTTGTCGCCCGGGCTCAAAGATGCCCCGGTGCTGGACTTGATGTGTTCGCATTTTGTGTTGACCCTGGCCGTGCGCCAAGGGGCCAATTTCAACGCCCGCCGTGATCTCAACAGCCTGATTTCTCTCTCAGGCCGCCACCTGGTGTGGCCGGTGCCGCTGTTGGCACGCCTGCGCGCCTTTCTGCAACGCCGTTGCGCCACCAATGAATCCTGGAGTGGACAGGAAGCGCTGGAGCCATTGGCCTTCATGACCAAATACGGCACCTGGCGCGGCCCCTATGAAGAAGGCACGCTGTTTTTCTATCTGGATGAATACGCCAAAGACCAGCCCAAGGACCTGATCACCTTGCTGTCTGTCACGGGCGACTGGCTCACCCACGCGCTGAAAAAGCAAAGCACATTGGTCGAAAAAAACATCGATTCGCTGGCCGGCCTGTTGCAGCTGAATCGCGCCGAGCGGGCGCTGCTGCTGTACGGCACACTGGCGCGTTACCAGCGTGATCTGCGCAGCATTTTGGTGGAGTTCAAAGTCAGCAACGCGCCGGAAGCCTACGCCGCCATCGCCCAGGTGGCGGGTGTGAAAGCCAGCGAAGTGGGTGAAGCACTTCGGGCAGGCTCGCGCCTGGAGCGCATCGGCATGGTGGAAAACCTGATTTCCGAACACAACATCACCGACTTGGCTGACTTGATGAAAGTCAGCGAGAAACTCCCGCCCGTGCTGATGCGCGAATACCGCGATGAAGCCGAGTTGATGGCGGTGTTCACCCGCCCTGCGAGCAAAAGCGCGCTGGGTGCCTGCGACTTCAGTTATGTGCAAGACGACGTGCAGGTTTTGTGCCGCCTCTTGGGCCAGGCCGTGGAACGTAAAGAAGTCGGCATCAATGTGCTGCTGTACGGCCCGCCCGGCACCGGCAAAACGGAGCTGGCCAAAGTAGTGGCGCAGGCTGCAAGCTTAGAGCTGTATGAGGTCGAATACGCTGACCGCGACGGCAACTCCTTGAGTGGCCGCGACCGTTACCGCTCGCTGCAAATCGCCCAGGTGTTTTTGAAAGGTAGTGCGCAGGCGGCCTTGTTGTTTGACGAGGTGGAAGATGTGTTCCCGCCCATCTCCAACGAAGCCGCGCAGTTGCTGGCGCGCGCCGAGCAGGTGGCCGCGCCGTCCAGTGGCAGCGTCAACGGTAAAGCCTGGGTGAACCAGATTCTGGAGTCGAACAATGTGCCCACGATCTGGGTGACCAACAGCATTGGCCAGATCGACCCGGCGTTTCGGCGTCGTTTCGCCTACCACCTGGAGCTCAAAAGCCCGCCGCCCGGCGCGCGCGTGGGCGTGGTGCGCAAAACGCTCGAAGGCGTCCAAGTGAGCGACGAATTCGTCGCCAAACTCACCTCGCGCAAAGGCCTCACGCCGGCGCAGATTCGCACGGCGGTGAAGTTCGCCAAACTGGCGGGCGATGGCACCGGTCTGGAAGCATTGATCGAGCGCCAGCTGGTCAATGCCGACAAGGCGCTCGGCAACACCAGCACCGAGCGGGGTGCGCGGCGCGTGGTCACGCACTACGACCTCGGCCTGGTCAACACCGAGTCCCGTTTCGAGGTGCCGAAGATCGTCGAGGCGCTGCGCCGCAAGACCTACGGCACGCTGTGTTTTTACGGTCCGCCCGGCACCGGCAAGACCGCGCTGGCCGAGCACATCGCGCACGAACTGCAGCGCCCGCTGATGATC
>JANOXL010000353.1:0-18312 GCA_031418395.1 Rhodoferax sp. | reverse complement strand
CATGTGTAAGGCATGCCGCCAGCGTTCAATCTGAGCCAGGATCAAACTCTATAGTTCGATCTTGAAAATTTATACTCTTGCGAGTTTGCTCATTAGCTGGAATTGACGTGATTTTCTTTGACGAATATCACATCTTTTTTACTTCATGAGCGTTTGTAAGTCTTGCGACTTAGTTCCGAAGAACTTGGCAATTGCCTTCAAACGCCCACGCTTATCGGCTGTAAATTTTTAATGATCCCGACTTGAAGATTTGCAAGCAATTCTTTTCGTCTGTAGCTGAAATCAGCTGAGCCTTCTATTATATACCGATTTTTTATTCTCGGTCAACCTGAAGGTCTTTTTTTACACTTTATTTGCTTTGTCGCTTTGCCTTGTTTGACTCTTCGACTTTGCTGTTTTCAGTGCAGCCTCAGATTATATACCGGATTTTTGCAACCCGTCAACAAACTGAAAACTTTTTTCTCAACTTCCGACTTTGCATTGTCAACACGACTTGTCGTTTTGTTGTCAGTGCCCTGTGTTCAGCTGAGCCAGTGACTATAGCATGCTTTTCTCATGTAGCGTCATGCTGGATCTAGATTGTTTGTAAGTTTTCGCGTCCACTGGGCCTTTCGCTAAGCCTTTTTGCGATGGCGATTACGTTATTTTCGAACCGTGTTGAGGCGGTGAATCACCAATGAAGGAGGATGGTTTTAGGCCCTTCATGCCCGATATCTCTTTAGGGCATGCGGCATATCCACCTGGATTTGCGGTGGCGTCTTGGGGGCAATTGTTGCAGCGCACTTCCCAAGACAAACGTGGTTGTTGGCGCCCGGACCCCATTCGTCGAGCGCCCCATTTTCTGGTGTAAATCGACCCGCAATATGGCCTTAACCTGGGGATAAGTTGGACATGACTCGCAGCGGGCAGGTTGTGATGCCGCCACGACAGCACGAAGCACAAATGACGGCACGTGGAAAAATCGCTGACGCTCCTAAAACACTGCGCAACACAAATTCATTTGCTTCAATATTTATAGCTATTTCGCCTCATTTAACGAGACCTAGAGGCCTATTTCCTCTTTAAATCCGGTGATAGCAATTTCAAGATCGAATAATTAACATAAGTGTTAACATACTTCGATGGCAAGGTGCGGCAGGGTTGAGACCAACGAGTCATTCGTTTGCCCGGGTTTTCTCCGCAGTACGGGCCCGCGATCGCATCGAATGCGTGTTCAACGCCGTCAAGGATGTCCTCCACATAGTGACGCTGGCCTGCGCGAAGCCATTTGAGAAAGTCCTGGCGCGCCACATTAAAGTGTTCAGCATGCTCGAAAAGGACAGAACCCTGCATGCGCTTGCATTTGACCAAAAGCTGCCGCTCCACCGGTGGCGACTGCGGGTAGGGCTCCCCGCTGGATACTGGGGCCGTACCGCAAATCAAGACACATGCACCCGGATTGAAGTGGGCCATCACGGCGTCACTGATCAGGCCTGCCGTGTTGTCGAAATAGACGCCCACGCCTACGGCACAGGCCTGAACCAATCGGGCTTGGAAATCCTCTGGCTTACAGGCTACCGCGGCGTCAAAACAGCACTTGTCCCGACAAAGCCGCCGCTTAGCTTGGCCGCCAGAGATGCCCACAGTTTTGCGGCCGTGCAAGCGGGCGATTTGCCCGACGCAAGAGCCAACCGCCCGTGCTGCCATGGAGACCACCAAGGTATCACCAGTTTGCGGTTGCCCTATTTGAGGCAGACTGTAATCGGAGGTCAAACCGTTCATGCCCAACACGCCGAACGCCGCAGAAACTGACGGGCCAGCCGGGACGCTTGATCCATCAGGACAACGCTGTAGTACGCTGGGGTCCACCGCCTCAGACTCTTGCTACCCCAGCCGGCCCGTCACTGGCGTACCAACTGGGTAGTCGGAGCTGTTCGACTGTCAGTTACGCCATGCGCGCCAACACTTGCCCGACAGTGGGCGCCGATCGCGGCGTCTGGAAGATTTCAAAATTCTCGGCCTGCGGGATTCCGGGGGGGTCGGCTGCGCAAGACAACTTGACGGTTAACACGCGAAGTGCCTGAAGGCGCTGTTTTAGTGGAGGTCTTTTGAAGGGGGTGCTTAGGGCACGGTTTGGTGAAATACGGTGTCGCTACATGAGGTGACGCAGGTGTGTACCATGCTTCACAAAACACTTGTTTGCAAGGAATGAAAATGGCCGGACTCTGGTTTGAACAGTTCATGGTGGGACAGACTTTCGAGCATGAAATCCGACGCACGGTGCTGGAAAGCGACAACATGTGGTTCAGCAACGCCACTTGCAATCCGGCCGCGCTGCACCTCGATGCCGAGTATTGCAAGGGCACCGAGTTTGGCAAACCTATAGTCAACAGTATCTTTACCTTGGGCCTGGTGATTGGGCTCTCGGTACAACAAACGACCTTGGGCACTACCATCGCCAATCTGGGCATGACAGACGTTAGATTTCCAGCCCCGGTGTTTGCGGGTGACACTCTGCGTGCACGCACGACTGTCAAGGACATTCGCGCGAGCGAATCACGCCCCAACGCAGGCATCGTCACGTTTTTTCATCAAGGCATCAACCAGCGCGGCGAAGACGTGTGCCTCTGCACACGCCAGGCACTGATGCTGCGCAGGCCAGCATCATGAAGTTGCGGTCCATGCTTTTCGTACCTGCGGACAGTGAACGCAAGTTGGCCAAGGGGCTTGGCAGCACTGCCGACGCGCTGATTCTCGACCTGGAAGACGCTGTGGCGCCTTCGCGCAAAGCCCGTGCGCGGCAGATGGCAACCGAATTCATCACCGCGCAGGCCGCGTCTTCAAAAGCGCAGTTGTATGTACGCGTGAACCCATTTGACACGGGCCTTACCTTGGGAGACCTTGCTGCCGTGGTGTTACCGGGGCTCGCAGGCATCATGTTGCCCAAAATCAACAGCGCGGCAGATTTGGTGCGACTGGGCCATTGCCTAGACGCACTTGAAGCCCGTGCAGGCCTGGTTGCAGGCAACATCGCCACATTGCCGGTGGCGACCGAGACGGCGCCGGCGATGCTACAAATGGGTAGCTTTGCCACAGCGGGCTCACTGCCGCGCCTGGCTGCAGTCACTTGGGGTGCCGAAGACTTGTCAACTGCGGTTGGTGCAATCGGCAACCGCGAGGCAGACGGTAGTTACTCCCCACTTTATGAATTGGCCGCGTCGATGTGCCTTTGCGCCGCCGCAGCGGCCGGTGTACCTGCCATCGATACCGTGTATACAGATTTTCGCGACTCGACTGGGCTGTTGGTTGCCTGCCGTGTCTCGCGCAGGCGCGGATTTCGCGGTCGCATGGCGATCCATCCGGATCAGGTGGCTGTAATCAACGAATCCTACGCCCCTTCAGCTTCAGAGCTGGAACATGCTCAGCGTATCGTGGATGCATTTGCCGCGAGTCCCGACGCCGGCGCACTAAGCATTGACGGCGCAATGGTCGACATTCCGCACCTCGTTCAGGCGCGCCGCACGCTGGCTTCATCTGGATAGATCAGGTCAGGGCGAGGCGCACAAATAGCAATTAGGGAGTACGCCTTCCAGACAAGGATTAGCGAGCTCCAATCACTCCTGAAAGGACTTCATCAGTTCATTCTTAGGGAGTTGGCAGATCGACATCGGTACACCCGGGTTTTGCCTAGCGTTGCCAGTTAGCCAGACACTCACGTTGAGATGATTGTGATTGTTGCGGAAGACTAAGCACAAAAACAAAAACGCCCACTGGTTAGTGGGCGTTTACTGTAGCGGAACACCGCCATTTATCTGGTTGCGCGAGAAGGATTTGAACCTCCGACCTTTGGGTTATGAGCCCAACGAGCTACCAAGCTGCTCCATCGCGCGGTAAGAGGGTTATTCTATCACACTGCGCCTGTCCGGCGCGGCTTCAAGTCCAATTAAAAGTCTGAATTAACCTTTGGTTTCTTCAGCTGCCGGC
Source organism: Rhodoferax sp. (assembly GCA_031418395.1). Lineage (GTDB taxonomy): Bacteria > Pseudomonadota > Gammaproteobacteria > Burkholderiales > Burkholderiaceae_C > JANYCG01. The sequence goes on along the minus strand of JANOXL010000353.1, from coordinate 14,349 downwards.
GATTCCGTTGGCTCTGGCCGATCTAGTAGTTCAACTAGTGCCATTGGTGCGTTGTCGCCCACACGAAATCCCATTTTGAGGATGCGGGAATAACCGCCGGGACGGGCCTTGAAACGGGGGCCCAAATCATTAAAGAGTTTGGTGACGCTATCGCGATCACGCAATCGATCAAAGGCCAAGCGGCGATTGGCCAGGGTAGGCACTTTGGCAAGCGTAATCATGGGCTCAATCACGCGGCGCAGCTCTTTCGCTTTAGGCAACGTGGTTTTGATGACTTCATGCGCAATGATGGAGTTCATCATATTGCGCAACATGGCGAGGCGGTGCTCGCTGGTGCGGTTGAGTTTGCGTAGTCCGTGTCCGTGGCGCATGGGTTATTTCCTTACTTTATTGATCCGAGAGCCGTATCAGGTACTCCCGGGTTGCCTTCCCATTGCTGGAAAGAGCGTCTTACCCCTCAAAGGGCGAAATTTACCGCATCCACTGAGTGGTGCGGCAAAGCATTGCGAGTTAGCGTTTTTCCAGGGCTGCGGGCGGCCAGCTCTCAAGCTTCATGCCCAGGGTCAAACCACGCGAAGCCAAGACTTCCTTGATTTCGTTGAGCGACTTACGACCCAGGTTAGGCGTCTTGAGTAATTCGTTTTCAGTACGCTGAATCAAATCACCAATGTAATAGATGTTTTCCGCCTTGAGGCAATTCGCAGAACGCACCGTGAGTTCCAGCTCGTCCACAGGACGCAGCAAGATGGGGTCAAACTGCGTGTTTCCACGCGGAGCTGGTGCGTCAAAGGCAGCCAATTCACTACCTTCGAGCTGTGCAAAAACGGCCAATTGTTCAACCAAAATTTTGGCGGAAGTACGGACGGCGTCTTCGGCAGAGATCGCACCATTAGTCTCGATTTCGACGACCAGCTTGTCCAAATCGGTGCGCTGCTCGACGCGTGCACTTTCGACGGTATAGCTGACGCGTTTGACTGGCGAAAACGACGCATCCAGAACAATACGACCAATCGACTTGGTAGCTTCATCGCCATGGCGACGCATCGTTCCCGGCACGTAGCCGCGACCTTTTCCAACCTTGATTTGCATGTCCAGCTTGCCGCCGAGCGACAAATTCGCAATAACGTGGGTTGGGTTGATAATTTCAACGTCATGCGGCGTCTGGATGTCAGCTGCCGTCACGACGCCTCCGCCATCTTTACGCAGGCTCAATGTAACTTCTTCGCGGTTGTGCAAACGGAACACAACGCCCTTCAGGTTCAGAAGAATGTTGACAACATCTTCCTGGACGCCGTCAATGGATGAGTACTCGTGCAAAACCCCAGCGATAGTCACCTCAGTCGCGGCATATCCAGGCATGGATGAAAGCAACACACGACGCAGGGCATTGCCCAACGTGTGGCCATAGCCACGCTCGAAAGGCTCCAGCTCAACTTTGGCGCGATTCAGGCCAAGTTGCTCGACATTGATTGCTTTGGGTTTTAGCAGATTTGATTGCATGCAGACTTCCTCTCAATACCCCCGGCTCGTTACACCGGTAAGGCTGGTGAAGCACCTGGCGGGGGTTACCCACCTGCCAGGGACGGATTCGAACGAAAAACGATAGCCTCAGCCCGAATATACGGATTGATGCGTTTTGTCTTGGATTAGCGCGAGTACAACTCGACGATCAGAGATTCATTGATATCTGATCCGAACTGGTCACGATCAGGCACCTTCTTGAATACGCCCTCTGCCTTGTCTGAATTGACATCAACCCACGCCGGCATGCCGACCTGTTGAGCCAATTGCAACGCTTCAACCACACGGTTTTGCTTTTTGGATTTGTCACGAATGGAAATCACGTCACCGGTCTTCACCATGTAGGACGGGATATTGACAGACTTGCCGTTCACCGTGAGGGCCTTGTGGGACACCAACTGGCGGGCTTCGGCTCGCGTCGAGCCAAAACCCATCCGATAGACAACGTTGTCCAAGCGTGACTCCAAAAGGAACAACAGGTTGGCACCGGTGTTGCCCTTGCGACGGTCAGCCTCTTCAAAATAACGGCGGAACTGCTTTTCAAGCACGCCGTACATACGCTTGACCTTCTGCTTTTCACGCAGTTGCAGGCCGTAGTCAGAAGTGCGCGCACCAGAAGTGCGGCCATGCTGTCCTGGCTTAGATTCAAATTTGGCTTTGTCTCCGATCGAGCGGCGGGCGCTCTTCAGAAACAGGTCAGTGCCTTCACGGCGTGAGAGTTTGGCCTTGGGGCCGAGGTAACGTGCCACTTGAACTTCCTTTATGTCATCTTCCGCAACGAATCGCGGGAGCCATCACCCTGAGGGGATGGCGGTGGGCTTGTTGAAAAATTAAATTCGGCGGCGCTTTTGCGGGCGGCATCCGTTATGGGGAACGGGCGTGACATCGGCAATCATGTTGATGCGAATGCCCAAGGCAGCCAATGCACGGACAGACGACTCACGACCAGGGCCGGGGCCTTTTATCTCAACGTCAAGATTTTTAATACCTTGTTCAACCGCCGCACGACCCGCTACTTCAGACGCCACCTGAGCAGCGAACGGAGTGGACTTGCGTGAACCTTTGAATCCCTGGCCACCCGAGGATGCCCATGACAACGCATTGCCTTGACGGTCGGTAATGGTGATGATCGTATTGTTAAACGACGCGTGCACGTGCGCGATGCCGTCGGCGACGTTTTTACGAACTTTTTTGCGCACACGTTGCGCGGCGGTATTAACGGGAGCTTTTGCCATAGTGATCCTTCAGATCCTTTTATTTCTTCAGAGCCGCTGCCGCCTTGCGGGGGCCTTTACGGGTACGGGCGTTGGTACGTGTCCGCTGGCCGCGCATGGGTAACCCACGGCGATGGCGAAAGCCGCGATAACAACCAATGTCCATCAAACGCTTGATGTTCATGGTGGTTTCACGACGCAAATCACCTTCAATGGTGATCGTACCGATTTGATCGCGAATTTTTTCTAGATCACCATCGGTCAAATCTTTAACCTTCTTGGAATAGGCGATCCCGCAAGCTTCGCAAATTTTGCGCGCCCGTGAACGACCAATGCCGAAAATAGCTGTCAGACCGATTTCAGAATGCTGATTCGGCGGAATATTGATACCTGCGATACGTGCCATATTTGTCCTCTAATACTCTTGCAATCAACCCTGACGCTGTTTGTGACGCGGATCTGTGCAGATCACGCGAACAACACCCTTGCGTCGGATAATTTTGCAGTTACGGCAAATTTTTTTGACCGAAGCCGAAACTTTCATTGCTCTCTCCTAAAACTCGGTTTAACAATTTCAAGAAGCCTTGAAATTTGCCTTTTTCAACAGTGATTCGTACTGCTGGGACATCATGTAGTTCTGCACTTGGGACATAAAGTCCATAGTGACCACCACAATAATCAGCAGGGATGTGCCGCCAAAATAGAACGGCACGTTGTATTTCAAAATTAGAAATTCAGGCAACAAACATACCAAAGTGATGTAAATGGCACCTGCGAATGTCAAACGAAGCAAAATTTTGTCGATATATTTGGCGGTCTGATCACCAGGGCGAATACCCGGCACGAACGCGCCACTCTTCTTTAGGTTGTCAGCCGTTTCGCGACTATTGAACACCAAAGCGGTGTAGAAAAAGCAGAAAAACACAATCGCCGCCGTATAAAACATGATGTAAATCGGCTGCCCGGGCGTCAACGATCCAGCAATATCCTTAAGCCATCGCATGGATTCACCAGTGCTGAACCACCCAACAATTGTCGCTGGCAACAAAATAATGGATGACGCGAAAATTGGTGGTATCACCCCCGCCATATTCAATTTCAATGGCAAATGGGACGACTGGCCGCCATAAACCTTGTTGCCAACCTGGCGCCTGGCATAGTTGACAAGAATTTTGCGCTGCCCGCGCTCAATGAAAACCACAAAATAAACAACCAACACCACCAAGACCACAATAAACAACGCGACGATGATGCTCATGGCACCCGTTCGGATGAGCTCCATCATGCCGCCCAACGCGCTTGGCAGACCAGCGGCTATACCGCCAAAAATCAGGATGGAAATGCCATTACCCAAGCCACGTTCAGTAATCTGCTCACCCAGCCACATCAAAAACATGGTACCGGCGGTCAGAGTAAACACTGCCGTCAGCCGGAAACCGAATCCGGGGGAAATAACCAGCCCCGCAGAGCTTTCAAGTGCGACGGCAATACTCATTGACTGGAACAACGCCAATCCCAAAGTCCCATAGCGGGTGTATTGCGTAATCTTGCGGCGACCCGATTCGCCTTCTTTTTTCAACTGCTCGAAAGCTGGCAAAACATAGGTCAACAACTGCATAATGATCGAGGCCGAGATGTACGGCATGATCCCCAGCGCAAAAATCGTAAAGCGAGACAATGCCCCGCCTGAGAATACGTTGAACATCCCCAAAAGGCCACTTTGCTGGCCTTTAAAGAACTGTTGCAACTGAGCAGGGTCAATCCCGGGCACTGGAATGTGCGCACCGATGCGATACACCACTAACGCGAGCAACAAAAAGACGAGTCGACGACGCAGGTCGCCGAACTTGCCTGTTTTTGCCAGCTGATTCGCGTTGGTTGCCACTGTTTTTCCGCTTAACTTGTTAACAACTACGATTAAGCGACGCTGCCACCGGCCGCTTCAATAGCAGCCTTAGCGCCTGCCGTTGCGCCAACACCCGTCACTTTGACGGCCTTGGTAATCGCACCCGTCTTGATGATCTTGATCGTTTTGGCGCTTTCCTTGACCAGACCCGCTTGTTTCAGCGTCAGCATGTCAACTTCAGCCGCTCCGAGCAACTCCAACGAGGTCAAGGTAACTTCAGCGTTGAACTGCAACTGATGTGACTTGAAGCCACGCTTGGGCAAACGGCGCTGCAAAGGCATTTGACCGCCTTCAAAACCGACCTTGTGGTAGCCACCAGCACGAGACTTTTGACCCTTGTGACCGCGACCAGCGGTTTTGCCAAGGCCAGAACCGATGCCACGACCAACGCGACGCTTGTAGTGCTTCGCGCCATCTGCCGGCTTAATGCCATTGAGTTCCATCATCAACCCCTAAATTTCAAACATCCAGTCAAAGCGCTTAAAGCACTTTGACCAAATAACTGATCTTGTTAATCATGCCGCGAACTTCAGGTGTATCCACCAATTCGCGAGTGCTGCGGATCTTGCGAAGACCCAAACCGCGCACTGTGGCGCGATGGTCTTCTTTACAGCCAATCGGACTTTTGACCAATTGAACTTTCACGGTTTGTTGCGTCGTCATATCTAAACTCCTGATCAAGCAAAGAGTTCTTCAACTGTTTTGCCGCGTTTTGCCGCGACTTCGGCGGGTGTAGAGGCGTGGGACAAGGCATCCAGGGTCGCACGAACCATGTTGTAGGGGTTCGTTGAACCATGGCTCTTTGCCACAATGTCCGTAATGCCCATGACTTCGAACACAGCGCGCATAGGGCCGCCCGCAATAATGCCAGTGCCTTTAGGCGCTGGTGCCATCATCACGGCTGCTGCTCCATGCTGTCCCATCAACTTATGATGGATAGAACCATTCTTGAGTGAGACTTTGGTCAAATTGCGGCGCGCTTCTTCCATCGCCTTTTGAACGGCAGCGGGCACTTCTTTGGATTTGCCCTTGCCCATGCCCACTCGGCCATCTCCGTCCCCAACTACGGTCAAAGCGGCGAAACCGAGAATACGACCGCCCTTGACCACTTTGGTGACGCGGTTGATCGCGATCATCTTTTCGCGCATGCCGTCCTCAGGACCCTCTGCCTTACCCTGCATTTTTGCTTGAACTTTTGCCATTGTCTATTCCGATCTGATTAGAACTGCAAGCCAGATTCACGCGCAGCCTCGGCCAACGCTTTGACTCGGCCGTGGTACGCAAAACCGGAACGGTCAAACGCAACTTTTTCAACGCCCGCGGCCTTTGCCTTTTCGGCCACACGTTTGCCGATCGCCTGGGCCGCAGCGACGTTGCCGCCTTTGCCTGCGCCACCCAAGGACTTGCGAACTTCAGCTTCAGCAGTGGAGGCTGAGGCCAACACTTTGGCGCCGTCGCCGGAAATCACACTCGCGTAAATATGCAAATTGGTGCGGGTCACCGTCAAACGCGCAACACCTTGTGTGGCGATGCGGATTCGAGTTTGTTTGGCCCGACGAAGTCGCTGCTCTTTTTTGGTCAACATCATGCTGCCCCTTACTTCTTCTTGGTTTCTTTAATCGTGATCTTTTCGTCCACGTAACGAATACCCTTGCCCTTGTATGGCTCCGGCGGACGGATGGCACGAATTTCAGCAGCCACTTGGCCCACGCGCTGGCGATCTGCACCTTTGATCACAATTTCAGTCGGCGTTGGCGTTGCCACGGCGATGCCAGCCGGCATGACCTTGTCAACAGGATGCGAATAACCGACCGTCAAATTCAATTTAGCGCCTTGGGCTTGGGCCTTATATCCCACACCCACCAGGCTGAGCTTCTTTTCAAAACCTTTGGTGACGCCCACTACCATGTTGTTCACGAGCTGACGCATTGTGCCGCTCATGGCATTGGCTTCGCGGGAGTCATTGGCTGGCTTAAAGCTGAGCTTGCCGCCTTCGCTGACCACGGTTACCAAAGCGTTCTGGCTCAACGACAACAATCCGCCTGTGCCCTTGACACTGATCTGATCTTCCTTGATTGACACATCCACTCCAGCGGGGACGGCAACCGGCATTTTTCCAATTCGCGACATTTCTGTTTACTCCTCAATGCCACACGTCAGGCGACGTAACACAGCACTTCACCACCGACACCGGTAGCGCGCGCTTTGCGATCAGTCATGACACCCTTTGGCGTCGTGACAATGGCGACTCCGAGGCCGTTCTGCACCTGCGGAATAGCGCCGCTACCGCGATAGACCCGAAGACCTGGGCGGCTGACGCGCTCGATTCGCTCGATGACTGGACGGCCCGCGTAGTATTTCAAGGCGATTTCCAACTCGGACTTACCTTGGTCGTTGGTTACCTTGAAACCGTCGATGTAACCTTCGTCTTTAAGGACTTGGGCTATCGCCACTTTCACTTTGGATGACGGAACTGAGACGGTCGCTTTTGCCACCATTTGGGCGTTGCGAATGCGTGTCAGCAAGTCAGCGATGGGATCACTCATGCTCATATATATTCTCCTGTCGCGTGCTTGGCCGGGTTACCAGCTGGCTTTCATGATGCCGGGGATTTCTCCGGCAAAAGCCATTTCGCGGATCTTTGCGCGAGCCAGACCGAAGTGCTGGAATGTGCCGCGCGGACGACCCGTAATTGAACAGCGGTTGCGCTGACGCGTTGGGTTGGCGTTGCGCGGCAGCTTCTGCAGCTCAAGGCGGGCTTGGGCGCGCTCTTCTTCACTGCGTTTCGCATCGCCGGCGATGCCTTTTAGTTCCGCGTGTTTTTTCGCGTACTTGGCAACCAGATTGTCGCGCTTGAGTTCGCGCTGAATTAAAGCCATTTTTGCCACAGGTTACCTCAGTTCTTGAACGGGAAACGGAAACCAGCGAGAAGTGCTTTGCACTCTTCGTCGGTCTTTGCAGTTGTGGTAATGCTGATATTGAGCCCACGCAAGGCATCTACCTTGTCATACTCAATTTCAGGGAAAATAATTTGCTCTTTGACGCCAATGTTGTAATTGCCACGGCCATCAAATGCACGCCCGGAAATACCACGGAAGTCGCGCACGCGGGGCAAAGCCACGGTGACGAAGCGATCCAGGAATTCATACATCTGCACGCCACGCAGTGTGACCATACAGCCGATGGCCTGGCCCTCGCGGATTTTGAAACCTGCGATGGCTTTTTTGGATTTGGTCACCACCGGCTTTTGTCCAGCAATCTTGGTCAAATCACCCACGGCGTTGTCCATCACCTTTTTATCGGCAACAGCCTCGCTCACACCCATGTTGAGCGTAATTTTGGACAAACGTGGAACCTGCATCACCGAGGTGTAGCCAAATTTGGCCATCAAATCAGGCGAGATTTTTTCGCGATAGTGTTGTTGTAAACGTGCCATGATGATCCTTAGGCCACTTTGATTTCTTCACCGCTGGACTTGTAAACGCGAACGCGTTTGCCGTCAGCCAGCAGCTTGATGCCCACCCGGTCAGCCTTGCCTGTGGCAGCATTAAAAATGGCCACATTGGACTGGTGAATAGGCATGGTTTTTTCGATGATGCCGCCGGTCACACCCTTCATCGGGTTGGGCTTGGCATGCTTTTTCACCAAATTGATGCCCTCGACCACAACGTGGCTATCGTCTTTGCGCAGCGATACTTTGCCGCGCTTGCCCTTGTCACGCCCGGCCAGTACGATGACGTCGTCGCCTTTGCGAATCTTGTTCATGGCTACCTCGGAATCTTTCTACAAAACTTCAGGAGCGAGAGACACGATCTTCATGAACTTCTCGGTACGCAATTCACGCGTCACGGGCCCGAAGATGCGGGTGCCGATAGGCTCCAGCTTGGCATTGAGCAATACAGCTGCATTGCCATCAAACTTGACTAAAGAGCCATCAGTGCGGCGAATGCCCTTGGCGGTACGAACCACCACAGCACTATAGATTTCACCTTTTTTGACGCGCCCACGGGGTGCGCATTCTTTAATGCTCACCTTGATCACGTCGCCGACACTTGCATAACGCCGCTTCGAGCCACCCAGCACCTTAATGCACAGGACGGACTTCGCGCCGGTGTTGTCGGCAACTTCCAGTCGAGATTCAGTTTGGATCATTTCAATTTATTCCCAACTTGCACCGCGCAGTTTCCAGACGCCCTTTCGGGCCAACCCAGAGAAATGCTCAGTCAGTCTTGGGCCCGTCACCACCCTGGCAAACCACTTGCCGGGGCGCTGTTGAGCAGACTTTTTTGCAGAACGACCTGCAAAAACCTTGGCTTTTTCAAGCGAAGCCCTCGATTATGCCATCAAAATCCTCGAGGGTCAACAAGTAGCCAAAAGAAATTAGACGGGAATGTCCAGATAGTGGTGACAAAGCGCTTGGAACGCCTGGATTTCAGGGTCAAGGCCGGTCTCCATCTGTAGGATTTCGCCAACCGCCACAGCGAGTTGGCTTGCCAGGGCAGCATCTAGAAACAACAGGCGGGAGCGGCGCGCCAAAACGTCTTCCACCCGGCGGGCATATTCGTACCGGGCGGCGAAACGCACCATCGACTCCGTCAATCCCGGGGCCAATTCCCGTTTATGCCCCGGCAAACCAGCCACGACGCGTTGCTCAGAGCCGTAGGAATGCAGGCCTGGCGCCTCACAAATTGAACGCCAGCCAGGTTTGCCGGACCCTGCCCCGACGAGCTTCAAACGATTTGTACTGCTGGGTCGTGCGGCTTTGAGCAATGATTTTTTAAGACACTTTGTCAGTACATCCTCGGCCATGGCGCGGTAGGTTGTCCATTTCCCGCCTGTCACCGTCACCAGCCCACTTCGGCTAACTAGCACCGTGTGTTCCCGGCTCAGGCCTTTGGTGTTGTCACCATCGTCGTCCAGCGGCTTGACCAAAGGCCGCATGCCCACCCACATGCTTTTAACGTCGCTACGCTGAGGCGCACGCGCCAAGTAACGGGCAGATTCACTCAGGATGAACTCGACTTCTTCCTTGAATGGCAAAGGCTCACGTGGCAAATCGTCCCGGGGCGTGTCGGTCGTACCCAATATCACCTTGCCAAGCCAGGGCACTGCAAACAAGACCCGGCCGTCCACTGTTTTGGGCACCATCAGTCCCACATCGGCCTGCAGAAAATCGCGATCGACCACTAGGTGGACGCCCTGGCTCGGCGCCACCATGGCTTTGGTAACGCTGCGGCCATCGTTAGGGTTGGCCAGGCCGTCCTTGAAACGCAACTCATCGACCCAAACGCCAGTGGCGTTGATCACACAACTGGCCTGAATTTGAAAGCGTTTGCCGGTTTCCGTGTCTTCACCCACCAATCCCGCCACTTTGCCGCCGCTGAACAGGAGGTCTTGCGCTTTGCAATAGTTGACCAAAAGTGCGCCCCGCTCAGCCGCTGTGCGCGCCAGCGCCAGCGCCAGCCGCGCGTCGTTGAATTGACCATCCCAATATTTCACACCGCCCACCAAACCTGCTGGCAGCGCTGTTGGCAAATGTTCGAGTGTTTCTTTCCGGTTCAAAAACTCGGTTTTCCCAAGGCCCGCCTTGCCCGCCAGCGCGTCATACAGCTTGAGTCCGGCCCCATAAAACGGGGTTTCCCACCATTTGTACGATGGCATGATGAAAGGCAGCGGCTGGGCCAGATGTGGCGCGTTGTTCAGCAAGGTGGTTCGCTCATGCAGCGCTTCACGCACCAATGCGATATTGCCCTGCGCCAAATAACGCACGCCACCGTGGACCAGTTTGGTGGCGCGAGACGAGGTGCCTTTGGCGAAATCGTGGGATTCGACGAGCACCACGCTGTAGCCACGGGCTGCCGCGTCCAGCGCGACGCCGAGCCCAGTCGCGCCACCGCCGACGATGGCCAAATCGTAGTGACGAGGTTCGGCCAATCGTTTCAATAAATCTGCCCGAACCGTGGGTAACGGCTTGTCGGAGAGTTGAGGGTCATTCATGGGGAATCACTTGCCTATTTGTCATCAATCCAGCGCCCAGCCGCGTGAGCGCTCCACCGCCTGCTGCCAGCGCGCCAGTTTGTGTGCACGTAGGTCAGCGCCCATTTGGGGTTCAAACCGCCGATCCACCGCCCACTGCGAGGCCACTTCGTCGGCACCGGCCCAAAACCCGGTCGCCATACCCGCGAGATAAGCGGCTCCCAGAGCGGTCGTTTCAGTCACTTGGGGCCGCACGACCGGCACACCCAAAAAATCAGCCTGCATCTGCATCAGCACGTTGTTGCGGCAAGCACCACCGTCCACACGCAGCTCAGCCAAGTCAATACACGAGTCCAGCGCCATTGCGCCAAACACGTCGGCAGACTGTAGCGCTATAGATTCAAGAGCGGCGCGTGCAATATGTGCATGACCTGTACCCCGAGTCATGCCAACAAGTGTGCCGCGCGCATGACCATCCCAATAAGGCGTGCCCAGACCAGCGAAAGCGGGCACCAAATAGACGTCACTTGTATCCGGCACGCTGGCCGCCAAGGTCTCCACCTCGTCCGCCTTGGTGATGATGCGCAGGCCATCACGCAGCCATTGCACGGTGGCTCCGCCCATGAACACCGAGCCCTCCAGCGCATAACAGGTTGCCGCTGGCCCGGCGCCCGGCCCCATCCAGGCCACTGTTGTTAACAACTTGTGCTGGCTGGCGACCGCTGCTGTCCCGGTATTCATCAGCATAAAACAACCCGTGCCGTAGGTGTTTTTGGCCATGCCGGGCGAATAGCAGGTTTGCCCAAACGTGGCGGCCTGCTGGTCGCCCGCAATGCCCGCAATCTCTAGCGGCCCACCAAACAAGGCGTCGTCGGTTTCACCGACAACCCCGCTCGATGCGACCACCTGTGGCAACACACTTTCAGGAATATTGAAAATCTTCAGCAATTCCGCATCCCAACGCAGGGTGCGGATGTTGAAGAGCAAGGTGCGGGACGCGTTGCTGGCGTCCGTCACGTGCAAGCGCCCGCCCGTGAGCTTCCAGACCAGCCAGGAATCCACCGTGCCAAAGGCCAACTCACCGCGTTCTGCACGGGCGCGCACGCCGGGTACGTTGTCCAGCAACCACCGCAACTTGGTGCCCGAAAAGTAAGCATCCAGCACGAGACCGGTTTTCTTTTGGATTTTGCTGGCAAACCCCTGGGCCCTGAGCTCATCACATCGCCCTGCCGTGCGCCGGTCTTGCCAGACGATGGCATTGGCCACGGGGTCGCCGGTTTTGCGGTCCCACAACACCGTGGTTTCGCGCTGGTTGGTGATGCCGATGGCGTCCACATCCGCCGCCAAGATGCCGTTGTCTTTGAGCACGGCTGCGGCCACCGCATATTGGCTATGCCAAATCTCCATAGCGTCGTGTTCTACCCAACCCGGCTTGGGGAAAATCTGGCGGAATTCGCGTTGCGCACTCGCCTTGATCTGGCCCGCGCGGTCGAACAAGATGGCGCGCGAGCTGGTCGTGCCTTGGTCAAGTGCCAGGATGTATTTCATGTGGACGCTTCCATAAATCCAATTCTCGGGGGCATTGCCGCGTTGCCGCATTGCAAATCCTCGCCATACTAGTGTATTGCTGTGAACCAGAACCACAACACTGCCACAATTCAATTTTGAAAAATTGTGGAGCGTCATTTGAACCAACCTATCGCGTTTATTGGCGGTGGCAATATGGCCAACGCCATCATCAGTGGCTTGTTGCGGCGCGGTTTTGCCGCCAGCCAGATCGATGTGGTCGAGCCGTTTGACGAGGCGCGGCAAAAACTGCAGACCAGCTTCGGAATTACCGCCCAGCCGGTCGCAGGATCATTTTTGCAGCGCGCCAGCCTGGTGGTGTGGGCCGTCAAGCCCCAAACTTTCAAAGAAGCCGCGTTGCAAAGCAAGGATTTCACCCCAGCTGCGCTGCACCTGAGCGTGGCCGCTGGCATCCCCAGCGACAGCATTGCCCGCTGGCTGGGCACCGAGCGCGTGGTGCGCGCCATGCCCAACACCCCGGCGCTGATCGGCAAAGGTATTGCCGGCCTATTCCCCCGCTCCGGCGTCACCAGCGCAGACCGCAGCCTGGTGGAGGAAGTCGTCAGTACCACGGGCGAATGGCTGTGGTTGTCGGCCGAGTCGCAACTCGACGCTGTTACAGCGATTTCTGGCTCCGGACCGGCCTACGTGTTCTATTTTTTAGAGGCCATGGCAAAAGCCGGCGAAGAGATGGGCCTGACCCGTGCACAAGCCTTACAACTGGCGGTGAGCACCTTCATTGGCGCAGGTGAACTGGCCCGCGCCTCCAACGAACCTCCCGAAATCCTGCGCCAGCGCGTCACCTCCAAAGGCGGCACCACATATGCGGCGATCACCTCGATGGATGACCACAAGGTCAAGGATTTGTTTGAGCAAGCACTGCTGGCGGCTGGCGCGCGGGCCAAGGCGTTGGGCGAGGAGTTCGGGGGCAGTTAACTCGGGCGTGGTAACTGACGCTTCGAACCGCGTACGTTACTTTTCTGCCGTTGGCACCACCACGACAACGTCAGCCGAAGCTTAAGCACCGCTCAATCCGCCGCCGCCAGTTCGAGCTGCTTGAGGCGCAGCGTAATCCGCTCAACAAACTGCTGCGTCACATGCGAGAGCGCGCGGTGTGAAGGCGTCAAGATGCCGACTTCGATTTTGTTGATTTTGGCATTGGCGAGTGGCCGCCAGACGACTTCGCCACGGGCCAGCTCGTGGGTGAATCCGATTTTGGAAAAAAATGAAATGCCTTTGCCATCGACCAGCAGGCGCTTGACCATCGGCGTTGAATTGCAGGCGATGGCGGGGGACAGGTCGTCCCAAAAACGGGAGAACTCGGGCACAACGACGCTGTGGATAGGCGAGAGGCGGCTGATTTGTATGAAAGCGTGGTTACGGCAGTCGTCAAACGTGATCTGGCGTTTTTTGGCCAAGGGGTGGCTCGGTGCCATCACCACACCGGGCGGAAACGCGGCTTTGGCCACCACGTTGAGCCCCGCCGCCAATTTGCCGAGGTAACAAATGCCCAGATCGCTGTCGCCATTGAGCACTTTTTCGGGCACCTCGCTGGGCATGGCGGACGTGATGGCGTAGGTCACGGCCGGGTAAGTTTCGGCGAAATTCTCCACGGCATCAGGCAGGAATTCAATCAATAAAGAGTCCATCGCGGCGACCGATACATGCCCTTTGCGTTCACCTTTCATCGCATCCAACTCTGTGCGCATCAGGTGGAAATCATGCAGCGTCCCGCGAATATGCTGCTGCAGGCGCTCACCGGCTGCGTTCAAGCGAATGCCGGTGGGCACTCGGTCAAACAACTCGGCGCCCAGTTCGTCTTCCAGGCGCAGGATTTGCCGGTTCACCGCGCTGGAGGCGACAAACAGGTTTTGTGCCGCTTTGCGGATGGAGCCGCAGCGCGCGACTTCGAGGAAATACTTCAAAACGACGGCGTGCATAGTGTTTCGGATAGCTATAATTTTAGTAGCAATCTATGCACATAATACGAGACCTAGATGCCAAAAACATCATTAACCCTGGATTTTTCGACTCAAAATAGCCATTTGTTAACACTCATGTTAATTTTTTAAATCGCTTTTACGGCGTTTGTTGAGGCCCGCGGTGACTTGAGTTGACAACACGAATGACAATCTAACCACGCCCTGCTGGGTCGGCTGGCGCTGG
>JANOXL010000352.1:0-3890 GCA_031418395.1 Rhodoferax sp. | reverse complement strand
GTTCAAGGCCATCCACATGTCGGAGATGCGTTTGCGCGCTTCGGGTGGGGTTGATTTCGGCACACCGATGCCGCGGTAGGCGCCATCGACCCAGTTCACGCCGAGCTCTTTGAAAGTCGGCACATCGGGCAACAGTGGGTGGCGTGCGTCCATCGCTACAGCCAATGCGCGAACGCGGGTTTTGTTATTGATGGCGAAGACGGTATAGGTCATCGCGCCATCCACCTGCGCGCCCAGCACGGATGTGGCCAAATCGCCTGTGCCTTTGAAAGGCACGTAAATGGTCTGCACACCAAAGGCCGCGTTCAATCGCTCGTGGGCAGCGTGGTTGGCGGAGTTTTGGCCACTGCCGGCCAGGCTCAGTTTGCCTGGATTGGCCTTGGCGGCTTTGAGGAAGTCAGCAAAGTTTTTGATCGGGCTTTGCTCGGGTACGACCAGACTGTCGGGCGTGTAGTGGAACCAGAACACGGGCGTGACGTCTGCCGTCTTGTATTGCACCTGCCCTTCAAGGGGCTGGAACACGATGTGTGGCAGGTTCACGCCAACGATATTGAACCCGTCAGCGGGCAGGCTGTTCATTTGGCTCCACATCAGCGCGCCGCCTGCGCCCGCTTTGTATTGGATGATGGTTTCAATTGCTGCGCATTTTTTCTTCAACACCACTTGCTGGTGGCGGGCGGACAAATCCGATTCACCACCCGGCGGGAAGGCCTGGAAATATTGCATGTTTTTGTCAGGGCAGGCCTGGGCCCAGGCGATGGTGGCAGCGAAGGGGGCAGCCAGCGCCACCAGCAGGGGCAAACACACGGGCAGGTTCAGTTTTTTCATCATCACATCCTCAAATCAAGTTTTCTTACGAACCACATCCTGCCGCACAGGCTGCGTGAATTCAACCGGGCTAACCCGGCTCTGTCTCAATGCGTCAACAAGCGCACCACGGCTTCGGTAACTTGTTGCGTGGTCGCCTTGCCACCCAAGTCACCGGTATGCAGGCTGGCATCGGCGGTGACTTTTTCGATCACCGTCATCAGCTTCGTCGCCGCTGCCGCCTCACCCAGGTGCTCCAGCAGCATGACGCAGCTCCAGAACGTGCCGACCGGGTTGGCCAGCCCTTTGCCCATGATGTCAAACGCCGAGCCATGAATTGGCTCGAACATACTCGGGTAACGGCGCTCGGGGTCGATGTTTCCAGTTGGGGCGATGCCCAGGCTGCCGGCCAGCGCAGCGGCCAGGTCACTTAGCACGTCAGCGTGCAAATTGGTAGCGACCACCGTGTCGATGGTCGCTGGTTTGTTCACCATACGCGCGGTCATCGCGTCGACCAATTCCTTGTCCCATTTCACGTCCGGGAACTCTTGGCTGATCTGCAGGGCGATCTCGTCCCACATCACCATGGCGTGGCGCTGGGCGTTGGACTTGGTGACTACGGTGAGAAATTTGCGTGGCCGCGACTGCGCCAGCTTGAAGGCGAAACGCATGATGCGCTCCACCCCTGCGCGGGTCATGATGCTCACATCGGTGGCCACTTCAATCGGGTGGCCCTGGTGGGCACGCCCACCCACACCAGCGTATTCACCTTCGGAGTTTTCGCGCACGATAACCCAGTTGAGGTCTTCAGGTTGGCAACCTTTCAAAGGCGCATCGATGCCGGGCAGGATACGTGTAGGCCGCACATTGGCGTATTTGTCAAAGCCCTGGCAAATTTTGAGGCGCAGGCCCCACAGCGTGATGTGGTCAGGAATATTCGGGTCGCCGGCCGAGCCAAACAACAGCGCATCTTTGTGGCGGATGGCGTCCAGGCCGTCTTTGGGCATCATCTCGCCGTGGGCACGGTACCAGTCGCCGCCCCAGCCGAAGGATTCGAATTCAAATTTGAATTTGCCGCTGAATGAAGGTGTGCCAGCCAGCGCTTCAAGCACGGTTTGCCCAGCGGGGATGACTTCTTTGCCGATGCCGTCGCCGGGAATACAGCCGATTTTGTAAGTTTTCATGGGCCACGAGTGTAGGCCCACGCCGCAAGGCGTTGCTACTTATGGCGTTTCCAAAACCTGCGTGAGGTCGCATAAACGGCGCACTGACAAAGACCGCGCGCATGGCATCAGCTCGGCGACGCAACCCCTTGCGCGGACAATTTTGAATGGGACTTAATCGATCTCCTGCCCGTGCGCCCAGGTGAGTAGTGATTTCCTGAATTCAGCTGTTGCCGGGTTGGCGTCTTTGGTGCGCCATACCATGTACACATCGCCGTTAAGCTTCTCGTTGGGGTCAATCGGGGCCATCGCGCCGCCTTCTTTGGCGCTTTTCGCCAGGGCCGGGCTGATGGAGATTTGCGATTGGGTGAGCGTACACAGCTGGATCGCGTCTTTGCGCAGGAGCGCCAGGGAGGCAGGCACCAGTGTGACGCCCATACCCGCGGCCACTAAATTCAGCGCTGTTGGAATTTCCGCCACTTGCTGCACGATACGCGGCGAGAAACCTTCACGCAGGCAGGCGTCATGCAGGCGTTTGGCAAAGGCCGAAGAATCTTGCTGCAAAAACACAAAATCTTCATTGCGCAAGTCCGCCAGGCTAATGCGAAGGCGCTTGGCCAGGCGGTGGCCAGGCGGCAGCGCGGCAACGACAGGATCGCGCCACAACAAGGCGGCGCTGATCTGCCCGTCTTGTGCGGGCGTGCGGGAGAGGCAAATGTCAAGCCGGTCGTCACGCAGCGCATGTAAATGGTCGCTGGGTTTCATTTCATGCAGTGCAACTTCGACCTTGGGCCGCATCTGTCGAAACGCGCTGATGAACTTCGGAAACGGCCCCATAAAGTGGGAGCTGGCCAGCCCAATCTGCACGCGCCCCTCCAGCCCGCTGGCCACACGTGCCACGTGGCCACGTGCCTCGTCAATTCGCGCCAGAATCGCCTTGGCATGTGGCACCAGGGCCTTGCCCGCCTCGGTCAGCACCACGCTGCGGCTGGTGCGGTCAAACAGGCGCGCGCCCAACTCTTCTTCAAGCTGCGCGATCTGAAAACTCAAAGGCGGCTGCGAGACCTGTAGATTTTTGGCGGCTCTGGTAAAACTCAGATCCACAGCCAGCGCAGAGAAATATCGCAACTGTCGAAATTCCATAGATACTCCTAAGCATTCAACTCATCTTGTTTCGGTATGAGTCAACCTTGAATCAGCCTTTGTGGATATCGATGATAGGTTCAAGCCGTTAGGGCCACAACGCCCTGAAAGCCGGAAAAGGCGGGTGTTCCACAGGCAGTTTCGTTTTAAATTCCACAATGCCATGAACACACCAACGCGCTACCGCGTGGGCGTGGCGGCCCACGGCACCAGCGTTGCGCTGACCGGAAATTTCTGACTTGAACCTGCGAAAATGAACCCATGACCCCACTTAACACCCCCCCGATCAAAACCCTGCTCGCCGCTACCCTGCTGGGCCTGGCCAGCCTGCCCAGCCTCGCGCAAAACTACCCAACCAAAGCCATCACCCTGGTGGTGCCGAATCCGCCCGGCGGTTTTGTCGACGCGTCAGCACGCATCCTCTCTGACTCCCTGACCAAAGTGGTGGGCCAGCCGGTGGTGATCGACAACAAAGGCGGCGGCAGCGGCAACGTGGCCTACCAGTTTGCGGCCCGCGCCAATGCCGATGGCTACACACTGTTGAACTCGTATTCGGCCTACCACGTGGGCAACCCCAATTTGAGCCCCAAACTGCCCTGGGCGCAAAAGGACTTTGTGCCGGTGGCCTTGATCACCGTGGCCACCAACGTCATCGCCATTCACCCCTCGGTGCCTGCGGGCAATCTGGCGGAGTTCACCAGCTTTCTGAAGAAGAACCCGGCCAAACTCAGCTACGCGTCGCAAGGCAATGGGTCGCTCTCCCACATCGGCACCGAG
>JANOXL010000351.1:0-5034 GCA_031418395.1 Rhodoferax sp. | reverse complement strand
GCCGCCGCTGCTGTTGCAGAGCGCCCATGAGGTGATCGACGCGCGCCACCATCTGGTGACGCCCGGCCTGGTCAACACCCACCACCACATGTTCCAGTCGCTCACGCGGGCGATACCGGCTGTGCAAAACGCCGAGCTGTTTGGCTGGCTGCGCGGCCTGTACCCGATCTGGGCGGGGCTGACGCCCGAGATGGTGCACGTGAGCACACAGGTGGCCATGGCCGAGCTGCTGCTTTCCGGCTGCACCACCAGCAGCGACCACCTTTATATTTTCCCCAACGGCTGCCGGCTGGACGACAGTATTGGCGCCGCGCGCGAGATCGGCATGCGTTTCACCGCGTCGCGCGGCAGCATGAGTGTGGGCCAGAGCAAAGGCGGTTTGCCGCCAGACAGCCTGGTGGAGGCGGAAGACTTCATCCTCAAAGACTCTCAACGCCTGATTGAAAAATTTCACGACGCCGAACACGGCAGCATGACGCAGGTCACCCTGGCGCCTTGCTCGCCCTTCAGCGTGAGCCGCGACCTGATGGCCGAATCGGCCTATCTTGCGCGCCTGCACAAGGTGCGCCTGCACACCCACCTGGCCGAGAACGACCACGACATCGCCTACACCCGCGAGCGCTTCAACTGCACGCCCGCTGAATATGCTGAAAGCCTCGGCTGGCTCGGCCACGATGTGTGGCATGCGCACTGCGTGAAGCTGGACGACATGGGCATCTCTCTGTTTGCCGCGTCCAAAACCGGCGTGGCCCATTGCCCGTGCAGCAACATGCGCCTGGCCTCAGGCATCGCGCCCATCCGCAAGATGGTGAACGCCGGTGTGCCCGTGGGCCTGGGCGTGGACGGCAGCGCCAGCAACGACGCCGCCCACATGGTCAACGAAGCGCGCCAGGCCATGCTGCTGGCGCGTGTGGGCCGCGCCATGCAGCCGCCTGAAACCCGCGCCACGCCAAATGGGAGCCAGACTTTCTTCGGCTGCGACCTCGGCCCCGCCGAGATGACCGCGCGCGACGCGCTGGCGCTGGCCACACGCGGCGGCGCGCAGGTGCTGGGCCGTAGCGACATTGGCCACATCGCCCCCGGCATGTGCGCCGACCTCGCCCTCTTTGACCTGCGCACGCTGAGTTTTGCCGGTGGTGCCATGCACGACCCGGTGGGCAGCCTGATGTTGTGTGCCAGCGCCCACGCCGCCTACACCATCGTCAACGGCAAAGTGGTGGTGCGTGAGGGCCGACTGGCGACGCTGGAGCTGGAGCCGCTGATTGAGCGGCACAACCGGCTGGCGGTGCAACTGGCGGGCAGGGCGGGGAAATACTAGCTCTTCAAGCGCAACGATGAGGTCAACCCAAACACACTGAATGCCAGGAGCACGGCATTTGAATTTGCCTAGTGCGGCTGTCTCCAGATCCCATCTTTGTCAAAGTTGGGGCATCTGGCTTGACCGTAAGATTGATATAAAACATCCATGATTGGTTTTGTAATTTTGTCCAGGTCAAGGGCGCTGGAGATGTCTTCAATCATCACTTCCGGCAAATCTAACCGGGATTCGGTCAAAGGAGTCCTGGTGGCTGTAAGCGCTCTAACTGTGATCGTCGTGCCCAATGCATTGACTATTGACACAGCCACAACGCAAGGTCCTTGTGCGCTCAATTTAGGAGCAGCAGTGTTGTAGGCCGGTAGCAATTGCCGTAGCCAAACAGCAACCATTGCACCGATTAACGAAGGCGGGGAATTTCCTAGTCCGGGATCATGGTGAACGTTCTTCACCATCTCAAAACCCCCGTTCCTGAAAAGCTGAGCATACGCGTCCACGCCGATCGGGTCATCGTCGGAGTACATCAGCAAACCGTCCAAATTGGCTGTTCGTTTCCAAACATCGTTGGAATCAATACGCAGTGTGGCGTGGTCGAAGATCAACCCCTCTATGTCAACGTCAGTCCTACCGGCCAATCCATTCAATGGGATGAGGTGTGCGACCATCGTAGAGCCCTGCGCCAATCGTTTGGGTGACTTGCCGCCTGCAATTTGATCGACGCGGCGCATCCGAAACTGGGCAGCTTTTTCCAGCAAAGTAGCGCCCTGCCCAAAGGCACTTCGCAATTGATCGTAAGTCATATCTGTTGTTGCCGTGTCATTTCTGATTGCGAATCTATGTTCAGTGATGGGCCCAAATCGGTGCGGGCCCACAAAAGAACTGGGGACACGTAGCACGAGAACAAAACCACCCGAGCTGACTGGGCAAGTGTGAATTTGAATGCCGTGAATTCGTGGTTCAACCTTGGATTCAAGAATTTGCCGCAATCGTCGTTTCGTAGCGTCAACTTCACTTCCGGTGATGGCATGAATGGCGTTGGCACGGCCGCCTATTTCGCTAATTCCAAAGACTAGATCACCGCCGTCCGCATTGGCAAGCGCACAAACATCTTTTCTGAATTCTTCCCGGTTTTCTTCTGCATTCAGTGGAAGTATTGACTTGAATTCAAGGGTTTGTGTTTCCGGCCATTGATCGGTACAGATTTGTGAAAGAAAACTCTCTGTAATTTGGTGAAGTGGAAATGGCAGCACGAATCCTCCGCAAATTTATTTTCAACAATCCTAACCAGTTGCGCTGACACGTTCATCAACAGTGCCTCACCGCAACAATTCATGCGACGGTGATCTGGCAGCCTTTTTGTCAAAAGTCAAAACCGGCGAATACCCTGCCGCTTCTGCCCTCGCGGCCAGCAGGTAATCCGAAAAGTCTGCGCTTTGGTTGGCGTGCAGGGCCAGGGCCTGGCGAACCAGGCCAGGAGACTCGACCTTCAGGTGTTTGTGGTCCAGCAATGCTGCGATGCAGGCATTGATATCGTCGCGCGGGAAGTCGTAGCTGCGCTCCAGCACCCAAGCCAGTTCACACAACACGACATGATCAACCCAGGCTGGCCGGGCGGGCGACGCTTGTTTAGCCAGCCAAGCCTCGACTTTGGCGGCCTGGGCGGAGTCGTCGTTGACGAGCAGGCGAACCAACAGATTGGTGTCCAGCGCGATCAAGGTTTTTTCCTCGGCGCGTGTTTGGCTTTCAAATACGCTGAAACGCCAGCATCCATTTCATCCAACGTCAGGGCTTTTTGCGGCCGCTTCAACATTCCCCGCAAGCTGGGGCTGGGCGCAACGGGGGGTCGTTTCAGAATGATCGTGTCTGCGTCTTGCAGCGTCACCACCAGGTGATCACCTGCCATCAGCCCCATCCGGGTGCGGACGGCGCTGGGCAGAGTCATCTGGCCTTTGGAGGTGAGGGTGGTTTGCATGAAAACTCCTTACAGTAAGGTAAGGAATTGTACTCGGCCCATTCGCCACCGCAAGTCACCCATGCGGGGCATTTGAGCGGAAGTGGCCCTTGTCGACTCGGAGCTATTGGACCTTCGCCCCCGCCTCAAACCACGCCTTGATCAGCCCACGCTCCTCGTCCGTGATACCCGTCGAGTTATTCATCGGCATGACCTTGGTCACCACTGCCTGCTGGTAAATGTTCTGCGCATGCAGCTTCAATTGATCGGGTAAATCAAAACGCGCATTTTTCATCTGCACCTGCGCGCCGTGGCACATGAGGCAGCGCTGCTCGAGCACTTTGACCACGGCCACATAGTCGGCGGGGCCAGAAAGTGCTGGGCTTGGGGCAGCGGCCGCCGCACCGGGTGTAGTTGAACTGGCAGTTGACGCGTTGGTTTTGGGTTGAACTGACGCCGGTTTCAGCCAAACGATGACGCCGACGATCACTGCCACGCCCACCACCGCATACGGCAACGGATTCGCATTGCGCCCGAGTTTGAACCCGTGGCGCATCACGAAGAACTGGCGGATCGCCGCACCAGCGAACATCATCAAGATCAGAATGAGCCAGTTTTGCGGGTGGTTGTAGGTGAAGCTGTAGTGCCCGCTCAACATGGCGAACAAGACCGGCAGCGTGAAGTAGGTGTTGTGTACGCTGCGCTGTTTGCCGCGTTGGCCGTGAATCGGGTCTACCGGCTGGCCGGCTTTGATGGATTCGATGACTTTCCTTTGCCCGGGGATGATCCAGAAGAACACGCTGGCGCTCATGCTGGTGGCGATCATCGCGCCCACCAACAAGAAGGCGGCGCGCCCGGCAAACCAGTGGCAGGCCAACCACGCGGCGATGCAGATCAGGAGGAACACCAGCGCGCCCACAATCGCGTCGCCATTTTTCTTTTGGCCAAAGATACGGCAAATAGCGTCGTACAGCACCCAGAAGACGACCAGGAAACTCAAGGCCACACCAATCGCGTCGGTAGGCGACCAGTCCATCTTCGATTTGTCGATCAGGTAGGTGCTGGCGCTCCACAGATACGACACGGTAAAGAGCGCCATGCCGGACATCCAGGTGGAATAACTCTCCCAATAAAACCAATGCAGGTGCGCGGGCAACTTGGGCGGTGAAACGTTGAATTTGACGGGGTGGTAAAAACCGCCGCCGTGTACGGCCCAGAGTTCGCCACTCACGCCCTGTCTCTTCAGGTCGTCATCCACCGGCGGTGTCAAACTGCTGTCTAAAAAAACGAAGTAGAACGACGAGCCAACCCAGGCGATTGCGGTGATCACGTGCACCCAGCGCAGGAGCAGATTGGCCCAGTCGAGCAGGTAACTTTCCATGGCGAGGGTTTTGGCGGGTTGTTGTGGGTGTTTCAGCCGTTGATTGGGTGCTGGAAAGTGTATACAATTTTCGCCATCCGGCTTTGGCGGCCAGGCCTTTGTACAAAACCTTGCTCCCCTCCTGCGGTTTTGCGCAAGCAGTTAGGCAAACCGCGTGAATTAACACTGTTTGTAACCCACCGCACAGACGCGCCAGCCGTTTCGTGCTTGTTTGGCTTTTATACTGGGCCGCGCAACCGGCCTGTCGGCCCCATTAAACCAACGAGGAGACTGGACATGTTTGAATTTTTCGCCCAAAAACGGACTCTGAAGCGGCCGTTGTAGTGGGCTGCAGTGGCCGATGTGGCCGTGGTGGTGGCGGCCTGTGTGTCAACGCCGATGCCCCAG
>JANOXL010000350.1:0-7731 GCA_031418395.1 Rhodoferax sp. | reverse complement strand
GGCAGCCTGATTCCCTGCGCACTCTTGATTATCTTTATCGTCTGGGTGCTGGTGGCGGGCTGGGCCACCGCCACGGAATGTGCGGCTTACGGCGTGTTGGGCTCTTTGGTGATTGCAGCCTCCAGCCGCTCACTGACCTGGCAAAACTTTTGGGATGGCCTGATGGGCACCACACGCACCAGTTGCATGATCATGTTCATCCTGGCAGGCGCGGCATTTTTGACGAAGACAATGGCCTTCACCGGCATCCCGCGTGAGTTGGCCGAGTGGGTCAACGCCATGCAGCTCTCGCCCTACGCATTGATTGGCATGTTGACGGTGATTTACCTCATCTTGGGTACTGCGCTGGATGGCATCAGCATGATCGTTCTGACCAGCGCCGTGGTGCTACCGATGATTCAAAAGGCCGGGTTTGATTTGATCTGGTTTGGCATCTTCATCGTGCTGCTGGTCGAGATCGCCGAGGTCACACCGCCTGTGGGTTTTAACCTTTTCGTGCTGCAAAACATGACCGGCAAAGACAGCAACACCATCGCCCGCGCCGCGATTCCGTTTTTTGGCTGCCTGGTGGTGTGCATAATCCTGGTGACAGTGTTCCCCCAGATCGTCACCTACTTACCCGATTTGATGATGGGCAAGGAGAAATAGGGCAAGTTCCAAGACACGGCTCTAAACTTGGGGCATGTATTCCATCCTGGCGATTTGTATCGGTGCCTGTGCAGGCGCCTTGGCCCGCTGGGGCCTGGGCCTGTGGCTCAACCCGCTTGCCCCTGTTCCCATGGGCACCTTGGCCGCCAACTTGATCGGCGGGTATTTGATCGGCGTTTGCATCGCCTTATTTGAGATAATGCCGCAGCTTGACCCGCTGTGGCGCCTGGCCCTGGTCACCGGTTTCCTCGGCGCCCTCACCACTTTTTCTACTTTTTCACTCGAGGTCGTTACCATGCTGCAACAGGCGCGGTACTTCCTTGCTATCAGTACATCTGCCATGCATTTGTTGGGGTCTCTGTTGATGACTCTTCTTGGAATCCACTCGGTAAAAATTTTCGCAAAACTTCTATGATTGAACTTCTCTCCTCCCCCCAAGCCTGGATTGCCTTTGCCACTCTCACCATGCTGGAATTGGTTTTGGGTATTGACAACATCATCTTCATCTCAATCCTGGTTGACAAACTTCCCAAAGCACAACGCGAATTGGCACGGCGAATCGGCCTCTTTATGGCGATGTTCATGCGCATCGGACTGCTGCTGGTTTTGGCTTGGATTGTTGGCCTGGTGGAACCCCTGTTCACTGTGATGCAGCAGGCCATCTCGGGACGCGATTTGATCCTCATTCTGGGTGGCTTGTTCTTGATTTGGAAAAGCACGGGCGAGATCCACCAATCGCTGGAAGGCGAGGAAGACGCGATGTCCAGCGCTGTCAAAGCCACGTTTGCCGCCGTCATCATGCAAATCATGGTGATCGACCTGGTCTTTTCGCTGGACTCGATCATTACCGCTGTCGGCATGGTGGACGACGTGCGCATCATGATCGCAGCCGTCATTGTCTCTGTGGCCCTGATGATGGTTTTTGCCGGCCCCATCGGGCGTTTCGTCTCGGACCACCCGACCATCAAAATGCTGGCGCTGGCCTTTTTGGTGATCGTTGGCGTAGTGCTGGTCGCGGAAGGTTTTGGCTACCACTTGCCCAAGGGTTTTGTTTATTTCGCCATGGCATTTTCCCTGACCGTGGAATTGCTCAATATCCGCCTGCGGCGCAATTCTGCCAAGCCGGTAAAACTGCATTCACCGCATATTCCCGGCGAACCGCAAAAGTAGGCGTTTACTGGCTTCACCCGTCGGGATGCCGCTCATATTCGGCGGTGGAGGTGCAGTTTGCGCCCGCGAGGTGCCTGGTCGTGACGCACGGTTTTTGCGGGCACGCTCACCCTCGCGGGCGACAAAAATCTAGCGCCGCTGGACCAACTGGCGGATTCGTAAGCTTGATGTGGTGACATCGGTAGCCCCGAAAAATGTTAATCTTGTTATTAACATGGGTGTTAACAATTTGATATTTTTGGATGCTTTTTAGAAAATATTGATAAAATTAGCTCCTAGGTCTCGTAAAATATGAATGTATTGCTACTATTAGCATAGCGTTTTCAGCGACTCAACGACGCCCTCACCCACCCCCGCTTTCAAACCGCATCACTCGTCTGCCCGCATTACCCACCTCCCACCGCCCCTGCGACCATGACCTCCAACCTCGCCAATACCTTCGCCCCCACTGGCCTGCTGCGCGCCGCCATCAACCTGGGCAACCCGATCCTGGCCAACCGCGATGCCGCCAGTACCCTGCCTGCGGGCGTTTCGGTCGATCTGGCGCGGGCGCTGGCTGACAAACTCGGCGTCGGCATCGACCTCATCACTTTTGACGGCGCGGCCAAAGCGGTCGAAGCGGTCACTAGGGACATGGCTGACATCGGCTTCTTCGCCATCGACCCGCTGCGCGGCGCGGGCATCGAATTCACCGCGCCCTACGTCTTGATTGAAGGCAGTTACCTGGTGCGCAACGCCTCTGCGTTGCGCTCGAATGAGCAGGTCGACATGGCGGGAAACCGGGTGGCAGTGGGCCAAGGCAGTGCCTACGACCTGTTCCTCACCCGCGAGCTCAAAGCGGCCGAGGTCCTACGCGGCGACGGCGCGCCAGGTGCCATGGCTGCCTTCGAGCGCCAACACCTGGAGGCGTTGGCAGGCATCCGCCAGATGCTGCAAGCCGAAGTCGCCCGCAACCCCGGCTTGCGGCTGTTGCCAGGGCGCTTCATGGTGATCCAGCAGGCCATGGGCTGCGCCAAAAACCGTGGCGCGGCAGCGGCAAACTACCTGAGCGCGTTCGTTGAAACCATGAAGGCCAACGGCTTTGTCGCCGAGGCGTTGGCGCGCCACGGCATACAAGGCGCTTCGGTGGCGCCCGCCATGTAATCCAGGAGCCTGGGCGGTAGAAGGGTTCGATTCAGTTCCAAGCTGGCTTGGGCACGGTCAAATCGAATACACCGGCTTGCCCGCGACGTTTTCGATCTTGTCTTTCGCCCACACCATCGGGTTCTGCCCCACCGGCAACAACACACCAGCCGCGCGCACAGCTTGGGTTGAGGCGACCAGGGCGGGGATGGGCTTGCCTGCCAGCAGGTCTTGCGCGGCGGTCTCCAGCATGCGCCTGGCCATCACGATGCCCTTGTCAGTGGAGAGCAGTTTCTCTTTCGTGCGATCCTGAATCGCGCCCATGCTTTCCTGCAAACTCGCGTCTTGTTCGCTGATGCCGTGAACGCCGCTGTAGGCGCGTCTCTCCTTTTGGGCGACTCGGTCGATGAGGTAGTCGTTGTCTTTATTGGCCCGTGGCCGCCAGCTAATGGGTTGCCCCACTTTCGCGGGCGGCTCGTACATGACGTGGATGCCGTGGCCAGCATCCATGTCGTCGCGCTCCTGCTGCGTGAGCGGCTGATCGGGTCGGTAGTTGATACTCCAGGCCCAGCAGTTTTCATCGTCCATCGGCACCCAGACGTGGCCG
Organism: Rhodoferax sp.; assembly: GCA_031418395.1. Taxonomy (GTDB): domain Bacteria; phylum Pseudomonadota; class Gammaproteobacteria; order Burkholderiales; family Burkholderiaceae_C; genus JANYCG01. The sequence goes on along the minus strand of JANOXL010000350.1, from coordinate 4,184 downwards.
CCGAGTGAATGGTCGCCGAAAGGTGGTATCAAGGTGAACCAGGGGAAGATGAACTGGGTGATGCGCCAGTAATAGCTGCTGACTTTGCTGCCTGCTTTGTCGCCATTGCGGCGGCCATAAAGCGTCAGACCAAAAGGGTTTTGCTCAATGTCAAAAATCACATTACCGTCAGCCTTGATGTAGTCCACCGCTTTGGTGCCTTTGTGCATCGGGTCAGCGTCTACCGAAAACTTGTGCACGAACGAGACATGCGCCGTGTCGATGCCGCCTTCAATCGCCTGCAGGTAGTTGGTTTGCTGCAGGCGCTTCGACACATACACGTGGTTGGCCGGCAAGGTGCACCACTCCAGGCCTGGCGGCTCGGGTTGCTGGTCAGGCGGGCCCATGTAGGCCCACACGATGCTGCCGCGTTCGATGCACGGGTAGGCCTTGATACGCATGCGCTCCAGCACCTGCGGCTGGCCTGGCGCGCTGGGCACGTCCACACAGGCGCCGGTGCGGTCGAATTTGAGGCCATGGTAGGCGCAGCGAATGCCGCAATCTTCGTTGCGGCCAAAAAACAGCGAGACACCCCGGTGCGAGCAAAATTCGTCGATCAATCCCGGCTGGCCGGTCGAGTCGCGAAAAGCAATGAGTTTTTCGCCCATGATTTTCACGCGCACCTGTGGGCCGTCGGCATCGGCGATTTCATTGGCGCCAAGAATTGGCACCCAGTAGCGACGCATCAGGTTGCCCATGGGCGTCCCGGGGTTGGTTTGCGTTAGCAGTTCAGCGGTAGAGGATTCCATGGGCGTGATTTTCCACCACTGCGCCTAGAACCGCAGGTCCGCCAAGGCGCGCGCTAACATTGCCAAAGGAATTCTGAATTTCGCAAAGTGTCTTAAAGGAGCCAGCATGATCAGCGGCATGAACCACTTCACCATCGTGGCCGAAGACCCCAAGGCCACCACCGACTACTACATCGACCTCCTGGGCCTCAAAGAGGGTTACCGCCCCGATTTGGGTTTCCCTGGTGTCTGGCTGTATTGCGGCGACGCGCCGGTTTTGCATGTCATCTATGGCCGCCCCATGCCCAACCCGCGCACGGGTGTGCTTGACCACATGGCCTTCAGCGCGAAAGGTTTGAAAGAAGCCAAAGCCCGGTTTGACGCGTCGGGCCTCAAATACACCCTGCGCCAGCAGACCGACACCGGCATCTGGCAGCTCTTCAGCTTTGACCCGAATGGTGCGCGGGTGGAGTTGGATTTTGATCCGACGGAGACCTTATAAGCCCCCGCGCCGCTGAAAATCCAACGCTCAACCCGGGTTTCGCCGCGACTTCAACGCACCACAGTCAAACCCTTCGCACGTTGCTGCACAATTTCGACATGATCAAAAATAAATTGGGATTCCCAGGGTGGTGGTCAAAAGTTGGCGTGCTTGTCATTTTCTCAGCGGGGCTCAGTGGACTTGCCCAGCCCCAAACTGCGTCAGACACCTTTTTGCACCTTGAAAACCTGAGCGACCCAGTCGCCACGAAATGGGTCGATGAAGAAACCAGCCGCGCGCTGGAGGCGATCAAAAAAATGCCGGGTTTTGAGGCGCGTTACAAATCCAATTTGCGGGTGTTGACGCAGCGCGAATTCAATATCCAGTACCCCTCCACGGTGGGCGACGTGATTTACAACAACTTTCGCGACACAACGCGGCCTAGCGGCGTCTGGCGCAGCACCTCTCTTTCGGAATACCGCAAAGAGCGCCCTAGTTGGCAAACCCTCTTCAGTGTGGATGCCTACAACCGCGAAGAAGTCAGCAACTGGGTGTTTAGCAGTGCGCAGGTTCAACCGGTGAACTTACCCGGCCTGGGTGCGCCTGGTATCGATGCCAAACCCCAGCGGGCCTTGCTCCATTTGAGCCGCGGCGGCAGTGACGCTGGTGTTTTCAGGGAGTTCGATTTGGCGACGCGCCAACTTCTACCCGCCGCGTCAGGCGGGTTTGAGCTGCCTGAGTCCAAGGGCTGGGCTGCGTGGTGGTCGGCGGATGAGCTGATCGTGTCCACCAATTTCGGCCCCGACAGTATGACCACCAGCGGTTACCCGCGCGAGATTCGCCTCTGGAAACGCGGCACGCCACTTTCCAGCGCCCGCCCGCTGTTCACCGCCGAAGCCAAGGACATGAGCACCGATTGGCGCCTGGACTTCGCCACCGACGGCAAGCAGCGCCTTTTGATGAAGCGGCGCATCACCTTCAACACCTATGCCAACTACCTTTGGGATGGCGTGACGCTCAAAGCATTGAGCGTTCCCAGTGATGCCACGATTCGCCTGGAGCAGGGGCAGTTGACGATGGAAACCCGTAGCCCCATGCCCTTTGAAGGGCGCACGCTGCCAGGGGGCAGTTTGTTGATTTTTTCGTATGCTGATGCGGTGAATGGCCAGATAAAACCGCGGCTCTTGTTTGAGCCCAAAGACCGCGATTCGGTATTTTCGGTGTCCGTCACCTCGGGCTTCGTCGTGGTCAACGAAATGCGCGAACTTAGAAGCCGCCTCATCGTTCACAACCTACAAGGTTCGGCAGCGCCACGCGAAGTGCCAGGCCTGGGCGACTGGGGCCAAGCCCGGGTTTGGACGCATTCAGCCAGTGGCAACCAATTGTGGCTGCAACACCAGAGTTATCTGGAGCCTGCCAGTTTGCATTTGCTCGATTTGACCTCTTTGCAACTGGACAAACTGCATGTGCAAGGTGGCGCGACGGACGCTGCGCCCTACCAGGTGGAGCGCGGCCAGGCGCGCTCTATAGATGGCACTTCCATTCCCTACACGATGATCTCGCGCAAAGGCACGGCACGAGATGGCAAACAGCCCACGCTGCTTTACGGCTATGGCGGTTTTGGGTTGTCGCTCTTGCCAGACTACCAGCGCTTTGCGCTTTTGAACTGGCTCGATCATGGTGGCACTTTTGTCATGGCGCACATTCGCGGCGGTGGCGACTTTGGCAACGCCTGGACGATGGCCGCCAAGGGCCTCAAACGCCAAACCGGTTTCGACGATTTCATTGCCGTGGCAGAAGCTTTGATCGAGGCCAAGGTAACCCAGGCCCCCCGCCTCGGCATTTATGGCGCCAGCAATGGCGGATTGCTCGTCAGCGCCGTGTTGGTACAGCGCCCCGATTTGTTTGGCGCTGTCGTTAGCCGTGTACCGCTGACCGATATGCAGCGCTACACCCGTTTGCTGGCCGGGCCGTCGTGGATCGAAGAATATGGCAACCCCGACAAGGCGGAGGATTGGCAGGTGATGCAGCGTTACAGCCCTTACCAAAACCTCAAACCCAATGCCAAATTGCCCCCTACCCTGTACATGACCAACCGCAACGACGACCGGGTTCACCCAGCCCATGGTCGCAAAATGGCCGCCAAGCAGCAATCACTGGGGAACCCGGTCTGGTTGTACGAGCCCGCTGCTGGCGGCCACTCAGGCGCGGCCACACCCCAGATGCAGGCGGAACGTGAAGCCCTTTTGTACACGTTTTTGATGGGGCAACTTAGCGGCGAGTCGGCTAAGTAGGCAAAGTCGTCGACGCGTTTTAAGCCACCTGGTGGCGGGGGGAATGCGCGTTAGCCCACCCGCCTGGGCACCCCACACACCAGCTCCCCCGGATCGTTCGCCGGCACGGCGAGGTCATTTTTCGCCCAGGCCACGTCCATGTCGCGCGGCAGTTTCACGCCGTTTTTCACAGCGAGGATTTCTGCCATGATGCTTACCGCGATTTCAGGCGGGGTTTTGCTGCCGATGTAGATGCCGATGGGGCCGCGCAGGCGCGCCAGGCTCTCAGCAGTTTGCTCGAAGTGTTCGATCATGCGCTCTTGGCGCGCCACATTGTTGCGGCGGCTGCCAATAGCGCCGACATAAAACGCGTCGGTCTTCAAGGCTTCGAGCAGTGCCAGATCGTCGAGTTTCGGGTCGTGTGTGAGGGCGACCACGCAGGAGCGGCGATCGGCCTTGAAGGCGGTGACAACATCGTCCGGCATGTCGCTGCTAATGGCGACGTTGGGCACTGACCAGGCACCCCGGTACTCTTCACGCGGGTCACATACGGTGACGGCAAAACCGCTGAACAGCGCCATCGTCGCCAGGTATTCAGTCAACGGGCCGGCACCGATCAGCAGCATCCGGTACTCGGGGCCGAAGGTGTTGACGAGCTCACTG
>JANOXL010000349.1:0-19199 GCA_031418395.1 Rhodoferax sp. | reverse complement strand
CAAGTCGCTGGCGGGCACGGTCACGCGCACCCGGGCATTCAGGCGCTGCAAGTGAACTTTGGCCTGCCGCATGATCGAGTCGACCATGGACATGAAGCCCACGTGCGCGTCATCTTGCAGGCAGACCACATCCAGTGCCTTGGCCTCACCGCGTTCGTCAATCAACGGGATGACGCCCGGCGGCATGAGGCGCTCTGGCTGCAGCTTCTCGCAGCCCAGGCTCACCACCATCACCTCACCGCCGAAATTCGGGTTCAGACTGATGTTGCGCAGCGTGCGGATGGGAATTTCCGCACCCGGCGCGTCAATCGCCACGCCGCAGCCGTAGCCGTGTTCGAGCGCCACCACGTCGTCTACGTTCGGAAAATTCGCCAACAACTCGGCCTTGATGCGCTGCACGGCGAAGTCAGTGACACCCGCCACACATTGCACGGTTTGGGTGATGGCCAAAATATTGCGCGTGCCCACCGAACCATCGGCATTGCGAAAGCCCTCAAACGTGTGGCCTTCCAGCGTAGGCTGCGGCGCGGATTTCACAGTGGCGATCGGCAAGTTGGTCAGCTCCCGCGCCTCGGGCATTTTGAGCAGGCGCTCGTGGACCCAACTGCCCGCCGGAATGTCTTTGAGTGCGTAGCCAATCGGGATGCCGTAACGCAGCACTGGCGTGTCGGCCATCAGATCGACCAGCGCCACTTTGTGGCCCTGCGGCACTTTGTCTTTCAACACCAACCCGCCGGGCAGCGTGGTGCCCGCTGGCAGCCCGCCGTCATTGGCGACGATGGCCACGTTGTCGCGTTCGTGCATGCGAATGCTGAAAGGCTTCTGGTGGGGCGCGTCGGGTTGGGTCATAGCGGGTCGAGTAAGCATCAACTAAGGGGCGAAAAGAGTCAAATCTGGGGTTGGGCGCATCGGATCGGTTGGAACGATTATCTTCGCCCCTCAAAATCCGCGACACTTGAACCCTGCAACCTACCCAACCCCCATTTGCTTCAAATGACCTCATCCAAGAAACCAGACGACGCCCCGCAATCCAGCAAGCCCACCGGCATGCAAAAAGGCCTCACCAGTTATGGTGACGCCGGCTTCTCGCTGTTCCTGCGCAAGGCCTTTATCAAAGGCGCCGGGTATACCGACACAGCGCTGGATCGCCCCGTCATTGGCATCACCAACACCGGCAGCAGCTACAACCCTTGCCACGGCAACATGCCGCAATTGATCGAAGCGGTGAAACGCGGCATCTTGATGGCCGGTGGCCTGCCCATGGATTTCCCCACCATCAGCGTTCACGAGAGTTTTGCCTCACCCACCAGCATGTTCCTGCGCAACTTGATGTCGATGGACACCGAAGAAATGCTCAAGGCACAACCGATGGACGCGGTGGTGCTCATCGGCGGGTGCGACAAAACCGTGCCGGCGCAGTTGATGGGCGCGGCGTCTGCCAATCTCCCAGCGATACAACTCATCACCGGCTCCATGCTCACCGGCTCGCACCGCAGCGAACGGGTGGGCGCGTGTACCGATTGCCGCCGTTACTGGGCCAAGTTCCGCGCCAATGAAATTGACGACGCCGAGAAGGATGAGGTCAACAACCAGCTCGTGGCCAGCGTAGGCACCTGCTCGGTGATGGGCACGGCCAGCACCATGGCCTGTATTGCCGAGGCGCTGGGCATGACGGTGCCGGGCGGCGCATCGCCCCCGGCGGTCACCGCCGACCGCATTCGCGTGGCCGAGGAAACCGGCGCACGTGCGGTGCAGATGGCCATCGACAAACTGACCATCGACAAAATCCTTACGCCCGCCGCGTTCGAAAACGCGCTGCGCGTGTTGCTGGCGATTGGGGGCAGCACCAACGGCATCGTGCACCTGACCGCCATTGCAGGCCGCATGGGCCTGGACATCGACCTGCCCGCGCTGGACCGAATGGGCCGCGACACCCCGGTGCTGCTGGACTTGAAACCCTCCGGACAACACTACATGGAAGACTTTCACCACGCTGGTGGCATGGCGACTTTGTTGCGCGAACTCAAGCCCCTGCTTAATCTTGACGCGATGACGGTGACGGGCCGCACCTTGGGCGAAGAGCTCGAAGCCCAAGGCCCAGGTTTCAAACAAGACGTCGTGCGCCCCTTCAACCAACCCATCTACCCCCAAGGCGGCATCGCCGTGTTGTATGGCAACCTGGCGCCGGGTGGAGCCATCATCAAACAATCAGCCGCTGACGCCAAATTGATGGAGCACGAAGGCCGCGCGGTGGTCTTTGAGAACGCCCAAGATTTGGCGAACCGGGTGGACGACCCGGATCTGGACGTGAATGCCGACGACGTGTTGGTGCTGAAAAACATCGGACCCAAAGGCGCGCCCGGCATGCCCGAAGCCGGTTACCTGCCCATCCCCATGAAACTCGCCCGCGCCGGTGTGAAAGACATGGTGCGCAACTCCGATGGGCGCATGAGCGGCACCGGTTACGGCACCATCGTGCTGCACGTCACCCCCGAGTCCGCCGTAGGCGGGCCGCTGGCACACGTGAAAAATGGCGACCGGATTCGCCTCTCCATCTCCAAACGTGAGATCAGTTTGTTGGTGTCTGCCGAGGAGTTGGCCCTACGGGCTTCAGCGAATCCCATCACCGAACCCACCGCGCCGCGCGGCTACAAAAAGCTGTTTTTGCAGACCGTCACGCAAGCGGACAAAGGAGTTGATTTTGATTTTCTGCGGGCGGTGGAGACCAACGGTAAAGTCCCGCAGAAATAGACCGCTGCCGTAACGCCAAGTGGCTGGCACGACAGCGGCTTGGTGCCTACTCCTTGCGTCCGTAACGCGCGGTGAAGCTGGCTTTGCCCAACAACCCTTTGCCCACACCTTTGTTCAACACAAAGGAATACAGCGCGGCGGTGCCGGTTTTTGGCACACCCCCGGCTTTTTGAACGTCGTCTACACCCAGCGCATACAGCGTGAACACGTAACGGTGCGGCTTGGCGCCGGCGGGTGGGCAGGGCCCGCCGTAGTTGCCATTGGCACCCGTGGCGCCGGTGTCGTTGAAGTCGGTGCTACCGCCGAACGCGCCTGCGGGCAAGGTCGTTGGGGCGTTGCCCGCGCCTTGTGGCAAACCTTTGGCGTCCGCAGGGATGTTGTAAACCGCCCAGTGCCAGAAGCCGCTGCCGGTGGGCGCGTCGGGGTCATGCACCTGCAACGAGAGCGACTTGGTTCCTGCAGGCAAGTTCTTCCACTCCAAGGCAGGCGAGACGTTTTCGCCCTTGCAGCCAAAGCCATTCAGGATGAACTTGTTGCCAAAGCTTCCTTTGGCCAAGTCCGGGCTGGAGAGTGTGAAGCCCTTGGGGCCTGCGTTGCCCTGCGCCAGCGCAGCGCCAGCGGCCAGGCTGCCCGCCATCAGCGCGGTCACAAGCGCCGCCGCTTTACCAGCATTGTCCGCATGCTGGCGAAGGGTTGAACTGAAGGTCATGTTGATTCCTTGGGTTGAAAAAGTGCGAAATTAGCACAATTTCCTGGAACGCGCCCGCTCTGCTGCCTTTCCTGGACAAAAATACGGTTGACCCCCACTCCACTCAACCAGGATTTCGCGATATGTCCACCCACGGCCGCATTCACGGTGTTCTCTCCCCGGTCCTCACGCCTTTCCACTCCAATCTGGAACCTGATGTACAGCGTTACATCGCCCATTGCAAATGGCTGATTGCCAACAATGTGGGTTTGGCAATTTTTGGCACCAACTCGGAAGCGGCGTCACTCAGCGTGAGTGAGCGCCTGAGCCTTACCGACGCGCTGCTGGCCGCAGGCATCCCCGCCCAGCGCATGATGCCCGGCACCGGCGCCTGCGCGCTGCCCGACGCCGTTGCGCTTACAAAACACGCAGCCGACAACGGCGCAGCGGGCTGCTTGATGTTGCCGCCTTTCTACTTCAAAGGTGTCTCCGACGAAGGCCTGTACGCCTACTACTCCGAGGTGATCGAACGGGTGGGCAACGCGAATTTGAAGGTTTATCTATACCACATCCCCGCGGTTTCAGGCGTGCCGATCACGCTGAACCTGATCAGCATGTTGCGCAAGCGGTATCCCAACACGGTGGTGGGCGTGAAAGATTCATCGGGCGTGTGGGACAACACCAAAGCCATGATCGACAACTTCGCCAAGGACGGTTTTGACGTGTTCCCCGGCAGTGAATTGCCGCTGACTCAAGCGCTGGCGATTGGCGGCGTAGGCTGCATCAGCGCTACGGCCAATGTGAACCCGGCTGCGATTCACGCGGTGTACGCGGCACGCGGCACGCCCGAGGCCCCGGCCTTGCAAGCCAAGATTGACGCCGTGCGCAAAATCTTCCAGGCACTGGTGATGATTCCGGCCATGAAACGTGTGGCGGCGGAGTTTTCAGGGCAAACGGGGTGGAAAACCGTGCGGCCGCCACTGACTTCGCTTGATGAAGCAGCCGCACAAAAACTGCTGGGGGAGCTTCGGGCGGTCGACTTTGCAATGCCAGGGCTTCCAGCCCGGTAAAGTTATCTGCTCAGTTAGATTGCTATATATTGTATAGCAATATTCCTATATATCACGAGACCTAGATGCCAAAAACTCTTAATTTTTGGCCAGAAGCAGCTTGACCAGCCAGTTCATACCCAAATTGGGTATGGATGGGCTCAATCCCGGTCCCCCCGCCCCTTGTCGTGACCTTTGCCGTGGCCTTTGTCGTACCCCTTGTCATGACCTTTCTTGCGACCATACCCCTCGCCGCGCCAATTGGGGTGCTCCTGCTGGTAGCGCTCCCGCACCCATTGCTCTTGCACAAAATAAACCGGCTGGCCGCACGCGTTGTACTTATGGCAGTGTTTACCCCATTTTTTCTGGTGACCTGGCGGCACATACAAATAGATGGGCTGGCGCTGAACTACCACTACGGGCTGAGCAATGATGATTGGCTGGGGGTTGATCACCACCGGTTGAGGGTAGTTGCCTATGTCGATGCGGCCATAAAGCCCAGGCTGGTTGATGCCGATGGAAACGCCCACATTGGTTTGGGCAAATACGGCGCTGGTCGCGCATACGGCAATCAACAAAGCAAGAGTGGCAAGTTTTTTCATGATGATCCTTTAGCGTTGTAAGAGTCACAACGTCTAACTATGAACCGGCGACGACCCGAATCGTGTAAAAAAATGCGTCCAGATAGGCCTCGACTCGAAAAGAGCATTTGTCCTACGCGGGGGGCGCGTGTGCGCCTGCTTCAACGCTGCATGTTCAGGGCATTTTGTGTGATCGCGCTCAGCGTGCCACGGGTGGTGATCACATCCGGGTCGAGCATGACTTCGATCAGCGTGCCCTCTGCGCGCGCCATGGCCGCCAGCAGCGCGGGCTCGAACTCGGCAGTGTGGGTCATGCGCACGCCCGCGTAGCCGTAGGCGCGGGCCAGCGCCGCGAAATCGGGGTTCTTCAGCGCCGTGCCAGCCACATGCTCCGGATAGTCACGCTCCTGGTGCATACGGATGGTGCCGTACATGCCGTTGTTCAGCAGCACGATGATGGTCTTCGCACCGTATTGCGTAGCGGTCGCCAACTCCTGGCCATTCATCAAAAAGTCGCCGTCGCCGGCCATCGTCAATACGGGCCGACCTGTCGTGATCGCCGCCGCAATGCCTGCGGGCACGCCATATCCCATCGAACCGTTGGTCGGCGCGAGTTGGGTTTTGTGGCCCTTGACCAAGCCGTGGTGTTTGTAGAAACGATGCACCCAGCTCGCAAAATTACCTGCCCCGTTGCTCAGCACTGCATCTGCGGGCAGGTGCTTTTGCAGCGTGGCAACAATGGCGGCCATGTCGATGTTGCCAGGCAGCTTTTGCGGAACAAGATTGAATTCGTAGTCTGCGTGGCAGGCGGCTGTCCAGCTCTCCCAGGGCACGGTGACGGGTGCGGTCAACACTTCGAGCGAACGCGCGGCAGCGTTCATGGTGGACTGGATCGCCAGGTCGGCCTGGTAAACGCGATTTAATTCTTCGGCAGACGCGTGGATGTGGATGAGTTTTTGCCTGGGCTTGGGCACGGCCAGCCAGCTGTAACCGCTGGTGGTCATCTCACCCAGGCGTGGGCCAATGGCGATGATGAGGTCGCTCTCCTTGAGCTTGGCGGCCAGTTTCGGGTTGATGCCAATGCCCACGTCGCCCGCGTATTGCGGGTGAAAGTTGTCAAAGGTGTCCTGAAAACGAAAGGCATTGCCCACCGGCAGTTTCCAGTTCTCGGCGAAACGCTGCAAGGCCTGGGCTGACTGCGCTGTCCAGCCACCGCCCCCTGCGATGATAAAGGGCCGCTCTGCTTTAAGGAGCATCTCGCGCAATCCACGCAAAGCACCTGGATCGCTCCAGGCCTCCACCGCCTCGACACGCGGCATCACTTGTGGCAATGCGCCGGTGGCATCGGGCGGTACCACGGCGGCCAACATGTCTTCCGGCAGAACCAGTACCACGGGACCTGGCCGGCCATTCATCGCAGTGGCGAAGGCGCGCGCGACGTATTCGGGAATACGGCGTACATCATCAATACGCTCGACACGTTTGGCCATGCCGCCGGTCGAAGGGCCAAAGAAACTCAGAAAATTCACTTCCTGAAAACCTTCCCGATCCCGCATTTCGCTGGCAACGTCACCCACAAAAAGCACCATCGGCGTGGAATCCTGAAACGCCGTGTGGACGCCAATCGAGGCATTGGTCGCGCCGGGGCCACGGGTCACAAAACACACCCCTGGTCGGCCCGTGAGTTTGCCATGTGCTTCGGCCATGTAGGCCGCGCCACCCTCCTGGCGGTTGATGATGAATTCGATGGCGTCACGGTGCAGATGAAAACCATCGAGCACCGCGAGATAACTTTCACCCGGCACGCCAAACACGTGGCTCACCCCCTGCGCCACCAGGCATTCGACGAGCAAATGCCCGCCAATTTTGGTCGCGCGATTCGAACCGTTGGCGACACTGGATGGGGAAAGGTTTTGGGGAGAAGTTGTGCTGGTCATGGCGCTATTTTGCCGCAGGCTGGTTGGCGTCCAGGCAAGCTTTGCTCAGTTGCGCATATAGTTACCCATTCAACGGCTGAACAACCGCAATTTTTAGAGGCGAGGCGATCATCGTGACGACTGCAACCAGCACTACCGAATCCAACAACACTGCGAACAACCCGGCACGTTTCGGCTCCGGCCAACACGTTCGCCGCGTTGAAGACGAGGCTCTGCTCAAGGGCCACGGCCAGTTCACCGACGACTTCTCTTTGCCGGGGCAGACGCACCTGGTGTTTTTGCGTTCGCCCTACCCACATGCCGCCATCAAATCGGTGGACGCAAGCAGCGCGCGGGCCATGCCGGGCGTGCATTTGGTGGTTTCGGGCGCTGATCTGGTGGCTGCGGGCGTGAAACCCCTGGCCGGTGCAGCGGGTTTTGTGAGGGCCGACGGCAGCCCCGTCACCTCGTCGCCCCGGCGCGCTTTGGCGCACGAGCGTGCGCGCTTCGTCGGCGAAGCGGTCGCGGCGGTAGTGGCAGATTCTGTCCAGCAAGCGCGTGATGCGTGTGAGGCCATCGTGGTCGATTACGACGATTTGCCGATGGTGGTGGACGCGCACGCCGCGCTCGCCGCCAGTGCGCCCCGCGTGTGTGAAACCCTCAGCGACAACATCGCCGCCGAGATGCGCCATGGCAAGGCCAAACTCGCCGCCGAGGCGTTTGCCCAAGCGGCGCATATCGTCAAACTACGCATCAACAACCAGCGCGTACATGCCTTGCCCATCGAGCCACGCAGCGCCCTGCATGATTTTGATACCGCCACGGGCCGCCTGACCATTCGCCTCTCCAGCCAAATGCACACCGCGCAACGTGACGGCGTGTGTGATTGCCTCGGCCTCGACAAAGAAAAGGTGCGCGTGATTCTGGGCGACGTGGGCGGCGGCTTCGGCATGAAAACCGGCGCCTACCCTGAAGATGTGGCCCTGGCCTATTGCTGCCTGCAACTCAAGCGCCCGGTGAAATGGACGGCTGACCGCAGCGAAGAGTTCCTCTCGACCGTGCATGGCCGCGATGTCGATTGTGAAAACGAACTGGCGCTGGACGCCAACGGGAAAATCCTCGCACTCAGGGTGCATTCAGTGGCCAACATCGGTGCCTACGCCACAGGCGCAGGTGTGGCGATTCAATTGATGATTGGCCCCTGGGTGCAGTCCAGCGTGTATGACATCCGGGTGATTGACTACTACTTCAAGGCGGTGCTGACCAATACCGCACCCACTGGCCCTTACCGTGGCGCAGGCCGCCCCGAGGCGATCTACAACATTGAACGCCTGATGGACGAAGCTGCACGTCAAACTGGCATTGACCGCATCGAGCTGCGTCGGCGCAACTTCATCCAGCCCGAGCAAATGCCCTACACCAACCCGATGGGCCAGGTCTACGACAGTGGCCGTTTTGAACATGTGATGAACCAGGTGCTGCCGTTGGCTGACTGGAGCAGTTTTGAGGCACGCGCCGCGCAATCCAAAGCCAAAGGCAAGATGCGTGGCTTGGGTATCGCGACCTTTTTGGAGTGGACGGGCGGCAATGCGCTGGAAGAACGCGTCACTGTCACCGTCAAACCCGACGGCTTTATCGACGTGATGACCGCTGTGAACCCGATGGGCCAAGGCATCGGCACGTCGCTGGCGCAACTCGTGGTCGATGCCTTTGGCGTGGACATCAGCAAGGTGCGCGTCTTGATGGGCGACACGGATCGGGTCAACGGTTTTGGCAGCGCTGGTTCGCGTTCGCTGTTCACTGGCGGTTCGTCTTTGCAGGTGGGTGCTGAAAAAACCATTGAACTGGCCAAAACGCTGGCGGCCAAAGAGCTGGAAGTGGCCGTCGAGGACCTGAGCTTTGCCAATGCGGAATTCAGCGTCAAAGGCACCGACTTGAAAATCAACCTCTTCACCCTCGCCGGCAAACAAAAAGAGCAGCAGATTTATGTCGACTCCACCCACGCCGTGGCTGGCCCCTCGTGGCCCAACGCCGCGCACGTGACCGAGGTCGAGATTGACCGCCAAACCGGCCATATCGATGTGTTGACTTATGTGTCGGTGAACGACGTGGGCCGCGCCATCAACCCGATGATCGTCACGGGCCAGGTCGAAGGTGGCGCGGTACAAGGCCTGGGCCAGGCCTTGTGTGAACACCTGCGGTATGACATCGAAACCGGCCAGCTCGTCACCGGCAGCCTGATGGACTACTGCGCGCCGCACGCCGACATTGCGCAGGAATTCACCACCGTGCTGGATCAATCCACACCGTGCAAAAACAACCGACTGGGCGTCAAGGGGGTGGGTGAGCTCGGCACCATCGGCGCCACACCGGCGGTGGTCAACGCCATCGCCGACGCCCTGGCGCGCAACGGTATGGGGGCCAAAGCTCCGCTGTTGGACATGCCCGTCACACCCCACAAGTTGTGGGAATTGATGCAGGCCTGACGTGACCTGATGAAACCTGACGCGCCTTGATGTTGCCTGATCTAGACACCCCAGTTGACGCCAAAGGTCACCACGCCCATCTCCATGCCCGCGCCTGAACCCACCCCCGCCGCTGAGGCGCCTTACGGTTGGGTCGTGGTGTGGGCCACCTTCACCTGCCTGGCGCTGATCTTTGGCGTGGCCTACTCTTTCGCTGCGTTTTTCGAGTCGTTCGCCCGCGAGTTTTCAGCCGAACGCGCCGATGTAGCGTTGGTGTTTGGTTTGACCGGCGGCGTGTATTTTTCGATGGGCGCCATCGGCGGCATGTTGTCCGACCGTTTTGGCCCACGCCTGGTGTGCAGCCTGGGCATAGTCTGCATCGCGCTGGGTTTACTGGCGACCAGTTTTGCGCACAGCATGGCGGGGGTGTATTGGAGTTACGGCGTGGGCATCGGTATCGGCATCGCGTTGGTCTATACGCCCTCCATCGGCAGCATGCAGCCCTGGTTTACGGTGCGGCGCGGGCTAGCTTCGGGCATCGCCAGTGCAGGCACAGGATTCGGCACGGTGGTGGTGCCGCTGCTAGCGGCAGCGCTCGTCGCACGCCTGCAGTGGCGTGAGGCCTTGCAGTTGCTCAGCGTGGGTGTGCTGGTCGCTGGCCTGCTTGCCACGGGTTTGCTTAAACGTGCGCCAGTGGCTTCAGATTCATCAGGCGGCGCAGCGGCAAAACCCAGCGGTTCGACCCTGAAAGAGGCCCTCCACGACCAACGATTTTGGTGGTTTTTCCTGTTCACCTTCACGGCCGCGCCCGGCATGTTCATACCGTTCGCGCATGTGTCAGCCTCCGCACGCGACCTGGGCATCAGCGAGGCAAATGCGGTCAGCCTGGTCGGTCTGATCGGCATCGGCAGCCTGGTGGGCCGCTTCGCCATTGGCAGCCTGGCAGATCGCCTGGGGCGCATCCGCACGCTGCTCCTTGCGCAGGTGTCGATGGCTGCGACCTACCTGCTTTGGATGGTGGCACCGGGCTACTTCGCGCTGGCAATATTCGCGCTGTGGTTTGGCCTCTCTTACGGCGGCATCGTCTCCTTGATGCCGGCGATTTGCATGGACTTGTTTGGCGCGCGGGCCATCGCTGGCATTGTGGGCACTTTGTATTCTGCAGCGGCGCTGGGCAATCTGCTCGGGCCAGTGATTGCAGGTGCGGTGTTTGACCGATTTGCCAGTTACCAACCGGTGTTGTGGGCGAGCCTGGGGCTGTCAGCCATCGCGACCTGGGCAGCGACGCGGCTTTGGGCGCGGCGATAAAGCCGCGTCAATCGCTGGAAATCAACCCCAAATTGGGTATTATTGGATACCAAACAACCTTGGGCGACACGTTCAATAGAAAAATTGGCATCCAGGTCTTGTTTTTATTGAATAAATTGCTATTATAATTATAGCACTGGCCTGCGCCGAATCGTATCAGGCAACTTCTTCCAAGGCAAATCTGTCGGGTCAGCGGCCATCGGGCCGGCCGCTTTAGCGACCAGGATGTGACTGGCATGCGGGTCGAAGTCGGCCCTGAAATGGTTGGAGCTTTTAACCACGACGATACGCATCTGCTCGGTGTGGATGCCCACCATACGCAGCAGCTCACGGTCTAACAATTGCTTTTTCCCGCTCACGACGGCGATGCGGATACCTTCTACTTCGAGGCATGCGCTGGGCCCCAGCTGAACCGTCAAGCCGGTCATCATCGGCCCGGTGAGTTTGCAGCGGCCGTCACTCACAGAGATCACCTTGAAGCGGGCCCGCACGGGCGGGTCGCTGAGCTGGCCGGTGAAGGTGGGCACGGCGCAGCCCAGCGTCAGTTCCAATTCGGCACCCACACCGGCTTCGCAGGCGGCTTTACCCGCCTTCGCGTCAAACAAAAGCCCCAACGTCACTTGGCCTGGGTATTTCACACCGGCCTTTTGTTCGCGCAGCGCGTGCAACATGCCGGTCGTGTTGCTGTCGCCGCCCGCGCCGGGGTTATCTTGCGTGTCGGCGATGACGACGGGCTTGGACGCATGGGCAGCCAGCGCCATGGCTTGAACCACGGCCTCGCGCGCGGGCAAAACATCGAGCGTCCACTGCTTAGGTTCAACTGCGCTGGCATACAGGCGCTCGACGCTATCCTGCGCGCGTTCACCGTAACCCCAAATCATTGGCGCGCATTCGGCAAAATCTGCCGCCGGGAAACCCGTGCAAAAACTCATGACGACGCCTTGGCTTTTGTCCAAGGCCACGAGTTCGTTGTAAATGCGCGCGGCCGGCTGCATCCAGGTGCTCTGCGCGTTCAGCGGAATCAGGAACGGCAAGCGCCGGTGGTGCATCGGCTCGCGGCGGCCCAGCTTCAAGCGCCGCGCCATCAGCAGCGCCGCCAGCTCGCCCGTCGCAGCCATGTCCACATGCGGGTAAGTGCGGTAAGACACGAGCGCATCGGCCACCTGCAACATTTGGTGGGTGACGTTGGCGTGCAAATCCAGGCTGGCCACGATCGGCAGATCAGGCCCCACCACGGCACGGATACGTGCCAGCAGCTCACCTTCGCTGTCGTCATGGTGTTCCGCTACAGCAGCGCCGTGCAAGTCCAGGTAAATGCCGTCGAGTCCCGATGCCCGCGCCGAGTGGATATCTTCGAGCATGGCCGTGGCGATGCGCTCAAACGCGTCCCGCGTGACATAAGAAGAAGGAATCGCGCCAGCCCAGCAAGAGGGCACGCAAGTCCAACCTTGTGACTTGGCTGCGGACATGAAGCCCGCCACGGGGATATTGATACCCGCCAACTTGCCCACCATCTCCTGCCCACGCAAATAGGCCGGAAACGAGTCGCCGCGTGTGAAGGCGGCCCAGTCAGCCAGGCTAGGCGCAAAGGTATTTGTCTCGTGCTGGAAACCGGCAATCAAAAAACGTGGCATGGTATCGGCTGACGACAGTTAAGCTTTGGCAAATTTGAATCCGCGCCCTGGCGCCGCTGCAAACAGTGCCTGGGTGTAGGCATGTTGGGGCGCTGCAAACACGTCGTTGGCCGGGCCGTACTCCACGACCTCGCCCTGCGACATCACGGCCAGGTGGTCACATACTTGTGAGGCTACCCGCAGATCGTGCGTGATGAACAACATGGCCAGGTTCAGGCGGCTGCGGATTTCTTCAAAAAGTTGCAACACCTGGGCCTGCACGGACACATCCAGCGCTGAAACCGCCTCGTCGGCGACCAGCAGTTCGGGTTCCATCATCAAGGCCCGCGCAATACAAATGCGCTGGCGCTGGCCTCCTGAAAACTGATGCGGGTAACGATCCAATGCCGAGGCGTCCATGCGCACAAGTTGCAAAAGATTCCGCGCACGCTCCAGCGCACTGGCGCGCGCGAGGCCATAGTTCATGGGCCCTTCAATCAGTGCTTGCTCCACGGTACGCCGGGGGTTCAACGAGCGGTAAGGATCCTGAAAGACGATTTGCACCCGGCGGCGCAAGGGCTGCAATTGGCCGGCTGCCATTCGCGCAATATCTTCTCCCGCGCCAGTTCCTTGCCCGGCCAAAATCACCTCACCAGCTGTTGGGTCAACCAGGCGCACGATGCAGCGGGCTACCGTGGATTTGCCCGAGCCGGACTCGCCCACAATCCCCAGCGTCTCGCCGCGACGGATGTCAAAACTCACGCCGTGGGCCGCGCGCACGGCGCGGCGCTTGCCAAACCAGCCTGTGGTTTGGTAGGTTTTCTCCAGTCCTTTGACGCGCAACACCACGGGCGCACCAGGTACGAGTTGCCGTTGCGTTTGAACCAGCGTCGGCACCGAGCCAATCAAGAGCCGCGTGTAGGCGTGTTGCGGGCGCTGCAACACCTCATGTTTGGTGCCCAATTCCACCAGGTCGCCCAAACGCAGCACCGCGACCCGGTGCGCCACTTCGGCTACCACGCCAAAGTCATGCGTGATAAACAACACCCCCGCGTCGTGGCGAGCTTGCAGCTCCAGTACAAGTTTGAGTATCTGCGCTTGGGTGGTCACGTCCAGAGCCGTGGTGGGTTCATCGGCAATCAGCAAGACCGGGTCGAGCACCAGCGCCATGGCGATCATGATGCGTTGGCGCTGGCCGCCCGACAGTTGGTGCGGATACGAGGCCATCATGCGTTCTGGCTCGGGTAGCAACACCTCGGCGATGATGTTGCTCACTTTAACCCTGCGCTGCTGAGCGGACAGCGGGGTGTGCTGGCGCAGAACTTCGTCAATCTGGTCGCCGCAGGTCATTACCGGGTTCAGCGCCGTCATGGGCTCTTGGAAAATCATGGACATGCGCGTGGCGCGCAGTTCGCGCAAGCGCGACAGCGGCGCATGGGTGATGTCTTCGCCCTGCAAAATAATCTGCCCCTGCGTCACCGGCAGGGTTTTGGGCAGCAACCCCATCACGCTTTGGGCGATCACTGATTTGCCCGAACCGGACTCGCCCACCAGGCATAGAATTTCACCCCGACCCACGGAGAAAGTAACGTTTTGAACTGCCGTGGCACGGTCGCCGCCAGGCGGCAAGCCGATGCACAGGTTGCGCACCTGCAGAATTGGCTCTGCCTCGGGTTGGCCAGTGGAAGGGCGGGCTGACAACTGGTTATACCCTTTTAGCCATTTTGGGGTCGAGCGTATCGCGCAAGCCGTCACCCAGGATGTTGACTGCCAGCACGGTGACCGCCAGGAAGATGCCCGGAAAAAATATGTTGTGCGGATAAGCGTTGAACTGCGCCCGGCCTTCGGCCATCACATTGCCCCAGGTGGGAATCTCGGGCGGCAGGCCAACGCCCAAAAACGACAAAATCGCCTCGACAAGGATGCCCAGGGCGCAGATGAAAGTGCCCTGCACCACCAGCGGTGCAACGCAGTTGGGCAAGATATGGCGCAGCATAATGCGCCAGGTGGGCGTTCCAAGAGAAATGGCGGCTTCAACGTACGGCTCTTCGCGGATCGACAACACCAGCGAGCGCACCAGGCGCGTAACCCGCGGGATCTCCGGGATGGCGATGGCGATGACCACCGTGGTCAAGCTGCCGCGCCACATCGCCACAAGTGCAATCGCAATCAAGATGGCCGGAATCGCCATGACGCCGTCCATCACGCGCATCAAAGGGCCGTCAAGCCAGCGCAGAAACCCTGCCATCAACCCCAACGTGATGCCAAACGCCATCGACACCAAGGCGGTGAACAGGCCCACCATCAACGACACCCGAGTGCCATAGATCACACGGCTGTAGATGTCCCGGCCAAACGAGTCTGAGCCCATCAAAAAGGTATGCGCGATTTGCTCGCCTTCGAGGGTGGTGATTTCACCCGCCTTGCCGGGCAGCAGGTCGCGGCTGGCGGGGTCAAACAGGGATGGATCCACGGTGCCTAGCCAGGGCGCCAACAAGGCGATGAGTATCAGCACCGCAAGAGCGATACCTCCCAGGCGCACCGAGGCATTGCGGCGCACCCGCATCCAGGCGCTGGGTTGCACCACGACAGTGGCGCTTTCAACCGACAGCGTTTCGAAATCGACCGGAGCAGTCATGGGTTCAGTAACGGATCCGCGGGTCAAAAAACACGTAGGACAAATCAACCAGCAGGTTCACGCCGACGTAGACCAGCGAAAACAGCAGGATCACGCCCTGGATGGTGGGAAAGTCTCGTGCCAGCACCGCGTCTACCGTCAAGCGTCCCAGGCCAGGAATGGCATACACCGACTCGGTGACCACCACGCCGCCAATCAGCAATGCCACACCAATGCCGATGACGGTGGCAATCGGCACGGCGGCATTCGCCAGCGCATGGCGGATCAACACCGTGGACTCTGGCAAACCTTTGGCCCGCGCCGTGCGGATGTAATCCTCACCCAGGGTTTCCAATACGGAGGCACGGGTCACACGGGCGATCAACGCGATGTAGATCACCGAGAGCGTGATGGACGGCAGGATGAGATGGTAAAACCACGGCCCCACACCCTCAGCCAGGCGTTTGTAGCCCTGCACAGGTAACCAGCCAAGCTTGAGCGACACGCCCCAAATCAGCACATAAGCCAGCACAAAAACAGGCATTGAAAAACCCAACACCGAAAACCCCATCAAGGCGCGGTCTAGCCAGGAGCCAAAACGCCAGGCCGCCAGCACACCCAGCGGCACCGCCACCAAAACCGCCAGAGTGATGGTGATCAGCGCCAGCGAAAACGTCGGCTCAATACGTTGGCCAATCAGTGTGGTCACCGGCATCTTGTAGTAATACGACTGGCCGAGATTGCCTGTGATGGTCTGCGTAAACCAGATAGCAAATTGCTCGGGGATGGAACGATCCAGCCCCAACGAGGTGCGGATTTGCGCAATCTGCTCGGTGTCGGCGGCGTCGCCGGCGAGCACGGCAGCCGGGTCACCCGGCGTCAAGCGAAGCATCAAAAACACCAGCACAGCCACCACCAAAAGCACAGGCAGTGTCGCCAACAGGCGTTTGGCGAGAAAGGCTCCCATCAGGCTGACCCGGGAAAGATTGTCAGTTTTTCTTCAGGTTCCAGTAGATGTTGCCATTGGTCACAAAAAAGCCACTGACCTTTTGTGTCGCGGCCAGAGGTTGGTCGTACTCGCCCAGGGGAACGTGGGTGGCAATTTCAAAAGCCCGTGCATGAATTTGATCTGCCAGCTTTTTCTTGGCGCCGTCCTCGGTGGCGCGCATGAATTGGGCGCGCAAATCAATCAGTTTGTCGTCTTGTGCCCAGCCGAACCAGCCCGACTTCTCACCGCGCGTGTCCATGGTCGGGTTGGCGATCGGGTTCCACACGTCAAACGCTTGCCAGGCCGTGAGGAACATGTTCCAGCCGCCTTTGTCAGGCGCATCTTTCTTGGCGCGCCGACCCACCAGAGTCTGCCAGTCCATCGCCTGCAAATCAACCTTGAAGCCCGCCTGGCGCAATAACTGGGCAGCCACGTCGGGCAGCTTTTGGATGGACGCCAAATCGGTTGGTTTCATGATGACCACCGGTGTGCCGTCGTAACCCGAGGCCTTGAGCAGATCCTGCGCCTTCTTCATGTTGGATTTGGACTGAATCTCGCTGCCAGCCAGGCTGCCAAAAGGCGTGCCACAAATGAACATGCTGGCGCAAGGTTTGTACAATTCTTTGACGCCCACTTGCGCACGCAAAAACGGCTCTTGCGTCATCGCGGCCATCGCCGCCTGGCGTACTTTCACGTTATCAAATGGCTTGTGCAAGTGATTGAAGCGCGCCATGTACTGCAGCCCTTTGTTGGCGTACTTGGGCAACTGCAGGGTTTTGTCGGCTTTCACGGTCTCATAGTGGTCAAAGCCCAGCGCTTCGATGATGTCCACTTCGCCTTTCTGCAGTGCGTTAACCTGTGCCTGCGCATCACGCAGAGCCAGGTTCCACTCCACACGGTCTACGTAAACGTTTTTGCCGCCTGTTGTGCCCGAAGGTGCTTCGCTGCGCGGCACGTATTTGGTATTTTTCAGATACACGGCCTTATCGCCCGGCTTGAATTCGTCACGTTTGAACACGTAAGGTCCCGAGCCAATGTGTTCTTCAATCTGCTTGAAAGCGTCGGTGTCGGCCATGCGTTTGGGCATGATGAATGGCACGTTGGATGAAGGTTTGCCCAAGGCTTCAAGCACAAAACCGCAGGCTTCACCCAGGAAGATGCGAAACGTGTCGGGCGTGGGCGAATCCATGCGCTGTACAAAAGTCATCAGCGCGCTGCCCATGGCGTCGCGTTTGCCCCAGCGCTGCAGGGAAGCCACCACGTCTTCCCCGGTCACGGGTTTACCATCGTGGAACTCCAACCCCTTGCGCAACTTGAAGGTCCACAGGCGGTGATCGGCACTCTCAGTCCAGCTCTCGACCATTTGCGGTTTGATTTTGGCGTTTTCGTCGGTGCCAAACAAGGTGTCGTAAATCATGTAACCGTGGTTGCGGCTCATGTAGGCGGTCGTCCAGATCGGGTCAAGGATGGCCAGGTTCGAGTGGGGTACAACACGCAGCACCGTGGTTTGAGCCAACGCGCCTGCCGCCATTGCGCCTAAGCCAATTCCGAAAACCAAAGTTGTCAATGCCCGGCGAAGCTGCTTCATGGAAAGTCTCCTTATAAGTTCTACGAATACCAGAGTGTGCACTTTAGCGACAAATCCGTAGCCGTTTGTCAGCCGTTGTGCCCTGCGGTTAGGGACTTTCCCTGCCCCGCAGCCCTGCTGGGGCGCTCGTGGCGCCAGGCTCGGCGGTGTACGCTCAGCGGTAAAGACCGTCAAGTCCATTCACCCACGAGACAGTTGAATTGGCCGACGCCAGCTAGACTCGTGTGGCGCGTCGAAAAAGGAAAGACCCCATGCCGCATCGTCTTGAAGGAAAAGTTGCCGTAATCACCGGAGCCTGCTCGGGCATTGGCCTTGCCACGTTGGAGTTGTTTGTGGAAGAAGGAGCGAAGGTGCTCGCCGCAGATGTACAAGAGGATATGGGTCGCGAACTTGAGCGGCGTTTTGCCGGTACCGTCAGGTTTGCTGCCTGCGATGTGACGAACCCGCAGCAGATCAAAGCGGCAATTGACCTGGCCGTGCAGCACTTTGGTAGCCTGGACATTCTCTTTAACAACGCCGGCCATGGCGGCAGCACCGCCGGTGTTGAAGATTGGGACGAAGCCGGGTGGGACATGACCCACGCGCTCTTGCTGCGCGCGGTCGCAGCAGGTACCTCGTTTGCCACGCCCCATATGAAGCTGCGTGGCGGCGGCTCGGTGATCAGCACTTCGTCTATCTCTGCGCTGCAGGCCGGTTACGCCCCGATTGCCTATTCAGTGGCCAAAGCCGGTGTCTTGCATTACACGCGCCTTGCCGCCAAAGATTTGTCGCAGCACAAGATCCGTATCAACGCCGTGGTGCCAGGCTTCATCGCCACCTCGATTTTTGGCCAAGGTATGGGCATGAATCTGGAGGAAGCGCGGCAGTTCGCGCAGCAGGTGGCGGCCAAAAGTGGCAGTGCCAACCCGGTGGGCCGCTCGGGTTTGCCCCGTGACATTGCCGAGGCCGTCTTGTTCCTGGCGTCGGATGCATCGAGTTTTGTCACCGGCACGTCCCTTACCGTAGATGGGGGGCTGACCATCGGCCCGCGCCATGCGTGGGACGCCGCCTCCCCCGGCCCAATGCAAACTGCTTTGGGCATCACCAAGGAACAAGCCGCCGCCCTGCGCGCTGCGGCTGCATTGAAAAAATCAACTGGAGATCACTGATGGAATTGCGTTATTCGCCTGAAGAACAGAGTTTTCGCGACGAGGTTCGCACCTGGCTGGCCGCCAATTTACCCGCTGACTTGCGTGATAAAACCACGCAGTACCAGCACCTCTCCAAAGCCGATTTGATCCGTTGGCACAAAATTCTGGCGGCCAAAGGCTGGGCCGTACCGCACTGGCCTGTGGAATGGGGTGGCACCGGTTGGGACGTGACCCAGCGCTACATCTTCGACGAAGAAATGGGTTTTGCAGGTGCGCCGGGCATGGCGCCTTTTGGCCCGGTGATGTGTGCGGCAGTGCTCATGAAGTTCGGCACCGAGCAACAAAAAAACCGCTTTCTGCCCCGTATGCGCGAGGCGGAGGACTTTTGGGTGCAGGGTTATTCCGAGCCGGGCGCGGGCTCGGACTTGGCCTCGCTCAAAACCAAGGCCGAGCGGCAAGGCGACCATTACCTCGTGAACGGCCAAAAAATCTGGACCACGCTGGG
>JANOXL010000348.1:0-2564 GCA_031418395.1 Rhodoferax sp. | reverse complement strand
CAAAACCGGGCGCTTTTTTGGCTGGTGGTGGTGGTCTCGATGTGCCTTCTGTGGATATTGCTACCGTTTTACGCGCCCATCATGTGGGGCATCATCATCGCGCTGGTTTTTGCGCCCCTGAATAAGTGGCTGCTCAAACGGATGAAAGGGGAGGTCAACGCGGCGGCCGTATTGACCTTGCTCATCGCAGTCGTGGTGGCTATTTTCCCGGTGGCCTTATTGCTCGCTGGACTGGCCGCGGATGCCACCCTTCTGTATGCCCGCCTGGAGTCTGGCGCCTTGAATCCACTGCCGTTTGCTCACGGCGTGTTCGACGCGTTGCCCCATTGGACAAGGCAGTTGCTGGCACGCCTGGGAGTCAAAAATTTTGCCGCCCTGGAACGCCAATTCATCGACTTGGCCGCCCTTGCAAGCCAGTACCTCGCCGCCCAGGCGCTGAGCATGGGCATGTTGGCACTCGACTATGTGATCGGTTTCTTTGTCACGCTGTACCTCGCCTTTTTCCTGCTGCGCGATGGTCAGGCGCTGGCAAGCACCGTACACGACGCCGTGCCGCTGGCACCCGGCTATAAATACCAGCTGAGGAACAAGTTCGCAACCGTGGTGCGTGCCACGGTGAAAGGCAATCTCGTCATTGCAGCACTTCAGGGCGCTTTGGGCGGTCTCGCGTTTTGGGTGCTGGACGTGAGCAGCCCTTTACTGTGGGCCGTGTTGATGGCGTTTCTATCGCTGCTTCCTGCCATCGGTGCGGGTTTGGTCTGGGTGCCGGTGGCCCTCTACTTCTTTGTAACTGGCGCCGTATGGTCCAGCATCGGCCTTTGCCTTTTCGGCGTGCTGGTGATTGGCCTGGTAGACAACGTGCTGCGCCCGGCGCTGGTGGGCAAAGACACCCGCTTGCCCGACTACCTGGTGATGATCACCACACTGGGCGGCATCGCAGCCATGGGCATCAATGGTTTTGTGCTGGGGCCTGTCATCGCTGCCCTTTTTGTTGCGGTCTGGCATATCCATGGCACAACGCGTACCGATACCTCAAATTGACACCCCATCGACCACAAAATGACATTACCCTGGAGGATCGCCATGTTATTCAAAATCACCCGTTCGGCCCTGCTCACCGGTTGGGTGCTTGGCTCCTGCCTGATGATCACAGCCTGCGCCGTTGCTGACCATCCGCAAAGCGCCGACTCGCGTGCGAACGACGCCACAATCACCCATCATGTGAAATCCCGCTTCCTGGACAGTCGGCGCGTGGATGGCCGCTCGATTCACGTCAATACCGTTGACGGAATCGTGCTGCTGACTGGCACAGCGTCGAGCCATGTTGAAAAATCAAGAGCCACGGAACTGGCCCTTGGCGTCAACGGCGTGCGGCTCGTGCAGAACGAAATTGCGGTTGCCCAATGACTACTTTTTCTTGGTCACTTCATGGCCAATCACGCCGCCAACAGCCGCACCTGCGCCGGTACACAAAATGCCGCCACACAATACATTGCCAGCAACGCCGCCAATAACAGCACCGGTTGCCACACCTTTTTCCTGGGCGGTCATGCCGGCGCAAGCGCCCAGCCCCATCAGTGCAACGGTGGCGATCGAGAGGATCAAAGGGGTACGTAATGAAGTCATGGTGGAGTCCTTAATGAGAATGGATAGGCAAATCACAGTATGGGGAAAGCTGCGTCAAATGCCCAGCGGACAGCGCCATCTTTTGGCGTAGTAGATGTCCTACATGACGGCGCTGTCGGACGCAGCCTACGTTGCGCCCCGCATCCGCCCGACGGCGCAACGGGATGCGCGCCTCTGGTTGATTCGAAGGCATCCAAGGACACTTCTCTTCAAGGCGGCAGTTTTTCGCCGCTGGAAACAGGAGTTCCTTATGCTGCATTACGCTGTTGTCTTTTTTGTGATTGCACTTGTCGCCGCCCTCTTCGGTTTTGGCGGAATTGCAGCTGGCGCTGTCGAGATCGGCAAGCTGTTGTTCATGGTGTTCGCGGTGCTCGCGGTGATCAGTTTTGTGATCAGCCTGGTTCGCAGGCGGTAAAACGAGGCGTTCGGCGCGTGTGACGCCAGGTTTGGCGTTCCGCTTGAGCGGCTCGGGGAGCCGCTAGCGTCAAGCTTATTGTTTGACACGCATCTCGTTGCTCACGCCGGCGACGTTTTGAACCCTGCGCGCAACCAGCACGGCGCGTTCAATCTGCCGCTGGTTGATTAACAGTCCGCTAAGTTGCACGTCGCCTGAGCGCGTCACCACGCTGACGTCACCACTGTTGACGCTGGCGTCTGCCAGCAGGGCCGCCTTGACGCGCGCCGTGATGATGCTGTCGTCCACCATGCCGCCAGCGCCCCCGCCTTCGCCCCGGAGAGCCAGGTTGTTGAGAACTCCCCGGACACCCGGTAGGCTGCGGCTCAGTTCGGCAGCGCGTTCAAACTGGTTCAGGGTTTGCACAAAGCCCCACAATTGAACTTCACCCTGGTGTGTCTCGACCCTGAAGTCAAAACTTCTTGTATCGATATCGCCCAACAAGGCCGCTTTGACGCGCCCGGTGATGATGGCGTCGTCAATC
>JANOXL010000347.1:0-6103 GCA_031418395.1 Rhodoferax sp. | reverse complement strand
CGATCATGTGGCCCCCAACGCCACCGTGCTGGGCAGCAGTTTTGTGAGTTGGCTCCTGGCCAATTTCAACTGGATGTTTGCCACCGCCCAGGCCAATGCCACGCTGGGGCAGAGTTTTGTGTATGCAGAACCGGCGGTGGGCGTGGCTGCTCTTTTGGGTGAATACGGCAATGGCGGTGTCAGCAGCACCGGGCGGCGGGAGTATTTGTGGTTGCCGGTGTCGGACGGTGCGATCGGAGGAGAAACAAACCCGATCCCCATCGGTCTGTACCGCGATGCCGCCCTGTTTGCCGTGCACAGCGACCATCTGGCGACACCCCGGCGTATGACCGATGCGAGCAATCTGGCCGTCTGGCAGTGGCCCTACAGCCCGTTTGGTGATCAGACCCCCACCGGGGTGCTGGCCCCAGCGGGTACGGCCACGGCCGTCTTTGCGATTGACCCGGCTTCGCCCACCAACACTGCCACGAGGTTGGTGGTCTCAACACCAACCGCGCTGAATTTGCGGTTTCCGGGGCAGTATTTTGATACGGAGACGGGGTTGAGTTACAACTATTTCAGGAGTTATCAGGCAAGCCAAGGGTTAACAAGCGCGACCCCCGTATTTGAAAAATCTGACACGTTGCGGGTCACCACCGCAAAGCGGTGTTCAAGTGCGGTTGCAGCGATCATGGCGTCACGTTCGGAGCGCGGGTCTGGCACGTGCAACGCAGCGCACAGGGGGGCAGTGTTCTCGGTGAAGGGCAGGATTCGGCCAGCGAACGCTGCACACACCCCGGCAAGCCAGATGCGCAGCGCGCTGCCCTGCGGTGGCATGCGGCGCTCCAGCGCCAGGATGCCTTTTTCCAGCTCCAATATCGAAATGGCGGAGAGGTACAGGCTGCTGCTGGGCTGCCCGGCGGCCCAGGCGCGCACCTCGGCAGACTGATGCGGTTTACCGTGGCGCAGCTCGGAAATGACGTTGGTATCCAGAACGAACATAGGTCGCCGTCAGTCCAGCGCGGCAGCCTGAATATCCAGCGTGAGGCGCGGCGGCTCGAAGTCAATGCCCTCGCCCCCCGCAATGCCGTCCATCACGTCCAGAAGCGAGGGCTCGTTTTGCCCCGCCATACGGTAGTAGTCGTCGATTTTGAGCAGCGCAAAGGCTGGGCGGCCACGGTCAGTAATGAAGACAGGGCCGCTGACCGCCGCGCGCTTGGCCGAAGAAACGTCACGCGTGAAGTCTCGGCTTGAAAATGTATGAATGCTCACGTTTCACTCCTAAGACAGGAAATGCTTGTATGTTATGACAATGGCGAAAAATTGTCAATTTGAAGCTGGAGAACCCGTGAAAGTCCGTGACCACGAGCATCGTTGGCACCCTCACCGCCTTCAACCGCGTCGCGCGCGGCGCGGAGTTTTGTTTGAGTTTGCGAGTGGCGGGGTGAGGGGCCTGGGGTTAGTTGTTGCGGTAAATAGGGGTGTGATGACAATAGACTTGGCCTTAGGTTTCCAGGTTTCTTGCCAGGTTTCTTGTGTGTCTGCCGTGCCGCCAGCGTTGACTAGCACCACCATTTTTACCGGCTTGTCGGGTCAGGTGGCCTGCACCTGAATCAATGTAGAACTCCAACCCAAAGCGGCAACTGAGGCTGTGCCCGTCTTCACCACCCAACGACTTTGCAGCATTTTTGGTCTTCTATTTTGCAGACCCACCGACTCCAATCGATTTGAACAGGTCTTGCAGCACCAGGTGAAGTGCTTTTTGGAGAGTTTTTACCCGGAATTGCCGGTAGTTTGGCCCGCGCCTTACGTCCGGTACCGCACAGACGGGCCATACACCTGGCGACACCATCCATTCTCGCGGCGCTTTAAATCTCATTTTTGATCGCCGCGGCTATTTGTGGCTGTGTATGCGTTCAGCCATGTTTGGTTTACCACTTCAAACGGCTTGATTTATGAAAACTGGAAAACGATTTCTGTTGGCGGCTCTGTGCGGCCTCACTTTCGCTGTACCTGCTTTGGCTACTTCGGTTTACGGCATCGCGGCTGCCAATCGGCTGGTTGTATTCGACACCGAAGGGTCAGGCACCCTCATGGGCAATGTCGGCATCACCGGCCTGGGTGCCGGGCAATCTCTGGTGGGTATCGACTTTCGCGCGGCCAACGGCGTGTTATACGGCGTGTCGTCAGACAGCCGCTTGTACAGCATCAACAGGTCAACCGGCGTGGCCTCTGTGATCGGCGCAGCAAGCGCTTTTTTACTAAGCGGTTCCTCTTTCGGTTTGGACTTTAACCCGGTGGTGGATCGCCTTCGGTTGACCAGTGACGCAGACCAAAATCTGCGACTCAACCCCAACAACGGCACGCTCAATACCATTGGTAGCCTGGGCTTTGATACGACAGACCCGGTGGGTTTTGACATTTTTGCTTTCGGCAACCAGGCCTTTGCGTCGCTGACGGGTGCAGGCGGGACTTCTAGATTGCTCACCATCAACCTGGCCACCGGTGCCGCAACGCAGATTGGCGCCATCGGAGAAGGCCTGCTGATTGCCGACATCGCAGTGCAGCAGTTGCCCGAGCCGGGAACCGTCGGGCTGGTGCTGGCCGCGCTTTTGGGCGTCACTGCGAGCCGCCGACAACGGCGCTTGAAATAAGCCTCGACGCTCTTGCGCAGAGCTGAAAACACCGTCTGCCGCTCAATCGCGCGCGGGCGATCCATGCCCCATGACCCATGACCCACAACCCATAACCACCCAGACTCAGTCTAGACCATCACCATGAAAACTCTCGTGCTCTATTTCAGTCACACTGGTCAAACCGGCCAGGTAGCCAAAGAAATCGCCAGACATTGCGCCGCCGACCTGGAGGCCGTGCGCCTCGTGCACCCGACCCAATCCATCTGGCGCACTCTTTGGCAGGCACTGACGCGAGCACATCCACCCATACATAAACCGGTTCGCAACCCACGCTTTTACGACTTGGTGGTTATCGGGGCACCGGTGCAGGGCAATGGCGTTGCAGCGCCGATGCGCGCCTATCTGCAAAAATACGCCGAACGCTTCAACCAGGTGGCTTTCTTTTGCGCGGAAAGCTCGGGCACACCCGACAGCGGTTTTGCCGAGATGCACCGTTTGTGTGGCAAACGTCCGGCAGCCACCCTGGCGATTGAAACCCACCGGTTGCCAGCCGCTGCACACAAGAAAGAAATGGCCGAATTTCTGGCTGACGCGGGGTTGGTAAGCCGACTGTACTGATTTTGCCGTTTGTCGGCGCGCCATGACTGCATTTCTCTGACGCAATCGCCAACCGGGTTTTCTCTTATGTCAGCTTCAACGGCAACGGTTACAGTTTTGATCAGGATTTCGACAGTCTGAGTTTTGGTGACGGCACGATCCGCGAACTTGAATGGCTTCACGGCCGGTGTGTAGACGCAATGGGGTCAGGCACGCAATGAGGTCAGATCTTTCATCATCCAATATCAATTCAGATCTCTACCCCAAATCATCCACAGCAACAATTTGAGTGCTATAAAATACGTAGCAATTAGCGTATATTTCACGAGAGCCCGAGGCCAAAAACCCTTGATTACTTTCCACTCGGCGTCAAACCTGGTAATTTGTTGATACCCATGTTAACAAATACATCGTCCGGGCGCCCTCGCCTGCGAGCCCGTATGCGGCCTTGCCAGCGGCTTTTGCCTTGCGCTCAGTTCGTCTACGACGCCCAAAACCGCCACGCCCAGGCCACGGTGAGCGATTCTGATGAGGGCAGCAAAGTCACCTTCCTGCACAACGCCCTGGGCCAACGCGTCTTCAAGAGCGAGCCTCTGGTGGATCATCTGGCGCCCAATGCCACCGTGCTGGGCCAAAGTTACGTCTATGACGAGGCCCTTGGCAACGCCCCCATGTTGCTGGGCGAAGTCGGCAATGGCGGGGCGGTCTTGGAGGGCCGTCCAACATAACTGCACACGATGGGCCAGCCGGTCAACTCATCAAATCGTAAGCCCCACCCTTTTCAAGCGCGCGCTGGTAGGCCGGTCTGGCATGGATGCGCTTCAGAAAGTCCATGAGTCTGGGTCGGCGGGCATCGAGCCCGCCGCGGGCTGAGGCGGCCTCCAGAACAAAGCTCAGCTGGATGTCTGCTGCGGTAAATTCGCTACCGGCAAACCACTTTGATTTCTCCAGCTCGGCCTCCATGTAGTTCAGGTGCAGCTCGATTTGCGGGCTGATGAAGCTGCTTTTGACCTTGGCGGCGATGCCTTTGGCGATGGGTTTCACAAAGAAGGGCATGGGCGCTCTTGCCATCGTGTCGAACACCAGTTTCATCAAGAGCGGTGGCATGGCCGAGCCTTCAGCGTAATGCAGCCAGTAGGTGTAGCGCAAACGCTGTGGCGTGCCTGCGGCAGGCTTGAAACGGCCCGCGCCATATTGATCGACCAGGTACTCAACAATCGCGCCGGACTCGGCAACCGTGAGCCCACCATCGGTGACTACCGGAGATTTCCCCAGCGGGTGCACCTGGCGCAGCTCGGGCGGCGCCAGCATCGTCTTGGCATCCCGCTGGTAGCGCTTGATCTCATAGGGCACGCCCAGCTCTTCAAGCAGCCAAAGCACACGCTGCGAGCGCGAGTTGTTCAAGTGGTGAACGGTGATCATGGATGTTCGCAATCTCCTGGGTGGAACCGTCTTTTGTAGCCTGTAACCCGCCTGTCCCTGGCCAGGCCCGGCCGACGCACCTATTTGCCGCCAGCGCGCCCCGCAGGCGTGTTTTTGGCCAACTGGCGCACGTTGGCTTCGCCGGCACTCAAGAACTTTTGCGGGTCCTGCGGCACACCTTGCACCAGCACTTCAAAGTGCAGATGTGAGCCGGTGGAGCGACCGGTGGTGCCGACTTCGGCAATTTTTTGGCCGCGTTTGATGACATCGCCTTTTTTGACGAAGACCTGCGAGGCGTGGGCGTAGCGGGTGATCAGGTCTTTGCCGTGGTCAACCTCCACCAGGTTGCCGTAACCCGCGTGGTACTCCTGCGTGACGACCACACCACCCGCAGCGGCGTAGATGGGCGTGCCGGTATCGGCCTGAAAATCCAGCCCGGTGTGCAGGGCCGACTGCCCGGTGATCGGGTCGATGCGCCAGCCGAAGTGCGAGCCCAGGTTGGCGCCGGGCACGGGCTGCTGGGTGGGCACCATCATGTTGCGCATTTTTTGCTCGAACAAACGCGATTCCATCAGCGTCATCCAGTCGGCGCGCTGGTCTGTGGCTTGATCCATCGCAGTCAGGGTAGTCTGCAATTCTTGGAGCGAGAGGTCGCGCCCCGGCAACAACACGCCGCCGCGGCCCGGCAGGGCCTTGATGTCGCCCGCATTCACGCCTGCCAGGCCCGAGACGCGCTCTCCCAATGACTCCAGTTGGGTGAGTTTGGCCTGCATTTCACCGACTTTTTTGGCCATGACGTTGAGGTTTTCCCGCATGAAACGGTCACGCTGCTCGAATTCGTCTTTGACCAAAAGCCGCACAAAGCTGCCGATGACGGGCCAGCCGTCACGCGCACCTTTGAGAAAAACCCAGTGGTAAAGGCCGGCCGCAACGATTGTCAAGGCCAGCGACAACATGGCCAGAGCAAAAATCAAACGCCGACCCGAGAGATGGATGGCGCGGCTTTTGGCCAACCAGGCGTCCGTGATAATCAATTGCATCTGCCACTTCCTTTTTCGGCTAATCTGGACTGAACTGCCCCATGACAACGCGCCTACCCGCTTCGCGCCAGCCACCGCCGCCCAAGCCGCGCAGTTACACGCTTTTGCAGGCTGCTGGAGAAACGCCAACTTTCGCGCGGCTTGCCGAACTAACCCGTGAATCCACCAGCCGCCTGAAGTCGATTGAGGCCTTGATTCCGGCAACGCTTAAAAAATCGATTACAGCGGGCCCTATTGACGGTGCGGTCTGGTGCCTGATTCTGGACAACAACGCCACCGCCGCCAAAATCCGCCAGTTGTTGCCCGCCTTCATGGCGCATTTGCGCAGCAAGGGATGGGAGGTTACCTCAATTCGCCTACGGGTTCAAATGCAGCAAACCCGGTAAATTGCAACTTCTGGAAAGTCTTTGGCAAGTTTTTGGCAAGTAT
>JANOXL010000346.1:0-6900 GCA_031418395.1 Rhodoferax sp. | reverse complement strand
CCGGCCGCGCCCAAATCTGAGCGCACCATGCGCTGCACACCCGCGCTCAAGGCCACGTGTTCGTGTGCGAAGCCTTTGTGGACGCGGTAACTGATGGCGCGGTCGTTGTAAAGCGAGGCGAAGACCTCCTTCATTTTGTGCAACACGTCGTCGATGCCGACGACGTTCAAAAAGGTTTCCTGCTGGCCGGCAAATGACGCATCGGGCAGGTCCTCTGCCGTAGCGGACGAGCGCACGGCAAATGAAGCGGCTGGGTTGCCCGCGCTTAAGGCGGCAAAAGCGGTACTGATGGCCTGCTGCAAATCGAGTGGAAAGGGTTGCGCCTCGACCATGGCGCGGATGTCGGCTCCGGCGGCAGCCAGGGCGCGCACGTCGTCGGTGTTCAATTTGGCCAAACGGGTTTTGATACGGTCAGCCAGAGCATCGTGCGCCAAAAACTGGCGGAATGCATGCGCCGTGGTGGCAAAACCAGTCGGCACTTTCACCCCGGTGGGTAGCTGCGAGATCATCTCGCCGAGGGAGGCGTTTTTACCGCCCACCGCCTCGACATCGGTCATTCTCAGGTTTTCAAACGGAACGACCAGGTCGGTCGCGGCAAAGAGTGAGGACATGGGAAAACTCCGGAGGTTAAAAACCGGGGGGCAGAGGCGAACGCGGCAACCGTTGTTGTTGGTTTTGGGGGCTGGCGGCGTTGCATGGCAAAGATGGGGGTTGGAGTCATTGTAGAGTCCAGCATCTGGCCCAGGCTGTGGGCCTCGTACCTTGAGCTTCACCATGACCAACCCTTCCACTTTTTTTGGCGATCTGAGCCCCACCAGCGACAACAGCGGTGCCGCCCCGACTGCAAAGCCCTACCGCAGCGTGTTTTTCATCTCCGACGGCACCGGCATCACGGCCGAGACCTTTGGCAACGCGATCCTGGCGCAGTTTGATCTGGAGGCGCGCCACATCCGCCTGCCCTTCATCGACACCGCCGACAAAGCACATCAGGCGGTGCGCCAGATCAACCACGCAGCGACCATCGACGGCACAAAGCCGATTGTGTTCAGCACTTTGGTCAACATGGAGGTGCTGGGCATCGTCACCGAAGGCTGCAAAGGCATGTTGCTGGACATGTTTGGCACCTTCGTCCACCCGCTGGAGACCGAGCTGCAGCTCAAATCCAGCCACCGCATTGGCCGCTTCAGCGACGTGAGCAAAAGCAAGCAATACCACGACCGTATTGAAGCCATCAACTTCTCGCTGGCGCACGACGATGGCCAAAGCAACCGTGATTTGGAGCAGTCTGACGTGATCCTGGTCGGCGTGAGCCGCAGCGGCAAAACACCCACCTCGCTGTACCTGGCCATGCAATATGGCCTGAAGGCGTCCAACTACCCGCTCATTCCGGAGGACTTCGAGCGCCAGCAGTTGCCGCCTGCGCTGGTGCCGCACAAAACCAAAATTTTTGGCCTGACGATCCAGCCCGAGCGACTCTCGGAGATACGCAATGAACGGCGGCCCAATTCGCGTTACGCCGCGCTGGAGAATTGCCGCATGGAAGTCTCTGAGGCCGAGTCGATGATGCGCCGCGCCGGTATCCGGTGGCTCTCGACCACGACCAAATCAATTGAGGAAATTGCGACGACGATCTTGCAGGAGATCAAGCCGGAGCGGCTGAGTTACTGAGGGTTTGCAAACGCATTCGGCACCACCACATACGGCCGTTTATATAGTAATTTTTGTATTTATTTGAATAAAATTTCATCAAATAAAATATAAAAATAATAGCATTAAACTCAATAAATTTGAGACTTAAATGCAAATTATCTTCAAAACATCAATTTAGAAAAAGATATTCAAGTTTTTTTCGCTCAGAAGCTCCTAGTCCGAGCGTCTTTTCCAGGTAGTTTTCCATGCCACCAAAGTCACGGTCCACCACATCGAGCGAGGCCTGCAGGTAGTCTGGCTGCACGCGGCGAATTGCGTCACGCACCTCCGGCGGCGCGGCCCCGCCCACGAGCGAAGGTGCCCGGTACAAATCGTTGGTCAACAGGTAGTCCTGCATCACCACATCACGCGGCACACCCAGGGCCGAAAGAATCAGCGCGGCGGCAAAACCGGTACGGTCTTTGCCCGCTGTGCAGTGGAATACAAGTGGCGAGTCATCATGCAGCAGATGCCCAAACAGCTCGGCAAACCGCGCCGAGTTGTCAGTGACAAAAGCGCGGTAGGTGTCTTGCATCATGCGCACCGCGTCGGCGGCGACCATGGTCTGATTTCGCAACACGAACTCTTGAATCGCCTGCACCACCGTGGGCTCAATCGACAAGGCATGCACCGCCGGGCCGGGCAAGGCGCAGGGGTGGGCCACACGTTCGTTCACGCCGCGGAAGTCACACACGCGGGTCAGGTTTAGCGCGCGCAGCGCATCGATATCGGCCGCGTTGAGCTCACCCAGATGGTCAGAGCGAAAAATTTTGCGCCACTTCAGCGCGCGGCCGTCGCGGCCCACGTAACCACCGAGGTCACGGAAGTTGGAGGTACCCGTAAGTTTGATGGAGCGGTCAGGCAGGTTCATATTGGCAATTATGCCACCGGCGTGCAACCATCCGCCACAGCGAGCTAGCAAAACTGTAGCGTGACGCGGCTGCTCAGCGCCGGGATGCGGGCAGCAAGGTGGACTGTCATTGAATTGACATGTAGGTCTTTTAGCATTCCCCAGCATCGCTCAGCCAAGCCGAGCCCCGTCAACCAATACTCTACCCTCCCCCCAAGAATGATCAAACCCAAACAGCTTCCTCACGCCGCTACATTTGCGATTTCCGTGGTTTCCGCAATTGCTGCGATGTCCCCGGCCATGGCATTCGCCGATGCCGTCTCCTCCGTCTCTTTTGTCAACGGCATCACCATCAGCGGTGGCGCGCTGGACCAGTCCAGTGGCAACGCTGCGGATCGCCGGGTTGGCTTCTTCTCCGACATCTACTACGACCCCAATCGCAAAGAATGGTGGGGCCTGTCAGACCGGGGCCCAGGCGGTGGCCTCTTGAACTACGAAACCCGGGTGCAACGCTTCACTTTGGACGTCGCCGCCAACGGCGCGATTTCCAACTTCCAGATTGCCCAGACCATCAAGTTCAAGGACGGTGGCCAGCCTCTCAATGGCATTGCGCCAGCCCCCACCAACGTGCTGGGCCGCGCGCTGGACCCGGAGGGTTTGGTGATCCACCCCAAAACCGGCAACCTGCTGGTTTCCGACGAATACGGCCCATCGCTGATGGAGTTTGACCGCGCTGGCAACCTGGTGCGCCGTTTCACCACGCCGACCAACTTGGTGCCGCGCAATGCTGCCACCGGCGTTGCCAATTTCGCCAGCGATGCGGGCAACACGGCGGGCAAACGCACCAACCGGGGCTTTGAGGGCCTGGCCATCAGCCCGGACGGCAAATATTCTTACGCCATGTTGCAAAGCGCCACGCTCGCAGAGGGTGGCGGCAATGGCGTGTATTCGCGCATCGTGAAGTTTGACAACACCACCGGCCTGGCGCTGGCGCAATATGCCTACCGCATGGACACGGCGGGGCAGGGCCGGGGCATTTCGTCACTGGTAGCTTTGGGCAACGACAAGTTCCTGGTGCTCGAGCGCAATAACCGCGGCATCGGCGTCGGTGCAACAGTTAGCCCGGCAGACAAGGCTGTCTACGAAATCGACCTGGCGGGCGCCGCCGACGTGAGCAACGTCACCTTGCCTGCGACGGGCGCTTTTGCCGGCGCGGTCATCAAGTCGCCCAAAAAGATGGATCTGGACGCCAATACCCTGCCCGCCCTGGGCAACAAGTCACCTGAAAAATGGGAAGGCCTGGCCGTCGGGCCGATGCTGTCCAACGGCCAATACTTGATGCTGGCCGGCACCGACAACGACTACAGCGTGACCCAAAGCGGCAGCGGCGAGCAGTTTGACGCCTGGTTCGATTTCTCGCTGGCCGACCCCTACGCCAACTCCCTGCAATGCCCCATTGGCACCGTCAACAACTGCTTTTTGACCAATGGCGGCGCGAGCGCGGCGTGGTCTGACAGCTTGGCATTGCTGCCCGGCGTTTTGCATGCTTACACCGCCAGTATTGAGGGCTACGTGACCCCCATCTCCGAGCCAGGCACTTGGCCATTGGCTTTGGCCGCGCTGGGCGCAGCGGGGTTGGCTGGGCGCTCGCGCCGTCGACAACAACGCTGAGCTACTAGGCGTGGGTAAGGCTTTATTATTGGCAACGCCGCACTGGTCAAACTCGTCAGCGCCGACCTTCACGCCCTGCAACTGATCTTTCTGGGCGGCCTGTTCGCCAGCATGCCGATGATCAGCGGCTGCATCGTGATGGGTTTCTTTCGCCCTGCCCCGGCGACACCTGAGAATCCGCTGGCTAGCTTGCCCATCCGTCATTTACTCAACCGGCGCCTGACTGGATGCCATGGCCGCCATTACCGCCGAGGCCGCGGAAGTTGGAGGCACCCGTGAGTGTGAGGGAGCGGTCAGGCAAGGTCATGGTGGCGAATAGACCACTGGCGCGCAATAACGGGTAACTACAGCTAGCCAATTTCTAGCTTCAAGCGCATGCACAGCAATCGCGAGCCGCGTACCGATCTGCGGTGCGGCAGGCCCGGCCTGGCAATTCTGGCTTGCACAAGCCTGGCATCTCGTCGGACCACCGCTGTTTATGTTAGAAACCCCATGATCACCACGCGGCCATCCCACCATGCACGACACACCCAGTCCCTACCTGCAGTTCTATGAGCCCTTGGCAAGCTCGGCGCTGCGCAGCGCCATCACGTCAGCCCTGCGTGCACCCGAGCCCGAGGCCCTTGCCGTGTTGATGCCGCTGGCGCGCCTGAACTCGCAACAGGCTACCGCAACCCAAACGCTGGCCTACCAACTCGCCCACTCCCTGCGCAATCAGAAGCAGGCCCAGGGGCGCGCGGGCCTGGTGCAAGGCTTGCTGCGCGAATTTGCCCTGTCATCCCAGGAAGGTGTGGCCCTGATGTGCCTGGCCGAAGCGCTTTTGCGTATCCCCGATGCCGCCACACGTGATGCACTGATACGCGACAAGATTGGTCAGGGCGACTGGCAGGCGCACCTGGGCAGCAGCCCTTCACTCTTCGTCAACGCAGCGGCCTGGGGCCTTTTGGTGACCGGCAAACTGATCAGCACCCACTCGGAAGTGGGCCTGGGCGCTGCGCTCAAGCGCGTGGCCACACGCAGCGGCGAGCCACTGATACGCAAAGGTGTGGATCTGGCCATGCGCATGATGGGCGAACAGTTTGTGACGGGCGAAACCATCGCGCAGGCGCTGGCCAACGCCGTGGCGCGGGAGGCACAGGGTTTCCGTTTTTCTTACGACATGCTGGGTGAATCGGCGTTGACCGCTGGCGATGCGGCCCAGTATCTAGCCGCCTATGAGCAGGCCATCCATGCGATTGGCCAAGCGTCCAGCGGGCGCGGCATTTACGAAGGCCCCGGCATTTCCATCAAACTTTCGGCTTTGCACCCGCGCTACAGCCGCGCCCAGGCTCGCCGCGTGATGGACGAGCTGTACCCTCGCCTGCTGCATCTCACAGCACTGGCCCGCCAGTACGATATTGGCATCAACATCGACGCCGAAGAGGCCGACCGGCTGGAGCTGTCCCTCGATCTGCTGGAGCGCCTGTGCCTGGCTCCATCGCTCGCAGGGTGGAACGGCATTGGTTTTGTCATCCAGGCCTATCAGAAGCGCTGCCCTGCGGTGGTCGATTGGCTGATTGACCTGGGCGCACGCAGCCAGCACCGCCTGATGATCCGATTGGTCAAAGGTGCTTATTGGGACTCTGAAATCAAGCGCGCCCAAGTAGACGGGCAAAAAGACTTCCCGGTGTACACCCGCAAGCGGCATACTGACACCGCGTACCTGGCCTGCGCGCGCAAATTGCTGACGGCGCCCGGGCAAATCTACCCGCAGTTCGCCACTCACAACGCCCACACGTTGGCCGCCATCCACACTTTGGCTGGACAAAACTATTACGCCGGTCAGTATGAATTCCAGTGTCTACACGGCATGGGCGAGCCTCTGTATGAACAGGTGGTGGGTACAACACCCGAAGGCAAGCCCGGCCGGCCCTGCCGTGTGTACGCCCCCGTGGGCACCCACGAAACACTGCTGGCCTACCTGGTGCGCCGCCTTCTGGAAAACGGCGCCAACACGTCCTTTGTCAACCGTATTGCTGATAACACTTTGCCGCTGGAGGATCTCATCCAGGACCCGGTCGAAGCCATTGCC
Source organism: Rhodoferax sp. (assembly GCA_031418395.1). Classification (GTDB taxonomy): domain Bacteria; phylum Pseudomonadota; class Gammaproteobacteria; order Burkholderiales; family Burkholderiaceae_C; genus JANYCG01. The sequence continues at coordinate 619 of JANOXL010000346.1, read as the reverse complement.
GAAGCAGCACAAAAGGAAGGCCTCTTGGGGCTGGCGCACCCCGGCATCACCTCACCGACAGCGCTGTACGGTGCGCTGCGGCCCAACGCCAAGGGCCTGGACTTGAACGATGAAGGCACTTTGGCTAAACTACATAAAAACCTGCACCATGCGGCGCAAAACGCCTGGTCAGCCGGGCCTTTACTGGCCACACTGCAGGACAGCGCCGTACAACAAGGGCAGCCCACCCGCCCAGTCTGCAACCCGGCGGATGTGCGAGACGTCGTCGGCCAAGTTCAGGAAGCCACCGCGCTTGAGGTGCAACTCGCCCTGCAACACGCCGCGAGCGGGGCCCAGGCCTGGGCCGCCACGTCTGCCGCAGCCCGCGCGGGCACACTATTGCAGGCGGCTGAGCTGATGCAAAACAACACCGCTGCAATGCTGAACCTGCTCATGCGTGAAGCCGGTAAGACGGCTGCCAACGCGGTGTCGGAAGTGCGCGAGGCGGTCGATTTTTTGCGCTATTACGCCGTCCAGGTGCGCCAGGATTTTGACAACAGAACCCACTTGCCCCTCGGCCCCGTGGTGTGTATCAGTCCGTGGAACTTCCCCTTGGCCATTTTTACTGGCCAGGTGGCAG
>JANOXL010000345.1:0-3921 GCA_031418395.1 Rhodoferax sp. | reverse complement strand
TGCACCCGAATTGAGGCGCTGAGACTGAGCACCGTTCAGGCGCTAGAGTTGAAGGCTGGCGAGACGGTTTTTGATATCGCGTGCGGCACTGGCCCTACCCTGCCATTGTTGGCGGGCCAAGTTGGTTCAGCAGGGCGGGTGGTGGGTGTAGAACTCTCGCCCGAAATGGCAACGCAGGCGCGCAGCCGACTAACCGCACGGCCAGACTGCGGGCATGTCACGGTCGTGCAAACGGCCATGGCCGACCTGGGTCTTAAAGACGCGCTTGACCAGAGGGCTGATGCGGTTTTGATGTGCTACGCGCACGACGTCTTGCAGTCTGCGGCATCTGTTGAGCGTTTGATGGCTGTTGCCAAGCCCGATGCCCGTATTGCCTTGTTGGGCATGCAAACCTTGCCTTGGCTTTGGGGGTGGCCCATCAATGTATTCAACCTGTACCGCGCTCGTCGCTACCTCACTACCTACACCAACATGGATCGCCCTTGGCGCATCTTGTCTGAGCGAGGTGCGCAGTTGCGCCTGGTTCGGACGGCGCTGTGGGGTAGCGCCTATTTGGTGGTCGGCAGGCTTCCTGGTTCATAAGTCATTGGTTATTAAATTCACTTTCCCTCGTGCTCCTTTAAATTTCAACTGAAAGACTACCTATGAAAAAACTTATCTTGTCCCTCGCGGCGATTGTTCTTGCTGGCAGCGGAACTGCTGCCCTAGCCCACGGCGACGACCATGCCAAGAAGCCGGCGATGGTCAAAAAAGAGCAAAAGGAGTGGGGCATTGCGGGCGATGCCAAAGCGGTCAAGCAGACCATCAACCTGAGCATGTCTGACACCATGCGCTTCACACCCGACAAAATTGAGGTGAAGCAGGGTGACACCATCAAACTTGTGTTAAAGAACACCGGCACCCAAATGCATGAGCTGGTCATTGGTACCAAAAAAGAACTGGACGAGCATGCAGCGTTGATGGTCAAGTTCCCCAAGATGGAGCACGAAGAGCCTTACATGGCGCACGTTGCCCCTGGCAAAACAGGCGAAATCGTTTGGGCGTTCAACAAGCCGGGTGATTTTGACTTCGCGTGCTTGATCGCCGGCCACTACCAGGCGGGTATGGTCGGCAAGATCAAAGTCGTCGCTGCCGCCGGAAAAAGCGATAGCCATGGTGCCCACAAACACTAATTTTGTCATGCTGCGAAGAACCTACCTGGGTGGAGCGCTTGGCGCAGCCTTGTCTTTTTGGCAAGGCGTTGCGCTGGCGCACGGCGAGCGAAATCTCGTGTCGGTCTGGAAAACACCGAATTGCGGTTGCTGCAAAGCCTGGATAACCCACCTGCAATCTAACGGGTTTAAGGTGCTGGCCGTGGACGTACCCGATACCGCACCCATCCGTAAAGACATGAACATGCCAGCCAGTTTAGGTTCTTGCCACACTGCTGTTGTCGAAGACTACGTCATCGAAGGGCATGTACCGGCAAAAGACATCAAACGCTTACTCAAAGAGCGCCCGCGAGCCCTAGGTTTGAGCGTGCCCGGCATGCCAGTAGGCTCGCCCGGTATGGAACTAGGCGCTAAAAGAGACCCGTACAAGGTTTTGCTTGTCCTCGAAAGTGGCAGCACCCGCGTTTATCAATCCTATTCTTGAAAGGAATAACACCATGAAATTCTTCAACGCCACTCTCGTTTCCGTTGCCATTCTGTCGTCTGGCTTTTACGTCAGCGCATTGGCACAGACTGCTGCACCAAGTGCGCATGGAGCGCATTCCACAGATGCTATGGCAGCCAAGAAAGCGGACAGCAAAGACATGGCCGAAGCCGAAGTACGCAAGGTCGACAAAGATGCAAAAAAAGTCACACTGAAGCATGGCCCGATCAAAAATCTGGATATGCCCGGCATGACCATGGTGTTCCAGGTCAAGGATGCGGCTCTGCTCGAAAAGTTTGCCGTGGGCGACAAAATTATGTTTACCGCCGAGCAGCAGCAGGGTGCGTTCGTAGTCACGGGGGCAGAAAAGGTGGCCCCCAAGTGACTGACTGGCTACCCTGCCCTTATGCAGCGGCGTTGATCGGGCTTAGCTCGGTGGCCGCCGCTGCAATGGGGTTCTGGATCGGGCGCATGCGCGAACAGCTGGCGATGTTGGAGATGTTGCGGCCAGAGATATAGGCGATGCCTGAATGTTAAGTGCGCTATCGAACAGACAGACAGCATGTGGTTGCTGATGATCAGCGCCTTCCCTTAACTTATGGAGTATTCGATGAAATCCAAGAAACTTCAATCGGCGGCCTGCCTGTGCCTCATCCCCCTTGCCTCACTGTGCTTCACGTCAGCGGCGCTGGCGCAAACCACGCCAGCGCACAGTGCCATGCATCAAGGCCAAATGCACAAGGGCATGATGGGATCTGACGACATGAAAAAGTCGATGATGACAGGCATGGACGGCATGAACAAAATGACGATGTCTGGCGACACCGACAAAGACTTCGCCATGATGATGAAAATTCATCATCAGCAAGCGGTTGACATGTCAGAAATGGAACTGGCGCATGGAAAATCGCCTGAAATGAAAGCGATGGCGAAGCAGATCATTGCCGCACAGAAAAAGGAAATAGCCAAGTTTGACAAGTTCCTTGCCAAGCAGAAGTAATTTTGGGAACGGTATGGCCCTTCACACCATGGCCTTGCAGGCAAATGACTCGCCCAACCAGGCCACTGCACCCCTGAAAGACCCGGTGTGCGGTATGACGGTGACGCCGCAGTCACCGCACACGCTGGAGCATGCTGGCAAGCCGCTTTACTTTTGTAGCGCGGGCTGCAAAGCCAAGTTTGCTGCCAACCCGGCAAAGTATCCGGTTCACGGTGCTGCTAAGTCACCCATAGTGCTCGATCCGTTGGCCCCGGGTGCCGTTTACACCTGCCCCATGCACCCGGAGGTACGGCAAGACAAGCCCGGTGCTTGCCCCAAATGCGGCATGGCGTTGGAGCCAGAAGTACCAACGCTCGAGGAAGGTGAAAGCCCCGAGCTGGTGGATTTCAAACGGCGTTTTTATTGGACGTTGCCGCTGACCGTTGTTGTCACGTTTCTTGCGATGGTTGGGCATCGCCTGCAATGGTTTGACATGGCGACACAGAGTTGGATTGAACTGGTGTTGACCTTGCCTATCGTGCTGTGGGCAGGCTGGCCGTTTTTCGAACGCGGCGCTCAATCCATCGTTAACCGCAGCCCCAACATGTGGACCCTGATTGGCCTGGGAACAGGTGCCGCGTTTATCTACAGCGTGATTGCCACCGTAGCGCCCGGTGTGTTTCCTAACTCATTCGTATCGATGGGACGGGTCGCGGTTTATTTTGAGGCGGCAGCGGTCATCATCTCTCTTACGCTGCTGGGTCAAATTCTGGAACTCAAGGCGCGTTCGCAAACCTCTGCGGCTATCAAATCTTTGCTCGGCCTGGCGCCCAAGACAGCGCGGCGCATCAAGGCGGACGGTACGGAAGAAGACGTACCCCTCGCGCACGTGCACGTGGGCGACAGCCTGCGCATTCGCCCGGGAGAAAAAGTGCCAGTTGACGGCGTGGTGACAGAAGGCAGCAGCGCGGTGGATGAGTCTATGCTCACTGGCGAGCCTATGCCGGTCACCAAACGTGTCGGCGACAAACTCATCGGCGCGACGATGAACACAAACGGCGCATTGGTGATGCAATCAGAAAAAGTCGGTGCGCAAACCGTACTGTCCAGCATTGTGCAAATGGTGGTGCAGGCCCAACGCTCGCGCGCACCCATGCAGCGCATGGCCGACCAGGTGGCGGGCTACTTTGTGATCGCGGTGGTCAGTATTGCGGTGCTCACCTTCTTAGTTTGGGGATTCGTCGGCCCCGAGCCAAGCTGGGTCTATGGGTTGATCAATGCCGTGGCGGTTCTCATCATCGCCTGCC
>JANOXL010000344.1:0-2254 GCA_031418395.1 Rhodoferax sp. | reverse complement strand
CGGCGACACCGTGGCGCGTATCGGCGGTGACGAATTCGTGGTGTTGTTGGAGGGGCTGGGCAAACAAAATCGCGATGCCGATTCACAGGCGGCGGTGATCAGCAACAAGGTGTTGGCTTCCCTGGCTAGCCCTTACCTGCTGGACAAGCACAGCCACACCGCCTCCGCCAGCATGGGTGTGGTGGTTTTCAAAGGCACTGAAGAGTCGATAGAAAATCTCCTCAAAAAAGCGGACTCGGCCATGTACGATGCCAAAACAACCCCTGGCAACGCTGCCCATTTTTTTGAACCCGCCCTGCAAACATGAACGCCAAGCACAAGTCTGGTCACCCGTCCGATCCCGCTCCAGCCGCAGCGCCTGCGCCAGAATTTCCCATCGTCGGCATTGGCGCCTCGGCCGGCGGGCTGGCGGCGTTTGAAGCCTTTTTCTCGGGCTTTCCTGCCAAAACCGACCCTGGCATGGCATTTGTGCTGGTGCAGCATCTGGCGCCCGACCACAGCAGCATCCTGCGTGACCTGGTGCAGCGTGGCACCCGCATGCAGGTGTTCGAAGTGCAAGACGGGATGGTGGTGAAAATCAATTGCGTCTACATCATTCCTCCCAACCGCGACATGGCGTTTTTGAATGGCGCCTTGCACTTGCTGGAGCCCGCCGCGCCGCGCGGCCACCGCCTGCCGGTGGACTTTTTGTTCCGCTCCTTGGCGCAAGACCAGCACGAGCGCGCGATCGGCATCGTGCTGTCCGGCACCGGCAGTGACGGCACCCAGGGCGTGCGCGCCATCAAGGGCGGTGGCGGCATGGTGATGGCGCAAAACCCGGCGTCCACTGAGTTTGATGGCATGCCCCGCAGCGCTCTGGCCACGGGTTTGGTCGATTTCGAGTTGCCGCCAGCCGATATGGCCAAACATCTGATGGCCTATGGCGCCCGCATTTTTGGCAAAGGCATCCACACTGAAGCGGCAGAACAGCCTAAAACCGACAGCGCGCTCAAAAAGATCATGGTCCTGTTGCGGGCCCAGACCGGCCACGACTTTTCCCAATACAAACCCAGCACAATCAACCGCCGCATTGAGCGGCGCATGGCCGTGCACCAGCTCGACGCCGTCGCCAGTTATGTCAAGTACCTGCAACAAACGCCGGTGGAGGTGGACGACTTGTTTCGCGATTTGTTGATTGGCGTGACCAATTTTTTCCGTGACCCCGAGGCCTTCAAGGCCCTGGAAGAGCAGGCGATACCCAAACTGTTTGACAACAAGGCTGCCGGCGGTGTGATCCGTGTCTGGGTGGTCGGCTGCTCCACCGGCGAAGAGGCCTATTCCATCGCCATCTTGCTGCAAGAGCAGCTGGAGCGCCTCAAGTCCGGCTTTAAGGTCCAGATTTTTGCGACGGACATAGACAGCCGCGCGATTGCCGCGGCCCGCGCGGGGCTTTACCCAGCCGCCATTGCAGGCGACATCACACCCGAGCGCCTGGCCCGTTTTTTCACTGCCGAGCCTGACGGCAGCCATTACCGCGTGCACAAAACCATCCGCGACATGCTGATTTTTTCAGAACACAACGTGTGCAAAGACGCGCCTTTCTCCAAGCTGGACCTGGTCAGTTGCCGCAATTTGCTGATTTACATGGAGTCTGAGTTGCAGATGAAATGCATCTCACTCTTTCACTATGCGCTGGCGCCGGGCGGCATGATGTTTTTGGGCACTTCCGAATCGGTGGGGGAATACGCCAACCTGTTCGCCTCAATGGACCGAAAGGCCAAACTGTTCCAGCGCAAGGAAGACTTCCAGGGCGCAAGAAGGATCGCTTTGGACCGCTTTTTGGCGAATGCCAAACCCTCTGGGAAGGACGTCGCCCCTGCGCAACCCGGCAGCAAATCCGCCGCCGTCGGCAAACTGACCTTGCGCGAAATCACCGAGCAAACCCTGCTGCAACAGATCGCACCGGTTGGCGCGCTGGTGAATGGCCATGGCGACATTCTTTACCTGCATGGGCGCACCGGCACCTACCTGGAGCCCGCGCCGGGCGATGCCGGCATCAACAACATTTTGAAAATGGCCCGGGAAGGGCTCAAGCGCGACCTCACGCTGGCCTTGCACAAAGCGGCGCTGACCGGCGATGCCGTGCGCAGCCTGGGCCTTCGCGTCAAAACCAATGGCCATTACACCCAGGTCAATCTGCACGTTTGCCCGGTACGTACCCCGAACAGCTCGGCGCTGGAATCACCTCTCTACCTGGTGATGCTGGAGGAAGCCC
>JANOXL010000343.1:0-2374 GCA_031418395.1 Rhodoferax sp. | reverse complement strand
CTGGGGCCCAACGGCGCAGGCAAGTCCACCGTGCTCAAAACCTTGTTTGGCTTGTTAAAGCCCAGGCAAGGCCGGGTTTTGCTCGATGGAGAGGATATTGGCGGTGCGGACCCCAAATCGCTGCTGGCCAAAGGTGTGGCCTTTGTGCCCCAGGGGCGCAACCTGTTCCCGCAACTCACGGTGATGGAAAACCTTGAACTCGGCGGCATCACACTGGGCCAAAAACTCACGAAAGAGCGAATTCCCGAGGTGCTCAAACTCTTTCCGCGTGTGCAGGAGCGTATCAATAGCCAGGCCAGTGCTTTGTCGGGCGGTGAGCAAAAGCAGCTGGAAGTGGGCCGTGCCTTGTTGCTGCGGCCCAAGATTCTGCTGATCGATGAGCCGTCGATCGGCCTCTCACCCATCGTGGTGCAGGATGTGTTCAAACTCTTACGAAGACTCGCCAGCGAAGGCACCACCATTTTGATGGTCGAGCAAAACGTGAAAAGCGCGCTCAAGATGGCTGACGAAGCCATCGCGCTGGAGTCCGGTCGCCTGGTGTTGCACAAGGCTGCCAACGAGTTGCTGGCCGACCCGAATATCGAACGCCTGTTCCTGGGCGGCGCACATGCCGCAAGCAGTGCACCGGCAGCTGAAGCAGCGGCCAATGCAGCGCCTGATACTGCGGCTGCATAATCGTCAGCATCGAATCTGGAGGAGCCTATGGCCGAAGCGATCAGCGTCCCGGCGGCGAACACTTTGCCGCGTGAAGAAATCAACGAAGGCAGCAATCCGCTGGGTCTTGACGGCATCGAATTCATCGAATACGCCACGTCCAAGCCCCAGGCGCTGGGGCAGCTGCTGGAGACCATGGGTTTTCGCCCGATTGCGCGACACCGCTCACGCGAGGTGTTGTTGTACCGCCAGGGCGACATCAACGTCATTGTCAATGCCCACAGCAGTGGTGCGGCGCTTTCTGAAAAACCTGTCATCGCCGCCATCGCGCTGCGTGTGCGCGACGCTGGCGCCGCCTACCGGCGTGCGCTGGACAGGGGCGCCTGGGCCGTGCCGATGCAGGTGGAGGTGATGGAGCTGAATATTCCGGCGGTGCATGGTGTGGGTTCCAGCCGCATCTATTTTGTGGACCGCCATAAAGAATTCTCGATCTACGACGTGGACTTCACGCCAATTCCCACCGTCAACCAGCATCCGCCTGCCGTGGCCGGCTTGCATTTTTTTGGTGTCGTTCAGTACATCGGCAATGACCGTACCGAGGACTGGACCGAGTTTTACGGCGCGCTGTTTGGCTTCACGGCACTGCCCAGCGAAGAGCGTTTCGGCATCTTGCCCAAAGGACGCATTCTGAGAAGCCCGTGCCAGAGTTTCTACCTGCAAATGATTGAACCCGAGCCGGGCGTGCTCGACGTGGAAGACGACGAATGCCTGCAACGCCTGGGGCTTGGCACGCCGGATGTGGCTTCCACCGTGGCGCAGTTGCAAAAACGCGGCGTCGAATTTTTGGTATCCAAAAGCAAGGCAGCCGAGGCGCGTGGCGCCCTCACCCGCACCCAGATGGGCAGTGTGATGTTTGAACTGGTTCATGACGTGCCTTCTGACGCGAACCTGGCCGCCAAGGCCTGATCCATCATGAGCCACTCCCAGGGCAATATGGATGATTTCGGCATGGACACTATCACCATGGCCGGGCCGCTCAAGGCCAAATTGGTGGCGATCAAGGCGGCAGGCTTTTCGCAGGTGATGCTGCTGGCCCGTGACCTGGTCGGCCACCCCGAGGGCTGGCGTGCGGCGGTGCAGGAGGTCAAAGACAGCGGCTTGCGTGTCACCGGTTTTCAGGTCCTGCGGGATTTTGAAGGACTCTCCGGCCATCTGCATGACTACAAGGTGGACATCGCCAAATCGATGCTGGAGATGTGCCACGCGCTGGGTTGTGGTGTGATGCTGGCCTGTTCATCGACCTCCACCCACGCCTCGGGTGAGCGCGCAGCCATTGTTAAAGACCTGCGCAAACTGGCGATGCTGGCCATTACCAAAGACATCAAGATCGCCTTTGAAGGTCTGTCCTGGGGCCGCACGATCAACGAGTTCCCCCAGGCCTGGGAGGTGGTGGCCGAGGCTGACATGCCCAATCTGGGTTTGGGCTTTGACTCCTTTCACATGTTCGCCGCCAAGACGCCGCTGGACGACCTGGAACTGGTGGATCCGGACAAAATTTTCCTCGTGCAACTGGCCGATTTCATGTGGAACGAAATCAAATCGGTGGAAGAACGCATCAGCACAGCGCGCACCTTTCGTGTGTTTCCAGGCGAAGGTGTCCATAGCGAAGCGGTGGCAGCGCTCACGCTCAAACTGCATCAGATGGGATACCGGGGCGACT
>JANOXL010000342.1:0-1717 GCA_031418395.1 Rhodoferax sp. | reverse complement strand
CTGCTGCCATTCGGTGGCCGTGTTGCCTACTGGTTCAGCGCCTATGTTCCAGCAGACCGGGTCTGAGCGGCCCGCGCAACGGGCCATGCTGCGCATGCAGCTGCCTCCTCCTGAGATTGACCGCCCCAAATGGGCACTCGCCACGCACGCCGTGGCGAGCTTTTGAGCAGACGACGCCCTCCAGTCCATCCGTTTCTGAACAAAGGTTCGCCGAAGTTTTTGAATGACTTCGGAGAATTGTTGTGTTTCTTTTTTCATTTCAGCCTTGGTGCGTCCGCACTTGGGTGTTGATGGGTTTATGCCTTGGCGCGGCCAGCGCAGTGCTCGGGCAAACCGTACCGTCGTCACCCACAATGCCAGCATCTGCCGCGTCCACCTCCAGTGCGACCACCCTGCGTCAGGCGCTTGATGCGGCTTGGGCGCTGAGCCTGCCATCCCGCACCACCCCCGCCAAGCTGGCGGAACTACAGGCGCGCGAACGGGCCACGCAGTCACTGACGGCCGGCGCCGGCAGCATCACGCTGGCGCACCGCACCGACGCGTTCACCGCTAACGCGGGCCTGCGCGAGTACGAGCTGGAGCTGGCGTGGCCCTTGTGGAACCGAAGCGTACGCGCCAGCACACAGCGCCACATCGCCGCCGAACATGCCGCTTTGGAGCAGCAGAACACCTTGGCCCGACTCACATTGGCCGGTGAACTGCGTGAACTCGCCGCCGCTTTGATGCTGGCGCGACTCGAGCGCGACCTTGCCGCGCGAAAACACGCCGAAACTACGCAGCTAGCGCAAGATGTGCAGCGCCGCGTGCGGGCCGGTGAGCTAGCGCGGGTGGATGATCTGCTGGCGCAAGCCTCGACGCAGCAAACCGACATCGCGCTGGCGCAAGCCGAAAGCGGCCTGCTGAAGTTGCAGAGCCAATGGCGCATGTTGACCGGTTTGAGCAGCGCGCCCATGTTGTTGGAGACAGCAGACGCTGCAATGCCCGGTGCAGACCCGTCTTCGCACAGCAAACACCCGAGTTTGCAAGCAACGCAGGCCCAACTGGCGGCATCGCAAGCCAAACTGGTGTTGGCACAAACCGACCAACGCGACCCGATGGAACTGGGCCTGGGCATCACTCAGGAACGCGCCGCGTTTGGCGCCGGTGCAGACACCTCGCTGCGGTTTGCACTGCGCATACCGCTGGGTGGCGAACAGCGCAACGCGCCGCGGATTGCCGCCGCACGCGCCGACCTTGATGCCGCACAGGCCCAAGCCGATACAGCCACCCGGCAAATACAGGCCGATACGGCCATCGCCTTGGTGGCACTGGCGGTCGCCCGCCGCAGCGAAACACTGGCGGCGGTACGTGCGCGCCTGAGTTTTGAAGTACATGCCCTGATTACCCGCTCGTACCAACTGGGAGAAGGCGATTTACCCACCCGCCTGCGTGCCGAGAACGACAAATTTGATGCCGATCAGTCATTGGCCCGCACCCGCATCGAGGTGCAACGCGCCATCTCCCAACTCAATCAAGCCCTTGGATTATTGCCATGAACCACATGAACAAATCTTCAAAATGGCCGAAGGTCCTCGTGTTTCGATTACAAATCGCTCTATTTTTAATAGCAACAACGGTGCTGAGCCTGCCCGCACGTGCGGGCGAAAGACATGACCATGGCGATAAATCCCCAGCCGCCGCTGCGGGCACTGGCTCGCCGCGCGTGGCCAGCCACTCC
>JANOXL010000341.1:0-22359 GCA_031418395.1 Rhodoferax sp. | reverse complement strand
TGTGCATCAACCTGCGCGACCCGCGTGGCCTGGCGCTGATGCACAAACTCACCGACAGCGCGGACGTGTTTGTCGAAAACTACCGCCCCGGCGCCTTGAACCGCCTGGGGCTGGGTTACGAGGAGCTCTCCAAACGCAACCAGCGCCTGGTGTACTGCTCGGTCAGCGCCTTTGGCCACACCGGGCCCGACTCGCAACGCCCCGGTTTCGGCCTGATCGCCGAGGCCAGGAGCGGCGCGCAATCGCTCCTGGGCATGCCCGGTGAAGCGCCCACGCTGTTCAGAATGCCGATCGCCGACATGTACGCCGGCATGCACGGTGTGGCGGCGATTTGCGCGGCACTCTTCGGCCGTGTGGCCAGTGGCCGCGGGCAACACATCGATATCGCCCTGCACGACTGCATGGTCTCTATGCACGACTACGCGGCGCAAGGCTATTTGCTCGAAGGCAGTGTGCCCAAACAGACCGGCCATGACCTGCCCACCAGCACCGTGTATGGCACGTTCACGGCGAAAGACGGCTACCTCGTCATCGCCGCGCAAATGGCGGACACCTGGAAAGCACTGGCAAACTTGATGGGCGGCGAGGCTTATGCGCAAGCAGTTGGCCACTGGAGTCAAACCGAGCGCAACGCCCACCGTGAAGACATCCTGGCCCGCGTGCGCGCCTGGTGTCTGGCGCAAGACGGCGTGCAACACTGCTGCGCCCAACTCGATGCCGCAGGCATCCCGGCGGCGCCGGTACAAACCATCGACAAGGTGATGAACGACCCGCAAACCTTGGCGCGCGGCATGGTGGTGGAGCAAGAGCATCCGATTTTGGGCAAAGTGAAGCTGCCGAATTTGCCATTCAGGTTTTCTGAATGTGACACCACACCCAGCAGTGTCGCGCCGCTTTTGGGGCAACACAACCGCGAGATTGCGGCGAGTTTGGGCTATGCGCAGAGGGACATCGACCAGTTGGTGACGGATGGCGTGTTGTATGCGGAGAAGGCGGTGGGGCAGTTGGCTTGACGCGAGTCCGAAAACGCGTCCTTCGCGGGATAATTCAGGTTTTCTCTCATTCAAGATCGACAACATGGATCAGTACGCAGTCATAGGCAACCCCATCGCCCAGAGCAAATCACCGCTCATCCATGGCATGTTTGCAAAGGCGACAAAGCAAGACCTCGACTACGGCAAGATTTTGGGCAACACCTTCGCGGCCGACGTGGATGCCTTTCGCGCACGCGGCGGGCGCGGCATGAACATCACTGCGCCCTTCAAAATCGACGCTTTCAACTACGCGACCGAACACACCGAGCGCGCCAAGCTAGCCGGTGCCGTCAACTGCATGAAGTTTGACGGCGCGCGCGTGAGCGCTGACAACTTCGACGGCGTGGGCCTCGTGCGTGATGTGGTCCACAACCTCAAAACGCCCCTGGCCGGCCAGCGGGTTCTGGTGATGGGCGCGGGCGGGGCCACACGCGGTGCGCTGCTGCCGTTTTTGGCGGAAAAGCCGGCATTGCTGGTCATCGCCAACCGCGACATTGACAAGGCCCGAGAGTTGGCCCGCATCGCCTGCGCCAACGCGCCAACGCAGAAGACCATCGCTATGACCTATGCAGACTTGGGTAGCCAGGCATTTGATGTCGTCTTCAACGCCACATCGGCCAGCTTGAGCGACCAGTGCCCGCCCGCGCCTGAATCCGTGTTCCAGCATTGCGCGCTGGCCTACGAAATGGTCTACGGCAAAGGCCTCACGCCGTTTTTAAAGCTGGCGCAAAGCGGTGGCGCTGCCCAATTGGCCGACGGCGTAGGCATGTTGGCGGAACAGGCAGCCGAAGCCTTTGCGTGGTGGCGCGGCGTGCGGCCGGACACTTCTGCTGTGATCAAGGCAATCACGATCCCGCTGGTTTGAACGATTTGCCACTGGAAATGCCATGGTCCGCAACCCAGACGATCTGACCCAGGCAGTGCTGGCGGTCATGCACCAAACGCCCGAGCCGCGCCTGCGGGAGATCATGGTCTCGCTGGTCTCGCACTTGCATGGCTTCGTCAAGGACGTGAAGCTCACGGAGGAAGAATTCCGCGCGGCCACGGCGCTCATCGCCAAAATGGGCCAGCTGACAAACGACTCACACAACGAAGTCGTACTGATGGCCGGTTCGCTGGGTGTCTCCAGCCTGGTGAACTTGCAAAACCACGCGGCGGATTCCACCCACAACCTGCTGGGGCCTTTCTGGCGCATGTATTCACCCGCCACGGCCAACGGCGACTCCATTGTGCGCAGCGCCACGCCGGGCACGCCCCTCCACGTGCGTGCGCGAGTGGTCGATTCAATTGGCGCGCCGGTGGTCGGGGCCGAAGTCGATGTGTGGCATTGCGACGCCTCGGGTCTGTATGAAAACCAGCCCGAGGCCCGACAGAAAGGCCATGCTGACATGAATTTGCGCGGCAAGTTCACTACCGATGCGCAGGGGCGCTTCGACTTCTGGAGCATCAAGCCCGTCGGTTACCCGATTCCCACGGAGGGCGTCGTTGGGCCACTTTTGAAGGCGCAGCAGCGCCATGCGATGCGGCCCGCGCACCTCCACGCGCTGGTGGTCAAGCCGGGATTTAAAACGCTGATCTCCCAGGTCTATGCCCACGACGACCCGAACCTTGCCACTGACGTGCAGTTTGGGGTCACTGAAACCCTCACCGGGCATTTTGTGCGGCATGACGACGCGCCCATCGGCAATGCGGGTATGACAGCGCCTTGGTACAGCCTGGATTTCACGTTCAAAATGGAGCCGGGTGAATCCAGGCTGCCCAAGGCCCCTATCAAATAGTTTCGACTGAATAACCCGTACGCACGAAAGACACACCATGCTCAGCAAAAAAATTCGCCAGCAAGCCGCCGACAGCCTCTACAACGCTGATAAAACCCGCAGCATCATTCCGCAGCTGAGCAAGACCTATGCGGATATCGAGCTGGCCGACGCCTACGCCATCCAGCAAATGTGGTTGGATCGGCGCATCAAAGGCGGCGCGCGCCTGGTTGGCCGCAAAATTGGCCTGACCTCGAGGGCGATGCAGATGGCATCAAATTTCACCGAGCCGGATTACGGTTTTCTGACCGACGACATGCTGATTGCCGACGGCGCCCAGATTGAGACCGCGCGTTACATCAACCCGCGTCTGGAAGTCGAGCTCGCCTTCATCATGGGCCAGGATTTGGCCGGCCCTGGCTGCACCGTGGCTGACGTGATGCGCGCTACCGAGTTCGTCACCCCTGCGCTGGAGCTGATCGCTTACCGCACCCAGGTGCCACGCCAGATCGCCGACACCATTGCCGACAACGCCGCTGCGGGCGCCATGGTCACTGGCGGGCGGCTGGTGCGGCCCTTTGACATCGACATCCGCTGGGTGGGAGCGACACTCTCCAAAAACGGCGTGATCGAAGAATCAGGTGTGTCCGCCGCCGTGATGGGCCACCCCGCCGCCGGTATCGCCTGGTTGGTGAACAAGTTGTCCTTGCATGCGGGCGGCTTGAAGGCCGGACAAATCGTCCTGGCAGGCTCCTTCACCCGGCCGATCAACATTGCGCCCGGCGACGTGATTGCGGCGGATTACGGGCCGCTGGGCTCGCTTGGCGTGCGTTTCGTTTGAGCCATCACTGAACCTCCATCACCAAAGCGACCCCATGAAAATTCTCGTTCTGCATGGCATCAACCTCAACATGTTTGGCAAGCGCGATCCGGCGCAATACGGCACCATCACGCTGGCCGAGATCGACGGGCTGCTCGGCAGCCTTGCCAAGGAGTTGGGTGCCGACCTGACCTGTTTCCAAACCAATTTTGAAGGCGAGATGGTGCAGCGCATCCACCGGGCCCACGCAGACGGCGTGGCGGCGGTGTGTATCAACGCCGGTGCCTGGACGCACTACAGCATCGGCCTGCGGGATGCCTTGTCAATTCTTGCCTGCCCCATCGTCGAAGTGCATATGAGCAACATCCATGCCCGCGAGCCGTTTCGCCACCATTCGGTGATCGCCGACATCGCCAAAGGCCAAATCGCAGGTTTTGGCGTTGACAGTTACCTGTTAGGTCTGCGCGCCGCCGTGTCTGCGGCCAAGGCGGGCAAATAAACCGATGACGGCAATGGACGTCAAGCGCTTCAGCAGCGGCGCCAGCGGCCCCAGCGGCATCATCGACGGCCACACCGAACTGATCGCCCACATCGGCTTCCCGACGCACAGCTTCAAGGCACCGATGATCTACAACCCCTGGTTTGACAAAGCCGGGGTGAACGCGCGCGTCATGCCCATGGGCTGCCAAGCCGAAGACTTCCCCGCGTTTTTGAAGGCGGTTTTTACACTGACCAATATCCGGGGCGCGCTGATTACGATGCCGCACAAGGTCACCACGATGGGCCTCTTGGACGACGTGTTGCCCAACGCCGCCGTTGCCGGGGCTTGCAATGCCGTGCGTTTGGGCCCCGACGGCCAGTTGCAAGGCGACATGTTCGATGGCGAAGGTTTTGTGCGCGGCGTGCTGCGCAAGGGCGTGGTGCTTGCGCGCGCGCGCGCCTTGGTGGTCGGTTGTGGCGGCGTCGGCTCGGCCATCGCGGCGTCTTTGGCAGCGGCGGGTGTTGCCCAACTCGACTTGTTTGATGTGAACACGGAGTCAAGCGAAGGCCTTGCCGAGCGACTCAAAAAGCACTACCCCACGCTGAAAGTACTGACCGGCTCGAATGACCCGACCGGTTGCGACGTGGTCGTCAACGCCACGCCCCTGGGCATGAACGTTGGTGACCCCATGCCCATGGACATGTCGCGCGTGGCATCCAGTACCTTCGTCGGTGAAGTTGTCATGACTACCCAAATGACGGCCTTCCTGCAAGCTGCCCAAGCCCGTGGCTGCCGCTTTCAGGTGGGAACCGACATGTTGTTCGAACAAATTCCGGCGTATCTGGAGTTTTTTGGATTGCCATCGACTACGCCGGAAGAGTTGCGTTCGTTGGCGACGTTGCCGAATTGACGGTAGCTGGGTCGAGTTTCCGTTGGGTTGGCTGAGGCTGAGTGAACTCCGCAGCGCCGGATCATCGCTTTGAGCTCCGACTTCCGACTTCCAACTTCCGATGGCCATTGAGAGCGCGCATAGCCGAACTGCCGAGCCGTCAGCGAGGCATCGCGCCGCCGCTCCTCATGGTGCTTAACCCGCGACGCCTTCGGCGTCACGGCGCAGAAATCGTCGGGACGGCGTGATGCCCCGCTGGCGGGGAAGGGTACGAGTGGAAGCGAAACCAGCTACTTCAATTCGAGGATGTGGCGGGAGCCAAGAAGAGGCTGGTCTACGGCGAATGCCTCTTCCTGCAGATTGAATCAGCTGAAAGCTCATGCCAAATAAGCTCAGGCACCTATCAGTTTTGTAGGGGGAGCGGGGTTGCGTTTGACATGAGCGTTACCGTCACTGCGGTGCCGCGAACAGCTGATTGATGAACTCGGCACAAATGCGAACGCTCCCCGCACCTTGGTTGTGGAGCATGTAATTGCCATGGGCAAACGAGTTTCGAAGACCAGGCAACGTCTCGATGAGTACCTCAACGTAAGGGCGAATTTGCTCGGTGCTCAAGGCTGTTGACCAGGGGAAACCCGCGGCGACCTCACGTTCGCGACGTTCAATTTGCCATCGAACATGGGCGAAACCGGTATCTCTAACCTCTCCCTAACGTACCGCGTGCGCGACTAATTCCTTAAAGCCAGCTGGTTCCTTTGGCCGCTTGTGGCTCTTCAAGTTTGGGTAGCGATGCTTTAAGGCGGTCTCGACTGAAACATACGCGAGGAACTGAGCCGTTACGTTCAACGGGTAGTGGAACCATGAGAACACGAGCAGATTCTGAGCGGTTGCAAAGTGCGACCTGACGACTTCAGGTACCCCACCGTGAAGCGCAGAAGACGCAGCAAGTTCGTGCATCGCAGAAATGGGTAGTCCGTCCCAGCGGCGATCAGGTTCCGTAAGCTCCAATAGCGACTTTAGTTGATCCAAGCGTGCAGTTCCGGTCGTTCGCGGCTTTCAAGGGGTTTTACCCATCTGCGGCATATCCACAACGCGCAATGTGACGGTTGCAATCGCACAGACCTGCGGCCCCGCAGATGCTTCGGTTTCCACTTCGACGGTGACCACACAGATGGTGGAACCTGCTTGAAGCGCGCGAGCCCTTGCCACCAAAGTTGGGCCGCTGGCGGGTGTCAGAAAGTTAACGTGCAGATCAACAGTGACCGCGATCTTGCCTGGCGGTAGTGCTGTCGTGGCAGCGGCGCCAGCCGCGTGATCGGCCAGACCAGACACCACGCCTCCGTGGAAGAAGCCATTAAATTGCAAAAGTTCAGGCTTCTTTGCAAGAGAGAGGCTGACCCGCCCAGCCTCTGCCGCGAGCACCTCCACACCTGCGGCGTGGGTGAAACCGGTGATGGCGGTGACTTTGCGAACGAGTTGCTCAGGGCTCATGGTCTTGGGAGGTGGTTGTGGGGTAAATTGGAGAGGCGCAACTTTGCTAACTCCAACAAAATGCTGGAAAAACATGCGAACCCACTAGACAAACTGGTCGGTTCATTGTGGAAAAGGCTAGTTCTGACATGGCTTTGGCATCATAGCCCGCCCAAATGAGCAATTGCATAGATTTAGGAAGAAGCGAAGTGACGTCACGGGCCCATGGCTTTTACTCCGCCCCATCCCTCCCCGCCAGCGGGGCATCACGCCGTCCCGACGATTTGTGCGCCGTGACGCCGAAGGCGTCGCGGGTTAAGCACCATGAGGAGCGGCGGCGTGATGCCTCGCTGGCGTAACGGCAGTCGATCTTGGCACGCTCTCAATGGCCTTGGAAAGTTGGGGTTCTAAAACTCTCAGAAGTACTGACCCAAAGTGCGGAACCTGATGGGATGCAGCGAGTTGTGCGGCTTTGAGTTGCGTTGAGGTGCAACTAAATGCTATAAAATATATAGCTTCATAGTCATATACTACGAGACCTGGAGCCTAGAAAATATAAAACTATTGAAACCTCAAGCAAAATCGCTCAATTGTTAATACCTATGTTAACAATTGAGCGATTTGATTTTCAGGCTGCCAAGCGGTGCCTGCCTGGGGCTACCGCTGCGGCTTCAGGCCAGCTTATTTCTTGGCAGCCATCTCGTCAGCCATACATTTCTTGATGTGGCTGCCTTTGGCGGCACCGGCGAGTTTCTTGTCGGCGGCAGATTTTTCGCAGGCGGCGCTGGGGGCTGCTGCTGCGGGTTTGGCGCTCAGGCAGGTTTTCATAAAGGCTTTGCGCTCGTCGCCTTTTTTATCGCCAGCGTCGGCGTTGCAGGTGGCCATTTTGCCTTGCTGCTTGGTTTTGGCGTCGCCATCGGCGGCGTGGGCAGCGGTGATGGCGCCCAGTGACAGTGTCAAACCCATGGCAAGTACGGCGAGCAGTTGTTTCATGTTGTTCCTTGTGTAGTAAGTAGTGAAGACATGGTGAAGTTCGACTAAACCCCGTTATTTCCGGAATTCGGCGTGCATTCCAGCACATAACGCGTGCAAACGCAATCCCGATGACACGGCAGCTTGCCAAATGCCGTCGTACTCCGCCAGGCCAAGCTCACCAGCCCCGTAAAATCGCCCCCATGTTGTCTGCAAAAAATGAACTGCTCGGGGCCTTGGCCCACGAGCTGGAGAAGTTGTCGCCCGGTGCGGGAGCGCGGGCGGTGTTTGAGTCGCCCAAACTGGCCTCCCATGGCGATTTGGCCACTACTGTGGCGATGCAATTGGCTAAACCACTCAAGGCCAACCCGCGTCAGGTGGCCGAAAATCTGCGCCAAAGTTTGCTGGGCACCCCCGCTTTTGCGCGGTGGGTCGAGTCGATCGACATTGCCGGGCCGGGTTTTATCAACATCAGCCTCAAGGCCGCCGCCAAACAGCAGGTGGTGCGCGATGTGTTAACCGAAGCTGCCCAGTTTGGCGGGCACGCTAACAACGGCCAGCGCCTAATGGTCGAATTCGTCTCCGCCAACCCCACCGGCCCGCTGCATGTGGGCCACGGGCGTCAGGCGGCTTTGGGTGACGCCATTTGCAATTTGTTTCAAACCCAGGGCTGGGACGTGTACCGCGAGTTTTATTACAACGACGCGGGTGTGCAGATCAACACGCTGGCCACCAGCACGCAGCTTCGTGCCCGAGGGTTCAAGCCGGGTGACGCTGAATGGCCGAGTGGCGAGAATGCCTCAGCCTACAACGGCGACTACATCGCCGACATCGCGGCTGACTTCTTGGCTAAAAAAACTGTCAGCGCCGATGACCGCAGCTTCACAGCGTCGGGCGATGTCAACGATCTGGAAGGCATTCGGCAATTTGCCGTGGCTTACCTGAGACGTGAGCAAGATCTGGATCTGCAGGCGTTTTCGGTCAAATTTGACAACTATTACCTTGAATCGAGCCTGTACACCAGTGGCCGGGTGGCCAGCGCCGTGCAAAAACTCGTGGAAGCCGGCAAAACCTACGACAAAGACGGCGCGTTGTGGCTGAAATCCACTGACTATGGTGACGACAAAGACCGCGTCATGAAGAAAAGCGACGGCAGCTTCACCTACTTCGTGCCCGACGTGGCCTACCACTTGGCCAAGTGGGAGCGCGGTTTCACCAAGGTTGTCAACATCCAGGGCACGGATCACCACGGCACCATCTCGCGGGTTCGTGCGGGCCTGCAGGCTGTCTCGGGGGTCGATCAGCTGGGCATACCCCAGGGTTACCCAGACTACGTCCTGCACACCATGGTGCGGGTGATGAAGGGCGGCGAAGAGGTCAAGATTTCCAAACGCGCCGGCAGTTACGTCACATTACGCGATTTGATCGAGTGGACCAGCAAAGACGCTGTGCGTTTCTTTTTGTTGAGCCGCAAGCCCGACACCGAATACACCTTCGACGTGGATTTGGCGGTTCAGAAAAACAACGACAACCCGGTGTATTACGTGCAATACGCTCATGCGCGGATTTGTTCGGTGCTGGCTGCCTGGGGTGGCGACTTCAACGTGCTCAAGGCCGTGGATTTATCGCCCCTGGAAAGCCCGCAGGCCCTCGCGCTGATGCTGTTGCTGGCCAAATACCCTGAGATGCTGACCGCAGCGGCGCACGATTTTTCACCGCATGATGTGACTTTCTACCTGCGCGAGTTGAGCGCGGCCTATCACAGCTATTACGATGCGGAACGTATTTTGGTGGCCGACGAGGCCGTCAAACTGGCGCGGTTGGCACTGGTCGCGGCCTGCGCCCAAGTGCTGCAAAATGGGCTGGCGGTATTGGGCGTGAGCGCCCCTGCAAAAATGTAGAAGCGGAATAATAACTGGCTATGCAAATCAAACAACAAGTGGGCGGGACGGTTCTGGGTTTCATCATCGGTGTGGTGGTGGGCCTGGCTTCGGCTTTGGCCGTGGCCGTGTACGTCACTAAAGTCCCGGTGCCTTTTGTCAACAAAGGCCAGACGCGCTCAGCCGATCAGGACGCCGTGGAGGCCAAAAAGAACAAGGATTGGGACCCCAACGCACCGTTGTACGGCAAAAATCCGGCCAAACCGATGGCGCCCGCCGCCACTGCGACCGCGCCTGCAGCGGCCAGTTCAGGTGCTGTGGGAGCAGGTGCAGCGGTTGTAACGCCGGGTAAAGTTGACGCGGCCAAACCCGAAGCAAGTGCCAAAACTGAGAACAAACCCGCAGTTTCAGCCGATCCTTTGGGTGATTTGGCCAAAGCCAAGTCATCCGGCGGCGGGGTTGACCCGTTTAGTTATTTTGTACAGGCTGGCGCGTACCGCACGGCGGAAGATGCCGAGACCCAGCGCGCCAAGTTGTCGCTCAGTGGCGTTGAGGCCAAAGTCACCGAGCGGGAGCAGTCCGGCCGGCCGATTTTCAGGGTGCGTATCGGGCCGCTGGACCAAAAGGAAGAAGCGGACAAAATTAAGGAACGTCTGGACGCCAACGGTATCGATACAGCCATCGTCCGTGTTCAGCGGTGATGTTGGAAAGCATTTCGCTAAACGGCATTGGAAAGTTTGATTTTTAGGAGTTTTCAGCATGAAACGACGTGAATTTACACAAGCCAGCGGCGCCGCATTGGCCTTCTCTGGCTTGGCGGGTTTGGCCCTGCCCAGCGCCTTTGCCCAAGGCAAACCCGGCGCGGGCACCGATTTTTTGGTGCTGGACAAACGCGCGCCCGTCGAAGCCGCCAGCGGCAAAATCGAAGTCGTCGAGTTCTTCTGGTACAGCTGCCCGCATTGCAATGCCTTTGAACCGGCCCTGGAAGCCTGGATCAAACGCCTGCCCAAAGACGTGGCGATGCGCCGCGTGCCGGTGGGTTTCCGCGACGATTTTGTGCCCCAGCAGCGCCTCTTTTACACGCTGGAGACGATGGGCCTGCTCGACAAATTACACGCCAAGGTGTTCGCGGCGGTACATGTGGAGAAACAGGCCCTCAACAAGAGTGAGTCCATCGGCGACTGGATGGCCAAACAAGGCGTGGAAAAAGACAAGTTCCTGGAGCAGTACAACTCCTTCTCGGTCGCCACAAAAGTGACCCGCGCGACGCAACTGCAAAACACCTACAAGGTCGAAGGTGTGCCTGCCTTGGGCGTGGCCGGGCGTTTCTACACCGACGGCACCTTGTCCAAAAACATGAACCGCGCACTGGAAGTGGTTGATTTCCTGGTCGCCGAGGTGCGCGCCGGGCGTTAGCCCCCCTGCAACGCGGTCAAAAAACCGCTTCAAAAACCGGGGTGCGCTGGGCGGCGTGCTGTCGTCGCGCTATGATTCAGGTAACAAATTGCACGCCTGAAGGAGACCCATGTCCGCACAAAAATACCGCCTGGTCACCCGCAGCGACTTTGACGGCCTGGCTTGCGCCGTCTTGCTCAACGAGTTGGAAATGATCGATGACATCCTGTTTGTCCACCCCAAAGACATGCAGGACGGCAAAATCGAGATTGGCCCCGGCGACATTACCACCAACTTGCCGTATGTCGAAGGCGCACACATCGCCTTTGACCACCACTCCTCTGAAAACGTGCGCAATGTGGGCAAACGCAGCAACCACGTGATCCACGAACACGCGCCATCAGCCGCCCGTGTGGTGTACGAGAGTTACGGCGGCAGCAAACGTTTCCCGGCCTCGTTTGACGACATGATGTACGCGGTGGACAAGGGTGATTCGGCTGATTTCACCCTCGACGAAATCCTCGAGCCCACAGGCTGGGTGCTGCTCAACTATGTGATGGACTCCCGCACGGGCCTGGGCCGATTCAGGGAATTTCGCGTCAGCAACTACCAGCTGATGATGGACTTGATCAACTACGTGGCCAATCACAACATCGAGGAAGTGCTGGCGCTGCAAGACGTGGAAGAACGCGTCGATCTGTATTTCTACCATGCCGAGCGCGCCAAGGCGCAAATCCAGCGTTGCACCACGGTACATGGCAACCTGGCCATCCTCGACCTGCGCGGTGAAGAAACCATCTACGCGACCAACCGCTTCATGATCTACGCGTTGTTTCCGCAGATCAATATCTCCATCCACGTCATGTGGGGCGTGCAGAAACAAAACACCGTGCTGGCCACTGGCAAGTCGATATTGGACCGCTCATCGCGCACCAACATCGGCGAACTGATGTTGAGCTACGGTGGCGGTGGGCACGAAGCGGCGGGCACCTGCCAGGTGGCCAATGATCAGGCCGACGCGGTGCTCAAAGAAGTGACGAAGAAGATCAACGCAGACGGTTGATACGCGGCGGGTGGATGGCGAAATCATACCTATATTGGGTATGATTGGGCTGTTTTTGCGCCTTCGTCTTGAAATCTATAAGAAATAGGCCTCCAGGTCTCGTGAATGTTGTGCATTACGCTATATAAGATATAGCTATTGTTGGGCCGCAGGGCGTCGCATCGCGCTGCCTCGCACTACACCGTACCGTACCGAACTGCATGGCAGGCGGCTGAATTCCGTTGGCTGTTGGCGGGTGTTGTTGGCTGATGTAGCGTGGCACAACAAGGCCAGAAATACCTCGGCAGATGTCCTCAAACCGGCGCGGGTTTGACGAATTCCCCTAAATTGCGCATATCCCGTGGCTACAATGCCCCAATGCATCGCAGCAAGATTCGTGCCTCACTATTTTTGCCCGCTCCGTTGGCCGCTTCAGGGGTCGATTTAGGGGCGGCTTTTCGCTGTGCCGCCATCGCTTTGCTGATAGCAGGCACGGGCTTTGCTTGGGCCGAAAAAGCCGACCGCAACAAACCGATGAACATCGAGGCGGATGCGCTGAAATACGACGATATCAAGCAAAGCTCAGTGTTCACCGGGCGCGTGGTGTTGACCAAGGGCACGATCCAGATTCGCGGTGGCCAGCTCGATGTGCGCCAGGACCCCGAAGGTTATCAATACGGCCTGGTGCTGGCCGAGCCGGGCAAACTGGCGTTTTTCCGGCAAAAACGCGATGGTGTCGACGAATTCATCGAGGGCGAAGGTGAAATCATCGAATACGACGGCAAGGCCGATACCGTCAAATTTGTCAAACGCGCACAGTTGCGGCGTTACAAGGGCAGCGTGCTGAACGACGAAATGTCAGGCGGCGTGATCATTTACGACAACACGGTGGATGTGTTCACCATTGACGGCGGCGTCGCACGTGGAACGCCAGGCGCGCCGGGCGCCTCAGGTGGCCGCGTGCGGGCGATGCTGACGCCCAAGATTGATTCTTCCGGCGCGGCACCTGAAGGTCCCGCAGGCGCCGTGCCTGCGCCCGTTTTGCGTTCCACCACAACCCTGGGGACCGGCAAGAAGTGACTGTCAGCGGCGTCGCGGCTGTGCCCACGGATGCCGCGCACTCGGGCAAGGCTGTCACGCCTGCGGATGACGGTACAGACAGCCGCCTCGAAGCCCTGAACCTTCAAAAGTACTACGGCAGCCGTAAAGTCGTCAAAGACGTGTCGCTGGCCGTCAAAAAAGGCGAAGTTGTGGGACTGCTCGGCCCCAACGGCGCTGGCAAAACCACCTCGTTTTACATGATCGTCGGCCTGGTGCGGGCCAGCGCGGGCGACATCAAGATCGACGGCAAATCGGTCGAACACATGCCCATTCACCGCCGCGCGCGTTTGGGTTTAAGTTATCTGCCACAAGAAGCGTCGATCTTCCGCAAACTTAATGTCGAAGAAAACGTGCGCGCCGTGCTGGAATTGCAACGTTATACCGACGGGCCGCGTAAAGGTCAGTCGCTGGACCCGGATGAAATTGAAAAACGCCTCACCGGCCTCTTGCAGGAGCTGCGTGTGGAGCACCTGCGCGAATCCAGCGCGCTGGCGCTCTCAGGCGGGGAGCGCAGGCGCGTGGAGATTGCCCGCGCACTGGCGACGCAGCCGCGTTTCATCCTGCTGGACGAACCCTTTGCTGGCATCGACCCGATTGCCGTGATCGAGATCCAGCGCATCATCGCCTTCCTGAAAAACCGGGGCATCGGTGTCTTGATCACCGACCACAACGTGCGCGAGACGCTGGGCATTTGTGACCACGCCTACATCATCAATGACGGGCACGTGCTGGCCAAAGGTACGCCGGGCGAGATCGTGGACAACCCCGACGTGCGGCGTGTGTATCTGGGCGAACACTTTCGGATGTAGGCCATTGCGCCCATGAAACAAGGCCTTTCCCTACGCATTTCGCAGCATCTGGCGCTGACGCCGCAGTTGCAGCAATCGATCCGCCTGTTGCAGCTCTCCACGCTGGAGCTGGGGCAGGAGATCGAACAGATGCTGGATGAAAACCCGTTTCTCGAACGTTCGCTGGAAGATGCGCCGCGCGAAGAATACGGTCTGGAGAAAGCTGACACCAAGGTGGCCGATGGCGACCGCGACGCTGAATTCTCTGCCAACGCACCCGCCGACTACGCCTCAGAAAGCGCACCGGCCGCCCAAACCAGCGACGACGCCACACCCCTCACCGCCGACGACGCCGAAAACTGGGAGGGTGACGGCACCACGGACATGTCGCCCGACGACAAGGAATACGGTGGCGACGCCGGCGCCGCAGGCAACAACCTGAGCGGCAGCGGTGAAGAAGACATGGACGCTACCGAGCTGGCGCGTCAACAAGAGTCCTTGCAATCCTTTTTGCACCGCCAGGCGACGGGCCTGCGCCTCTCGCAAGAAGACCAGATGGCGCTGCGGTTCCTGATCGAATCACTGAACGATGACGGTTACCTGGAAGACAGCCTGCCCGAGCTGGCCGCCAGCCTGGCCGGGGCTGACGACGAGGAGCAGCTGGCGCAATTGGTTCATCACTTCACCGTGGCACTGTCACTCTTGCAAAGCCTGGAGCCCGTGGGTGTGGGGGCGCGTAATCTGGGCGAATGCCTGCGCCTGCAACTACAGGCCCTGCTCAAAAGAACCGCGCAGCAAACCGAAGATGAAGAAGAGGTGCCGCTGGAGCCCGTGATCGAGCTGGCCCTGCGCATTTGCGCCCAGCCCATCGACCTGCTGGCGCGGCGCGACATCAAAAAGCTGATGCAGCACTGCGAGGCCTCTGATACGCAGGTTCGCGACGCGATTGCCCTGATCGGCCGGCTGGAGCCTAAGCCTGGCCGCAAGTTTGTGGATATCGAACGCAATGTGGTCGTGCCCGACGTGTTGGTCAGCCGCGTGGGCAACGGCCCGCAGTCACGCTTTCGTGTGCAGCTCAACCAGGACGTAATGCCGCGGCTGCGGGTCCACGACATTTACGCGAATGCGCTCAAGCAGCATCGCGGCGGCAAAGACGCCGCCAGCCACGCCGCTTTGCAGCAGCGCCTGCAAGAGGCGCGCTGGTTCATCAAGAACGTGCAGCAGCGCTTCGACACGATTTTGCGGGTCAGCAACGCCATCGTAGACCGGCAGAAAAACTTCTTCCTGCACGGCGCGCTGGCCATGCGCCCGCTGGTGCTGCGCGAGATCGCCGACGAGCTGGGCCTGCACGAGTCGACCATCAGCCGCGTGACCACGGCGAAGTTCATGGCCACGCCTTTTGGCACTTTTGAGTTGAAGTATTTTTTCGGCTCCAGCCTGGGCACGGACGCCGGTGGCAATGCCTCCAGCACCGCCGTGCGGGCGCTGATCGCCCAGTTTGTCGAAGCCGAATCGCCTAAAAAACCGCTGTCTGACAGCCAGCTTTCGCTAATGCTCAAAGAGCAGGGCATCGAGTGCGCGCGCCGCACGGTGGCAAAGTACCGCGAGGCGCTGCGTATCGCGCCGACGAATTTGCGCAAGGCTTTGTAGGCGGCGAACCCGGGTTCCCAGGCGCAGCGGGAGGCAAATGGCGCGGTGAGTCTAAAAATATAAATTGAAAGATATATTTAAGGTATTTTTAGACCTAAGGTCTCTAAAAAATTCGACATATAGCTATATTTATTAAACTTCAACTGATTTAAAAATAGTCAATTTTATTTATAAAATAACAATAATTTTTTCTTTTCGGATGTTAGGTTTTCGCCTGCACGGCGTGACCCCCAAATCCCTGGCGCATTTTCGCCAGGAGTTTGGCGCCAAACTCATCCTGCCCTTGTGAGGCGAAACGCATCATGAGCGCCAGGCTCATCACGGGGGTGGGAATGCCCAAATCCACGGCTTCCTTGGCGGTCCAGCGGCCTTCGCCGCTGTCGGCCACATAAGGTTTGACACCGGCCAACGTGGCGTCTTCCTTGAGCGCGCCCACGGTCAAATCCAGCAGCCAGGAGCGCACCACACTGCCGTGGCGCCAGAGTTCGCCCACGGCGGCGAGGTCGATATCAAACTCTTTTTTCGCCTCCAGCATCGCGAACCCTTCGGCGAAGGCCTGCATCAGGCCGTATTCAATGCCGTTGTGGACCATCTTCGCGTAGTGGCCCGCGCCCACGGGCCCTGTGTGTAACCAGCCTTGGTGCGGCGTTTGCGGCGTAGCGCTGGAGAGCGCCTCCAACCACGGCGCCAGGCGCTGCAGGGCCGCCGCACTGCCGCCAACCATCAGGCAATAACCGTTGGCCAGGCCGTGGATGCCGCTGGAGACGCCTGCGTCGGCAAACTCGATGCCCAGCGGCTGCAACATCGCAGCGCGGCGGATGGCGTCTTTGTACTGGCTGTTGGCGCCATCGACCAGCAAATCGCCGGGCTGCAAATGCGCTTTGACCTGCTCGACCATGTCTTCGGTGATTTGCCCGCTGGGCAACATCAGCCAGACGATACGCGGGGTTTGCAGTCGGCTCACGAGTTCGCCGACTGACGTGGCGCTGTCGGCCTGGATTTCATGGGCGATGGATTGTGTGAGCGCGGCGTCCTGGTCGAACACGGCGACTTTTTGGCCCTTTTGTGTCAAGCGGCGCGCCATGTTGCCGCCCATTTTTCCGAGGCCGATGAGGGCAAAGTGGGTCATGAAAGTTTGGCGGGCCATGGGGTGGCCCACTCAGAAGGTTGAAGAACAGACATTGTCAGCCAGAGTCAGTGGCTTTGATCCAGCCGCCGCCGCTGCGATTACACGGCTGCACTGAAGCGGCTGCATTGACAGGGCAAAAATCAGCGGTAGAAGTTCCCGCTGCCCGCCGTCAAGACGACTTTGGCCAGGTCATACACCAGGCCCATCGGGTCGCCGCCCTGCTGTACCAGGCGCATTTGCTGCTTGAGGAGTTTGCGCAACTGGATGATGCCCTTGTCGCTCGCGCCCAAATGCTCTTCGCTGTGCAAGGTGATCGCGCCCTGGCCGAGTTGCGCCTCCCAGTCACCGGGGCGGCGCTGGCGCTCTGCTTCGCTCATCTGGCCCCAGTCTTGCAAGCGCCCGCGCACCCAGCCGGGGTTGGCTTTGGGGGTGACGAAGGCGTGGAACAACAAATGGCTGGCGTCGTCCATCGGCACCACCCAGCCGATGCGGTTGGCCAGGCCCGCTTGCAGGCGCACGTCAGGCACGCTGCGTACGTTAGGCAACATGCAGGGCGAAACGCGGTCCATCTCGCGGCCATCGTCGAGTTTGCGGTAGGCGCTGTAGTTCATGCCGATGTCGGTCATGTTGTAGCTGACCTCGGGCAAGATCGCCATGCGTGGGTCGAAATGCACCTCGGTGAAACTGGCGTGCAAGATCGGCACGTGGAACGGATCCATGGTGTTTTCGTAGTCCTGCAGCCAGCTCCAGGGAACGGAAGTGACGGTTTCGTCGCCGCCCACGCCGATGCCTGACGGCCCAATCGCCATGACCATGTCGTCCGGGCCGAGGTTCTCCAAAATATCCCACTTGGGCAAAAGCGGGCGTTTGTCCAGCGGGCCCATGTAAATGAAGGCCAAACCATAACGCTCTTCCACCGGGTACCAGGGCTGGCGCACTTTGTCTTTGAAGTGGCTGTCTTTGGGCTCGCAAGGCTGGTCCAGGCATTTGCCTTCAACGTCAAACTGCCATCCGTGGTAACAACAGCGAATGCCGTGGTCATCGACCTTGCCGTAGTACAGCGAGGTGCCGCGGTGGATGCAACGCGGCGTGAGCACCCCCGGCCGCCCCTGACCATCACGAAACATGACCAGGTCTTCACCCAAAATGCGCAGGTTTTTCGGCGTGGTGGTGAGGTCTTTGGACTGCGCAAACGGCTGCCAGTAGCGCCGCATGTATTCGCCGCACAGGGTGCCGGGACCAACGCGCACCAGGTCGGCGTCGCTGGTTTGTTCGGGTCGCCCGTAGGCGCCGCCGTCCAGGTTTTTGCCCGCAAAAAACATTTTTTGTTCAGAGCTGCCCATGCGTACACCTTCAACAAAACGAAGTGGAGTGAGGGCTAAATTGAAGCACAGATTACCTGCCCACCGCAATGCCATCGTTTACCGGTCTTTTTGGCGGGATACGTGCGGGTTATGGGCAGATTGGGGGCAGATTACGGGCAGGTGACGGGCGGCCCCCAGGCAGGCGCCCGAGCGCGTTGAATTCCAACTACTTGATCAGGCGCGTTGTGGGGTGCGCCGAATACCAGCCAAACCAGAAGGCGCGGTGCGCACTCAGACGTTTCAGGGTTTCACCCCCAGGGCCTTTCAAACTGGCTTCATCGACCTGCCACTGGCCGCCAGTGGCGTCTTTGGCTGAGCTATCGCGGTCGTAACTGCCAAAACGCTTGCCTTTGGATTCATACACCCGGTTGGCACCACTGGCGTCAGTGAACACCACAAAGGCCGTTTTGCCCAATTGGTCTTGGTATACCGGGTTCTTGTTCAAAAAATCGGCAGAAATGGCCAGTTGCGAATTAGCGGACGGGGAGGCGGCTGAATCGTTAAACCGCAGCGCCAATATTTCAGCCTTGTTGCGCAGCCGGTTGTCTACCTTGGGCACGCCAAACATCAGTTGGTCGGTGGCGAAATAGGCGCGATACGCATTGCCTTCCGAATAATCACGCTCATGCCCGGTGTCCAGCGACAACACGAGGGTGCCGGGGTGGCGCTTCTTCCATTCGCCCCAGGTGCTGGTGACGACAAACAGCGAGGGCAACACGATACCTTTGCCCACCAGTGGCCCCACCACCGGGGCGCCATTGAGCGTCGACCACATCGACTCGGTGGCATGGTCGTACATCAGTTTGTTGGAACGGTACAAAAAGCCGCTCGTGCCCAACTCGTACTGCACGCCTTTGACGGTGGTGTCATACAAAATCATCGAGCCGCACAAAGTGCAGTACACGCCATTGAGTTCGCGCCCGGCAATGCGGTCTTTGAACATCTCATGCCAGGCCAAAATCCGCTTGGGGTAAGCGCGTACATCGCCGTCAATCGCCACACCAAAAATGATGTCTTGATCACCCAGATAAGTGGCCTCGGCGGCACTGATCATTTTTGGGTTTTTCAAAGGCGGAATGCCGTCCCGCCGAACGCCACCCCAGCGAATTTCGTCCAACCGGATGGATGTTGAAGGGTTCTTGTCGAAATAGGCGCGAAAACGCGGGTCGATCACTTCATACAGGCGCGCCTTGAATTCAGCGTACTGCGGATGAGGCGTCAAGTTCTTCGCCCAAACCCATTGATACAGCGCATTCGGGTCGCGGCTGGTAACGCGGCTGACCTTCATCAAGTGATCC
The DNA here is from genome assembly GCA_031418395.1 of Rhodoferax sp. Lineage (GTDB taxonomy): Bacteria > Pseudomonadota > Gammaproteobacteria > Burkholderiales > Burkholderiaceae_C > JANYCG01. Next base: position 3,289 of record JANOXL010000341.1, on the reverse strand, counting down.
ATGGCCAGGGACTCGGTGTAGGAGCTGGCGATAAAGCCGAACATTTCCAGCAGCAAAGGCGCATAGTCGTCGCGCCAATCGGCGATCACTTTGGCCACCGATGCCTCCGACAAGCGGGTGTTGGGCTCCAGAATCGCCAGGAAAGTGGTGATGGGAACCAGTGGCGGCTGTTTGGCGGTAGTAGCGGCCTGGGAGGTGGGTGCTGGCGTGGCCGCCGTGGTTTGCGCAAAGGCCGCGGGGGAGAAAATGGCCGCGACGGTGATCAAAGCCAGCGCGGCCAAGCCTGCCCTGAGGCTCGTGGTAAATCTCATTGCAAAACTCCTGTGCCCTGCACAACACAGCAAAACCTTGCAAGATTAAAAAACGGGCGTGTCAGCGAGCCCCCGTCTGTCGTTTGGCCGAGGCAACTCTTACACGGCAACCGCGTTGGCGCCGTCTTTCGGCGTTCTGGAGCGGGTAAGCGGCTGAATCCGCTCAATCCGCCGTAATGCCCGCCTCTTTGATGACTTTGCCCCAGCGCTCGATCTCACTGGCGATGCGGGCGTTGAACTGCTCCGGTGTGGAGCCCAGCGGCGTCATGCCCAGTTGCAGCATGCGCTCACGCACCTCCGGGCTGTGGATGGCGGAGTTGATGTCGGCGGCAATTTTGGCGCGGACCTCGCGCGGAATGCCCGAGGGCGCGATCAGCCCCAGAATGCCGACCACATTGAAGCCCGGCAGGGTCTCGGCAATCGTCGGCGTGTTGGGGAAATTCGCGCTGCGTGTCGCGCCCGTCGTGGCGATGGCTTTGAGCTGTTTGTTGGCCACCAGGCCCTTCAATTCCTCGCCAATCGACGAAAACCACAAGGGCACGCGGCCACTGAGCACGTCAATCTGCGACGGCCCCGAGCCACGGTAGGCAATGTGGGTCATCTTGATACCAGCCATCGTGTTGAAGAGTTCGCCGGCCAGGTGCGAGGCGCCCGTGGTCGGCGTGGCGGTGAAGTCGAGTTTGCCCGGGTTGGCTTTGGCCCAGGCGATGACCTCGGCCACGGTATTGGGCGCGAAAGACGGGTGGGCGTACAGGCCAAACGGCGTGTTGCCGATTTCGGTGACGCCGGTCAGGTCTTTGAGCGTGTCGTACGGCAGCTTGGGGCCTTGCAGAATGTGGGTACTCATCAGCGCGCCAAAGGCGATGCCCAGGGTGTAGCCGTCAGGCGCTGATTTGGCGACGAAATCCGTACCGATGATGATGCCCGCTCCGGCTTTGAAATCAATGATGACCGACTGCTTCCAGATCTCTTGCAATTTGACCGAGATCACCCGCAGGATAGCGTCATTCGCGCCGCCCGGGCCGGTGGGGAAAAAGATGCGCACAGGTTTGTTCGGCCAGGCAGCCCCTTGTGCCAACGCTTGTGAGCTTGCAAAAAGGGGCAGGGCGGATGCTGCTGCCACGGTCAAGGTGTTGAGCGCGTGGCGCCGGGTGATCGCGGACTCGGGGATCGTCATTTCGCGTGTCTTTGCGGGCATGTTGACTCCTGTTCTGATGGGCTTACTTTATGACAAAAACCGCAGATTTGCCCGCGGTGGGCTCTCTACTCGGTTCGAACTTAAAATTCAGGCCCCTCCCTGAAAGCCCCCATGAACCAGCTTGCGCTGTTTTTGCCTTGCGCCGCTGGCGTGCAGGACTACCTGTTGCCCGAAGTCTTGCAGATCACCGGCCTGAACGCATCTGAGGCCATCAAGCAACGCGGCGGCGTGCAGGTGCAGGCCTCTTGGCGCGACGCGATGCGGCTCAACCTGCATTGCCGCCTGGCACAGCGCGTGTTGGTGCAGCTCTCGCACACGCAGTACCGCAGCGAGCAAGACTTGTACCGCGCCGCCAGCGAGGTGGCGTGGGAGATCTGGTTCACGCCGCGCCAAAGCATCAAGATTGAAGTCACAGCGCAACACAGCCCGCTGACCAGCCTGAACTTTGCCGCGCTCAAAGTCAAAGACGCGGTGTGTGACCGCTTTCGCGACAAGGCCGGGGGCATTCGGCCAGACGTCGACACGCGCTGGCCCGACATCCGCATCTACGCCCACCTCACCACCGACACCTGCACGCTTTACCTCGACACTTCGGGCGAGCCGCTCTTCAAACGCGGCTGGCGTGAAGACAAAGGCGACGCGCCCTTAAAAGAAACCCTCGCCGCCGCGATGATCGCCGCCAGTGGCTGGCCCGAGGCGCTGCAAGCCGCCGAGCGCGCAGGCACGCCCCTGCCGCCGCTCTACGACCCCTGCTGCGGCAGCGGCACGATTGCCATAGAGGCCGCGCAAATCGCCTGCCAGGTCGCGCCCGGTTTGTTGCGCCACTTTGCCTTTGAGAAGATGTTGCCGTTTCAGTCGCATGTGTGGGACGCTATAAAAAGAGAGGCTGAAAATTCAGTAAAAACGAGGCCTGGACTCATATTCGGCAGTGACGTCGCACACCGCATGGTCGATTTTGCACAGCGCAATGCCGAGCGCGCGGGTGTAGCAAATTGCGTTGAGTTTCGCGGTGGTGACGCCTTGCAACGCATGCCCCCCACGCCGCAAGCGGGCGTGATGTTGCTCAACCCGCCGTATGGCGAGCGCATCGCTGTGGCAGGTGTGGCGGGCGGCGCCACAACGGGCCGAGGTGGCCCTGGCGGGTCGAGCCGGGACGATGAGAGCGCCGCTGGCGATGAGCCCGACCATCCCGGTCGCTTCGGCGCCCGCGAAGTGGCCCACACTGACGACGGCGGCGACTTCTTCCCCCAGCTCGCGAGCCACTGGAAGAAAAATTACAGCGGCTGGACCGCCTGGATGCTCACCCCCGACCTCAAAATGCCCGGCAAGATGCGCCTCAAAGAAAGCCGCAAAGTGCCGATGTGGAACGGCCCCATCGAATGCCGCCTGTTCAAGTTCGATATGGTCGCAGGAAGAATGGCGAAATCGGGGTCGGATCACAGGTAGCGCAGCGAACGTGTGCTCTGACCCCAATATCGACGTGCTTCCTGCCGCGCGCAAGGTGAGCGCGGCTCACATTACGGGCTTGGTGGTCATCGACACCAACATCGTGCTGGACATGTTTGTCTTCAACGATCCAGCATCGAACGGCATCAAAACCAGCCTGGCAATGGGCACACGTCAGTGGATTGCAAGCTCCGTGATGCGCGACGAGCTTGAGCGCGTTCTAGCCTACCCACACATCGTGCTGAAACTCGACTTCTACAAAATCTCAGCCGAATCCGTGCTTGCATTATTCGATCAACACGCGCTGCTGGCGCCAGTCGCGGCGAAGGCGAGT
>JANOXL010000340.1:0-18727 GCA_031418395.1 Rhodoferax sp. | reverse complement strand
CCCCGTTCAAGAAGCTGGTGGGCAAGGTCGTCGATTCGCTGGCCATGGCCAAAGAGATGTACCCCGGCAAACGTAATGGCCTGGACGCCCTATGTGACCGCCTCGGTGTAGACCGCTCCGGGCGCACGCTGCACGGCGGTCTGCTGGATGCGGAGTTGCTGGCCGATGTCTACATCAACCTCACGCGTGGCCAGGATGCTCTGATCATGGAAGCCGCGCAACCCGAGCCGGGCGTTAAAGACGCGGCGCGGGTCAATTTGAGCGGCTTTGAATTGCCCGTGCTGCTGGCCAATGCATCAGAACTTGCTGCGCACGATGATGTGCTGACGCAGTTGGACAAATCCAGTGGCGGCAAAACTGTGTGGCGGCTCGCGCAATAGGCGACGGCCAACCCGGGTGGCAAAGTGGGAAATTCAGCGAAATGGGTTGGAATTTGGTGGGCGGTGGAGGTTTCGAACCTCCGACCCCAGCAGTGTGAATGCTGTGCTCTACCCCTGAGCTAACCGCCCTGTCGCTGACCAGAAATGTTGATCTGTATTTCAGTCAGGATAGCCCCCGATTATGCCATATTCACACGATAGTCTGAGGAGCAGTTTTTGACGCCCCCGGCCATTCGACATCTACCCGGCATCGCGCCGTTGGTGCTGGACTCGCCCCACAGCGGCGTGAACTACCCGCAGGACTTCAGGTTTAGCACAGACTTTGCATTGTTGCGCCAGGCGGAAGACACCCATGTCGAAAAGCTCTATGACTTTGCGCCTGCATTGGGAATCAGTTGGGTTGAAGCGCTTTTCCCACGCAGCTATCTGGATGCCAACCGCCATCTCAGTGAGCTGGACGTCGGCCTGCTGGACGGTGAATGGCCAGAGCCCGTCGCCACTGACCCTGCTTTTCTGGCCAAAGTGAAATTGGGCAAAGGCTTGATTTGGCGCACCAGGAATGATGGCGTGCCAATCTATCAGCGCCTTTTGTCGGTCACAGAGGTCCAGGCGCGCATTGAAACCTGCTGGCGCCCTTACCATGATGCCGTGGCTGCCGCTATCGATACAGCGTGGCAAACCCATGGCTACAGCATCCACCTTAATTGCCACTCGATGCCGGCCTTGGCGCTGGAGAACGCGACCGAGTCACCGGGTGAAGAACGCCCTGATTTCGTCATTGGTGACCGCGACGGGACCACCGCGCATCTGGCCTTGTCGAGATTGGTATGCCAATACCTTGAAAACAAGGGTTACAGCGTCGCCTACAACCACCCGTACAAAGGTGTTGAACTGGTGCGCCGCTACAGCAATCCGGCACAGCACCGGCACAGCATCCAGGTGGAGATCAACCGCAAGTTGTATATGAACGAATTGGATCGTGCGCTGATTCCTAACCACGTTGCGCTGCGGCGCGATTTGCGCGACATGGTCGAGTTGTTGCTGGTGACCGACCCGCGCAATCTCTAAGTGCTACAGCAGTTAGCCCAGAAGTGCCATGGAACAAGTCGATTGTGTCGTCATAGGTGCCGGTGTCGTTGGTCTGGCTGTGGCGCGCGCGCTCGCGCTGGCGGGGCGTGAAGTTTGGGTGCTAGAGGCTGAACCAGGCATCGGCACTGGTATCAGCTCGCGCAACAGCGAAGTCATTCATGCGGGCATCTACTACGCTGCCGGCTCGCTGAAGGCGCGCCTGTGTGTGCAAGGGCGGCAGATGTTGTACGACTATTGCGAGAGTCGGCATATCGCGCACCGGCGCTGCGGCAAGTTGCTGGTGGCGACAGAGGCCGCGCAGTTGCCGCAGCTCGAAGGCATCATCGCTAAAGCGGCTGTCAATGGCGTGCATGATCTGAAGCTGCTGACCCGCGCGGAGGCCAACGCGTTGGAGCCTGCACTGCACTGCATCGCGGCGATCCATTCACCCTCGACCGGCATTGTCGATAGCCACGCTTTCATGCTCGCTTTGCAAGGCGACTTGGAGAACGCGGGCGGTGTGGTCGCATTCAACTCACCTGTCGCCACAGCGGATTGTGAGCCGGGCGGTATCGCATTGACGATGCATGATGGCACTCAGATCCGGGCCCAAGCGGTGGTCAATGCGGCGGGTTTGAAGGCGGTTGCACTGGCCCACAGTTTCGCGGGATTGGCGAAGGCCAGTTTGCCTACCGCTTATTTTTGCAAAGGAAATTACTTTGCGCTCAGCGGTCGCTCGCCTTTCTCCAGACTTATTTACCCGGTGCCGCAAGCGGCCGGTTTGGGTGTTCATCTGACACTGGACATGGGCGGTCAAGCCAAGTTTGTCCCCGATGTGCAGTGGGTCGATTCACCCGATGACTGGTCGGTCGACGCGGCGCGCGGCGAGGCGTTTTACGAGGCAGTACGCCAGTATTGGCCCGATTTGAAAGACGGCGCGCTCACGCCATCCTATTGCGGCATTCGCCCCAAGATCAACGCGCCGCAGGAAGCCGCAAGAGATTTCATGATTCAAGGCCCGCAGGATCACGGCGTGCCAGGCTTGGTGAACCTGTTGGGTATCGAATCGCCAGGGTTGACGAGTGCACTGGCGATCGGTGAAATGGTGAAGTTGTTGTTGGTGCGAGCCTGATTTTTCCCAGAAATCCGCGAGAGTAGGCGCTATGCCGTAGACAGTGCTTCAGCACGGCAAGGCATTGCAACGCCCTATCGCGGTTTTTTGGGGAAAATCAAAATTTGCCGTTGACCAAATACATGGCTATCCACGGCTGCCACACCACCAGCGCCAAGCAGCCCATCATCATGAGGATAAACGGTACAGCAGCTTTGACTAGCAAGCCAAAGTTCTGTTTGAACGCCGACATGGCCACAATCAAGTTCAGTCCCACCGGTGGTGTGAGGTAGCCGATTTCAAGATTCAAAATCATGATGATGCCAAATGTCACCTTGTCGAAGCCATAGGCCTCAGCCATGGGCGCGAGCAGCGGCGCCAAAATCAAAATGGCCTCGCCCGTGGTCATCAAGCAACCTACACCCAACAGCAAAATATTCACCAGCAGCATGAACATGATCGGGCTGCTGATGTAGCCTTGCATAAACTCCACCAATGCCGGCGGAACGCGGTGCTCAATCAGGATGATGTTCAACGAAAGCGCCACGGCCAACACAGGGAACAGCGAACCGCCCAGTTTGGAGGCCTCAAGTACCACGTTGTAAAAGTCTTTCAACCTCATTTCGTTGTGAACGAAGGTTTCGATCAAAATCGCATACACCAGCGCCACTGCAGCAGCCTCAGTGGCAGTGAAAAAGCCACTATAAATGCCCCCCAGCAAGATGACCGGCATCATCACGGCCCAGACACCTTCGCGCAAAGACGTGATGAACTCACTCAAGCTGAATTTGTCGCGCGCCATGTTGCGGTTGTGCCAAATCGCGTAAATGGAAAACACAAACAAAATCAAGAGACCGGGGCCAACGCCGGCCAGGAACAAATCGGTGACCGAGGCTTCTGTCACCAGGCCGTAAATGATCATCGGGATTGATGGCGGAATGATGATGCCCAAGGTGCCGCCCGACATGATGGTGCCTAGGGCGAACTTGTTGTCATAACCAGCGGCCTTCATGGCGGGGTACATCACCGTACCAATGGCCAGCATGGTCACGATGGAGGAGCCGGAAATGGCCGCAAAGATGCCGCAGCTTAAAATAGCCGCTACCGCCAGGCCGCCCGGTAGTGGCCGTGTGATGGCCGCCATGATGGCAATCAGGCGTTTGGCTGTGGAACCCTGCGTCATCACATTGCCACACAGTATGAAAAGCGGAATGGAGAGAATCAATTCTTTGTCCAGCCCGACCCACATGTCTTCAATGATGTAGTCAAACTGGCCCTTGCCCCACACGTACTGCACAAAGGCGCAAACGGCCAGCAAGATGACGATGAGCGGCTGGCGCAACAGCAACAGCAGCAGCACCAAAGCAATGAGGATCAGGCCATAAGTCATGTCGAATCACTCATTCTTGGAATTCAGGCGGCACTGGGCGCAGCGCAGGCCACGCCGCGTAAAGGAAATAACGCACCGAGGCTGACAGGAAGCCCAGGGGAATCGCCAACTGGAATGGCCAAACCGGCAAATCAAAGGCCTGCGCCCGCAGCCCAGCGGCCATGGTGGATGCGATGAACACGTAACCGTAATAGGCGACGCCCAGCATGAACACGCCGCTGATCAAATCAGCCAGCCGATCCATCGTGGGCGCAAAGGATTCAGGGATCCAGCCAAACCCTATTCGGGGCAACAGGTGGCTGCCGGTGGCGGTCGCAATGCCAATGCCGCAGAAACTGGCAAGCACCAGCGAATAGACCGACAGTTTTTGGGCCCCGTAAACGCCGGTCGCCCCTTTGATGTTCAGCAGTTTGTAAATGGGGCCGAGCACCTCGCGGCCAGCGACGTCCAAAATCAACAACACGGCGATCAGCCCGAAAGCTGACACGGCCACCAGGCATTCCGCCTTGTGCCAGCCGTTGGCAAAACTAAGCGCCGCAGCGGGCGCGGCCGGGAAGCGCGCAGGCGCCGCAGAATTTGTCACGGACAACTTGGCTTATTTGCTGCAGGCTTCGCGTCCGGCTTCCATGGCAGCAAAGAAGGCTTTTGAGCTGCCGCCGGTTTCCTCAACAATGCGCGGGTACACCGGCAACATCACTTTGCGCCAATGGGCGCGCTGTTCTGGCGTGAGGTTCACGGTTTGCCCGCCGGATTTTTCGTGCATGCCGAACAGCGTGTTTTCGAACCCGCGCACTTCGGTGCGGACTTTGGCAGATGGGTTGCGGGCCGTCGCGCGCACCAATGCCTCTTGGTGCGGCTTGCTCAGCTTGTCGAACACGGCTTTGTTCATCAGTGTCAGTCCGGGTGAGTCGTAAAACCCGCGCGTTGCAACTGGGGCGACCTTGTTCAAACCCGATGGCAAGGCATAGGTGATGGTGGTGAATACGACTTCAGCCAAACCAGTTTGAAACGCCGGAATCCACTCGGGCAGACCCAACGGATTGGGGTTGGCGCCATGCGAGGTGAAAAACAGCTGCTGGGTCTTGTTGGCATAACTGGCGGCTTTGACCCCGTTGAGGTCGCTCGGCGCGTAATAGGGTTTTTTGCCCCACAGGTCGATGTTGCCGACTTCCGTCCAGCCCAAGAATTTCACGCCTTTTTTGGCGTAAAGGTCGGTCACCAATTTGGCCATGTGGTTGTCAAGAACGCAGTCGAATTGCTGTGGGCTGCTGAAATACGCGGGCATGAGCAAGAGGCCGATTTCAGGCACGATGAGCGCCGCAGAGCCGCCCGAATAACCGCCCATGTCGATACGGCCACGCGCCACTTGAGTCACCGTGTCTTGTTCGCTGCCCAAAGCCGAAGCCAGGAAAGGCTGAATCTTGAGTTCGCCCTTGCTTTCTTCTTCCACGTCTTTGGCAAAGCGGTTGATCTGCATCACCCAGGGATTGCCTTGGGGTGGTGCGCCAGAGCTGTAACGCAATTCGATCGGTTTTTTGTCTTGCGCATGAACGCCAGTGGCGACTGAGCCCACGGCGAGGACGCCGAGAATGGCTGAGGCTAGGGTGGTTTTTTTCATGGTGTGTCTCCGGTAGTTGCGCTCGACCCAAAAAACCAATCTACCAACAGATGGTACTGGGTCAAACTCGATGCGAGATTTATAGCAGTCCAAGGCCAAATCCTTGTCATGGTTTACGCGCATGGCGGGCGCAAGCCCCAACAAAAATGGAACCTCAGCGACAACGCGCCTTGATCAAAGCCGCGCATTGGCTGACGAGGTCCGGCCCTTTGTAAATCAAACCGGTATAGATTTGCACGAGGTTGGCACCCGCCGTGATCTTGCTGACGGCGTCGCTGGCGCTCAAAATGCCGCCCACGCCGATGATCGGAAACTGCTCACCCAGCTCGGCGCGCAATTGGCGAATCACCTGGTTGCTCATGTCCAGCACCGGTGCGCCGCTCAAACCACCGGCTTCTTCGGCATGCCGCTGGCCCACTACCGCGCTGCGGCTCAAGGTGGTGTTGGTGGCGATGACGCCATCCATACCTTGCCGTTTGAGTGTGGCGGCGATCAGTTTGATTTGCCCTTCGTCAAGATCGGGCGCAATTTTTACAAACACAGGAACGCGTTTGCCATGTACTTTGGCAAGCTGTTTTCGCCTTTGAGAGATGGCCCCCAGCAGTCCGTCAAGCGCTTCGTCGTTTTGCAGCGCCCGCAGATTTTTAGTGTTGGGGCTGGAGATGTTGACAGTGACGTAGTCGGCATGCGGGTACACCCCGTTGAGCCCGGTCAGATAGTCGTCGGTGGCGCGTTCCATGGGCGTGGCAGCGTTTTTACCAATGTTTAATCCCAATATCGGCGGAGCTTGGCTGCCCGCTTTTCGGCGCATTGAGGCGCGCTGAACGTTGGTAACAAAGGCGTCCAGGCCATCGTTGTTGAAACCCAGACGATTGATCAGCGCGTTCGACTCGGTCAGTCGGAACATGCGCGGTTTGGGGTTGCCTGGCTGCGCCAACGGCGTCACGGTGCCGACTTCAATGAAGCCAAACCCCATCGCGGCCAGGCCATCGATGCAACGCGCATTTTTGTCCAAACCCGCCGCCAGGCCAACGCGGTTGGGAAATGTCAGGCCCGCCAGGGTGACAGGGTCGTCCACTCGGGCATTGCAATAGGCCCATTCCAGCGGTGTGCCCTGCACGGCAGCCAGGCCGTGCAGCGTGACTTCATGGGCGATTTCAGGATCGAGGCGGAATAAAAACGGGCGGGCGAGGGCGTAAGGCAGAAGTGACATTGGATAATTTGATCCGCCGCTGAACGATTCGGTGACCGCGGCGACCTAAACGAAGTCGGCGACGTAAACAAGGTAATCGTTCAGCTATGGAAGTGAAAATGTGCAAAGCAATGATTGTCGCAAAAGAAGGAATACACACCGTGACGCAAGATGAATTGAAGACGCAGGTGGGCCAGGCCGCCTTGCAGTATGTGGTGAAGGGCGAGATCGTCGGTGTGGGTACGGGCTCAACGGTTAACAAATTCATCGACGCGCTGGCGTCGATCAAGGGCGAGATCAAAGGCGCGGTATCCAGCTCAGAGGCCAGCACGGCGCGCCTGCAGGCGCTGGGCATCACCGTCTTTGACGCGAATGAAGTGGGCGAATTGGCCGTGTACATCGATGGTGCAGATGAGATCGACGGCCAGGGCTACATGGTCAAAGGTGGCGGCGCGGCGCTCACCCGCGAGAAAATTGTGGCCGCGCAATCCCGCCAGTTTGTGTGTATCGCTGACCTTTCCAAATTGGTGCCGACCCTGGGCAAATTCCCGTTGCCCGTGGAGGTGATTCCGATGGCGGCACAACGCATCAAGCGGCAGTTTGAGGCGATCGGCACCGCGAATGGCGGCCTGCCGGTACATGCCCGTTTGCGCCTGGCGGGTGGCCTGCCTTTGGTCACGGATAACGGTCAGCACATTCTGGACGTCACCGGCTTGCACATTGAAGACCCGCTGGCGTTCGAGACCGAAGTGAGCCAATGGCCCGGTGTGGTGACGGTCGGCGTGTTTGCGCATCAGCGCGCGCAGGTGTGTTTGCTCGGGACGCCCGAGGGCGTGAAAACACTCAACTTTGCGACCGCTACGTTGTCCCCGATCTGACACTCAGCAAGATGGTTAGACATTACGATTGCTACATAATATATAGCGATAAATTCACTAACCACGAGACCTAAGCCTCTAGAAATTATAAGTATTGGCTGGCAAGCCATTTTTCCGCTTTTTCATACCCAATTTGGGTATGATTCTCGTGGCTTCCTCAGCGCAACCGGCACAGAAAAATCAAATCCGGAGCCAGCCAGTCGTGCGACCCGCATCGGGCCTGCTCCAATTGAAAAACCTTTAGAAACGAATACCCGCCGGATTGGGTGGTGGGGGTGCGTCGGCAGGGGCAGCGCTGGCGGATTGGCCTGAGTCGGGTCTGGCCGCAGCTGCAGCAGCTGCTACGGCGGCAGCAGTCGCAGCCTCAGACGGCCGTTGTATCGCGACCAGCGGGGCAGGCGCCGGGTTGCGGTAATTGCCAGGCAATTTTGACGTAGCGGGATAACCAGCCGCGTCCAAAAATTGAACCCATTCGATCTCGGAATAACCCTTGATTTTCTGGCCACCAATGGTCAGAAACGGCAAGGCCTGCTCACCGCTGATGCGGGCCAAGGCTTCAACGTCTTCGTTGGTCGTTACCGTACGTTCGTTGAAAGGCACGCCGCGCGCTACCAACACATTGCGGCCGGTGGCGCATGGTGCGCAGTTGGGTTTGGTGTAAATCGTCACAGGGTATTTGGTGGCGACTTGGCGCAGCTCGAAGGGCAGGCTGTTGCCGCTGGCTTCAAGCGAGCGGCCTGTGCGGTCGGTGGCCGTGACTTTGTCCTGGGCTTTGTCGGTGCTGACCGGGGGTTTGTCTGAAAAAGTCACACGGCCATCTGGCCCGACGATGCGGTAGACGGTTTGTGCCTGGGCGCTGACACCTGCAAAAAGCAGTGGTGGCCAGCGCCAGGCCCAAGCTGGCGATGCGATAGGTGGTTTTTGATCCAAGCTGTTTCATCTCGTGTCCCTTTCAGTCAGTCAGTCCCGGCGGTTCCTGGCGCCAATCGGTTTTAAACGCGAAACCCCAAGACCTTAGCGTCTCAGGCGCTGGCCATGCCTTGATGCCGCAGCAGCGCGTCCAGTGTCGGCTCGCGACCGCGAAACGCCTTGAACGACTCCATCGCCGGGCGGCTGCCGCCCGCTTCCAGAATCGCCTGGCGGTATTTTCGCCCAGTTTCCAGATTTGGCAATCCGTCCTTACCTGCTGTTTCTTCAAAGGCCGCGTAGGCGTCGGCGCTCAGGACTTCGGCCCATTTGTAGCTGTAATAACCGGCGGCGTAACCCCCCGAAAAAATGTGGCTGAAGGTGTGCGGCGTGCGGCTCCAGGCCGGCGCTTGCAGCACAGATACCTCAGCACGAACCTGCCCCAACAAAGCCATGACATCGATTTTGACCTGCGCGCTGGAACCCCCGGCAGCGCCATGCAGCAACATGTCGAACAACGAGAACTCGATTTGCCGCAGCGTCTGCAAGCCGCTCTGGAAGTTTTTGGCGGCCGTCATTTTGTCAAACAGGGCACGCGGCAGGGCGGCACCGGTATCGACATGCGCGGTCATGTGTTTGAGCACGTCCCACTCCCAGCAAAAATTCTCCATGAACTGGCTGGGCAATTCCACCGCATCCCACTCCACGCCGCTGATGCCCGAGACATCCCGCTCGTTGACCTGTGTGAGTAAATGGTGCAGGCCGTGCCCGAATTCGTGGAAGAGGGTGGTCACGTCGTCGTGGGTCAACAGCGCGGGCTTCTTAAAGCCATCGACCTCGCTGCCGTCGGCGAAATTGCACACCAGATGGGCCACGGGTGTCTGAAGTTGGCCGCTGTCCGGGCGCAGCCAACGGGCGCGCACGTCGTCCATCCACGCGCCACCGCGTTTTCCGGTACGCGCGGCGGGGTCCAGGTAAAACTGGCCGACCAGCTGGGTTTGGTTGCTGCCGTCGGCCAGGTGAAGTTGGCGCTCGATGCGATAAAACACCACGTTGGGGTGCCACACCGGCGCTTGCGCGGGCGAGATCGCGATATCAAACAGGGTTTCGGCGATTTTGAACAAACCTGCCAGCACTTTCGGAAGCGGGAAGTACTGCTTGACCTCTTGCTCGCTGAAGCTGTAACGGGCTTCTTTGAGTTTTTCGCTCAGGTAAGGCAAATCCCAGGCGTTCAGAGGGGCCGGTGGCGTAGACACCTCAGCTGGCGTCGATGTCGCAGGTGTGGGCGCCGTAGCACCCGCGAATTCGCGCAAATCCGCCAGATCCTTGATGGCAAACGGTTTGGCCTTGGCGGCCAGGTCGCGCAGAAAACCCACCACCTGCGCGGGGGAGGTAGCCATTTTGGGCACGAGCGAAACCTCGGCAAAATTGGCGTAACCCAGCAGTTGCGCTTCTTCCTGGCGCAGCGCCAAAATCTCGTCGATCAGCGCCGAGTTGTCGAATTTCAAGGCGTCGGGCGGCGCTTGGTCGGAGGCGCGGGTAACGTAGGCGCGGTACAGGGTTTCACGCAGTGTGCCGCTTGTGGCGAATTGCATCACCGGTAAATAACTCGGCATTTTCAGGGTGAGTTTGAAGCCCGTTTTGCCGTCTTTTTCTGCGGCTGCACGGGCGGCGAGTTTGACGTCTTGCGGCACGCCTGCCAGCTCGTCTTCAGAGGCAAAATAGGCGAAAGCGTCGGTCGCGTCCAGCGCGTTTTCACTGAATTTTTGGCTCAAAGCGGCCTGGCGTTCCTGGATGGCGGCAAAACGTTCACGTGCCGCGCCTTGTAGCTCGGCACCGCCCAAAACGAAGTTGCGCACGGCGTTTTTATGGGCCTGCTTTTGTTCGGCGTTGAGGCTCGCCAGGTCGATGTTTTTGTATTTGGCGTAAAGGCGTTCGTCTGCCCCCAGGCGCGTGTAGAACTCGGTGACCCGGGGCAGGGCCTCGTTGTAGGCGGCGCGCAGCTCGGGCGAATCGGCCACGGCGTTGAGATGGCTGACTGCACCCCAGGCCCGCCCGAGGCGTTCGGTGGCGACATCCAGCACTTGCGAGATGGCCTGCCACTTTGCGGGGAAGGCGGTGGCAGTCACGGTTTCCAGCGCGTCGTTGGCGGCGGCTAACAGTGAGTCGATGCCCGGGGCCACATGTACGGGCGTGATGCGGTCAAACAGTGGGAGGTCGGAGAAATCGAGCAGAGGGTTGGGCATGGTCAGTATCAAAAAATATATTACAAATTACTATTTAAATAAAAGATTAAATCAGGTCCAGAATTACTTACACAGTTAGCTACAAAATATATAGTAATTTAGGTATAAATAAATTGCAATTATTCTTTTAAGATTAAATTTCTAAAATTCACTTTTTGAGTTTCTATTTTTAAGTTTCGATCTTTAAAAGAAAACCAGGCTTTCATCCGATCTAGTGGCTTCTCCAGCGCCTGTGGCTCCAACACCTATTTGGCGCCCAAAGCGTCGGCTTCAAGCCCCGAAGCTTTTCAGTTGTTACGCGCCCGTTCAGCGGATTCAAGGGTATTGACCAGCAGCATCGTGATCGTCATGGGCCCTACGCCGCCGGGCACGGGGGTGATCCATCCGGCCACTTCTTTGACGCCGTCAAAATCCACGTCACCACAGAGTTTGCCCGCGCCAAGTTCACCCTTTGGAACGCGGTTCATGCCAACGTCGATGACGATGGCGCCAGGTTTGACCATGTCGGCTGTGACGGTGTTGCGTTTGCCCACTGCGGCGACGATCACATCGGCCAGCAAGGTGTGTTGTTTCAAATCGGTGGTGGCGCTGTGGCAGACGGTGACCGTCGCGTTTTTCCGCAAAAGCATGAGGGCCATGGGTTTGCCCACGTTGTTGCTGCGGCCAATCACCACAGCGTGTTTGCCCTTCAACGTGACGCCCGTGCTCTCGATGAGTTTGATACAACCGTAAGGCGTACACGACCAAAAACCGGGCAGGCCTGTCATCAAGGCGCCCGCGCTGGCAACGTGAAAACCATCAACGTCTTTGGCCGGCGAAATCGCCTCAATCACGCGTTGGGCGTTGATGTGTTTTGGCAGCGGCAGTTGCACCAAAATGCCGTGGATGGCGGGGTCTTGGTTGAGCGCTTCGACGCGGGCGAGCAAATCTGTCTCACTCAGGCTAGCGGGGTATTTCTCAAGCACCGAGTAGACGCCCGTGTCGTGGCAGGCCTGCACCTTGTTGCGTACATAGACTTGGCTGGCGGGGTCGTCACCCACCAGTACCACCGCCAGCCCGGGGGTGATGCCGCGGGTTGCGAGTTGGCGCACGCGCGTCGAGATTTCAGTGCGCAGGGTAGCCGCCAAGGCTTTGCCATCGATCAGTTGTGCCGTCATGATGTCTGCGTGTCTGGCACGCTTTGTTTTCCAACTACTGAAGTAAAAACGCCCGTTGAGTCACGTCAAACGGGCGTAAGTAGCTCCTTATTTCAGAGCGGTTTAGTGTTGTTCAGACCTTTTAAAAACTCTTTCAAGATGGCGATCAGGCCTTCGGAACACTTTGCCCGAGGGCGATTTTCAAGAGGTCGGCCACGGTGTTGGCGTTGAGTTTTTCCATGATGTTGGCACGGTGCGCCTCAACCGTTTTGATGCTGATGCCCAGGTCGTCGGCAATCTGTTTGTTCAGGCGGCCGGCCACGATGCGCTCCAGCACTTGCGACTCGCGCAGTGTGAGTTTGGAGAGCAAGGCGTCGCGGCTGGCAGACTGCTGGTGCTCGGTAAACGTGATTTTGGCATGCGCCAGCATGCGTTCGACCAGGCTGACCAACTGCTCTTCCTTAAAGGGTTTCTGGATGAAATCCATCGCGCCTTTTTTCATCGTGTCCACCGCCATGGGCACGTCGCCGTGGCCCGTGATGAAGACGATGGGCAGCGGCGATTTGGCCTCGATCAGGCGGGTTTGAAGTTCCAGACCGGTCATGCCGGCCATACGGATATCCACAATCAGGCAGGCTACTTCGCGCTGGTCGTAACGGCTCAGGAAGGACTCGGCCGAATCAAAACAGCGCACGCGGTAGTCTTTGCCCTCCAGCAGCCATTGCAGGGAGTCACGCACCGCCTCGTCGTCGTCAACAACGTAGACCGTACCTTTTTTGGGAATCAAACTCATGCAATTGCCTTTTCGCAAAAACTCTAAAGTTCCTCAACCGCTGGTTTTAGCGGTTTTCCGCGAGGCAGCGACCACTGCTGGCGCTGCGTCGTCTACGGGCAGCCAGAAAGAGAAGCAGCAACCCGTGATTTCGCTGCCATTGTAGAGGTTCTCGGCCTTCATCCGGCCCTGGTGCGACTCGACGATCGAGCGGCAAAGTGAAAGGCCTATGCCCATTCCTTCTGCCTTGGTTGAGAAGAAAGCTTCGTACAGGCGCGCCATGACTTCGGGGGCCAGGCCTTTGCCGGAGTCTTGCACCGTGAACTCGACGACGGGTTTGTCGTCCACCCGTTTAGGCACGACGCGCAGGACGACACTGCGCCGGGACGCCGGGCGTTCGGCCGCATCAACGGATTCAGACGCATTTTTCAACAAATTCACCAGCACTTGTTCGATCAAGATCGGGTCCACCAGCAGCTTGGGCAGGCGTGCGCCGACGTAATGCGTGAGCCGCACGTTGCGCCTGCGCACTTCGATGTCGGCCAGCTCAACGGCTTCGCCGACCATGTCTGATACTTCCGACAAGGTGCGGTTGGGTTCGCTGCGTTTTACAAAGGAACGAATGCGCTGGATGATTTGGCCCGCGCGCTGCGCCTGTTTGGCGGTTTTCTCCAGCGCGCCGAGCAAATCCGGCTCGGTTATCTGCTTTGCCTTGATACGCGAGACCATACCGTTGCAGTAGTTGTTGATGGCGGTGAGCGGCTGGTTCAACTCATGCGCCACGCTGGAGGCCATCTCGCCCATCGTGATCAGGCGGCTTGCGTTTTGCGAGCGCTCGGCCTGGCGCGCGGCTTGTTCTTCGGCCAAGCGCCTGGCGGTGATGTCGGTGGCGATCACCATCTGCGCCAGGCGGCCATCGACCCAGCTCAAATACCGGGTGCGCACTTCGAGCCATTTGCCCAGGTCGCTGGCATACAACTCGGCGCTTTCGGATTCGATGTCCACCACCTCGTGGGCCGGCAGACCCGCAAAGGAGTCAACCGAGTCCATCGACTCTTCAATCAGCGGTTTGGGTGGCACCCCGGCTTGGGTAACCAGCAACAGGTGGCCACCGGCCTGCGTGCCAAACCACTGGCGGTACAGCTTGTTGGCAAACAACATCTCGTCGCTGCCCAAGGGCGCGACCGAGATGGACGCGTCCAGAGCCTCCAGCACAGTAGTGAAGCGTTCATAAGAAGCCGACAACTGCTCGCGAACGCGATTCGGCTCGGTGATGTCGGTCATCGAGGTCATCCAGCCGGTTTGCGCGCCGCGTGAATCGATCAAGGGCGAGACATACAGGCGCGCGTCGAACAAGCTGCCGTCCCGGCGCTTGACGCGCATCTGGATGCCGCCGGGGGTGGTGCGGCCATTGAGCTCATCGTCCAGGCGCGAATTGAGGACGTCGTGGTCGCCGTCCGGCCAATACGCAAAGGGCGCGGACTTGCCCACCAGATCGGGTTCATCCCACCCCGTCATTTGGCAAAAAGCGGCGTTCACGTAGGTGATTTGGCCTTGCAAGTCCATCGCCCGCATGCCGGTGGCCATCGAATTCTCCATGGCGCGGCGGAAATTGGTTTCAGACAACAAAGCCTGCTGGGCCTGCAAACGCCTTCGCATGTGCCGCCAGTTGGCGATCAACATCCAGGCGGTGAGGCCCGAAAGCACGATCACCAGCCAAAACAGGCCGCTGCCGATCGCCTCTAGCGAAGTCCGGTACGCCTGTGCCTTGATGATCAGCCCGTTGCCGACTGGCGAGACCGGCACTTCGTGCGAATGGTCGGGCGAGGCCCAGGGCAGCAGCGTGGCCGCAGGGTTACGCGCCGGCATTGCCGTGCCCGCCAGGCGCACGCCTTTGGCGTCCAGGAACGAGACGGCGTAACGCGCTGATACCTCACTGGGCACACCGTAGCGGTACAAGCCGTCAACCGAATATTCGGCCAGCACCACGCCTGCAAACTTGGCCTTGTCATTAAAAGGGATGTGAAGTTGCAACACCGATGGGCCATCGGTCACGGTACGCTGGAAATACAGCGGTTGTTTGATGTCTTTGGCCAACTGGAAATTGGCCTCAGTTTCACCGGGGCGCAAAAAGCTGCCAACGGGCCGAGTCTGGGTACCCGAAAGACTGGCCGTTGAAAAACTCGAACGGATGCGTTTTTTGTCGTCAATCCAGCTCAGGGTTTCCAGCTCGGGGTATTGGTTGATCAGCGACTCGGCGCGGTCGCGGAAGTCGTCGGCGTCAATCTCGCGGTTGGACGCATCGCGCGCCAGCCGCATCAGTTGCTCCTGCCGCTCCAAAAGCCGCAGCCGCAGTCGCTGCTGGGTGTATTCGACGTCGCGTTTGACAGCTTCCAGCCCGCGGTCGATTTCTTCAAGCCGCAAATAACCAAAAGCCGCGATGATGGCGGCAAGAAACAGGATGACAGCCGCCAGCGGTGCCAGGACAGAAAACCGATCCTGCCGCTGCGGCGTCAATTTGCGCCACCAACTGCGCAGGCGCGCCCGTAACTGCGTGGGGCCTAAGGTCCCGGCGCTGGGCCGAGTCATCTGGGTTGACATGCCTCAAGTGTAGGGCCGCTGTGTGTTTCTGGGCCTTTTTGACGCGTGGAGCAGGCCAATCGGAGGCTGTTCGGGGGATTGTTTCGCGCCTACTATTTCATATTATGAATTTGTTAAGCATATATTGAAATTTTGAAATAAGTGTGAGAAAATTCAGCTACCCTACAAACTTGCAGTCAACGACTCTGGAGAACAAGCATGTCAGCAGTACCCGTCAACGCCTTTGGTGCAGCCGCAAATGATGGTGATGCCATCGAAACCCGGGAGTGGATGGACGCCTTGAGCGCGGTGATCGAAAACGAAGGCCCCGAGCGCGCGCATTTCCTCCTGGAGCAGTTGCTTGAACACGCGCGGCAAAAAAGCATCGACATGCCGTTTTCGGCGAACACGGGTTACGTCAACACGATTGAAGCGGCGCAAGAAGAGCGCTCGCCCGGCAATCTGGAAATCGAAGAGCGCTTGCGCGCCTACATGCGCTGGAATGCGATGGTGATGGTCGTCAAGGCGAATCGCCATCACCCGGTGGACGGCGGCGACTTGGGGGGTCACATCGGTTCTTTTGCGTCCCTGGCCAGCCTGTTTGGCGCAGGTTTTAACCATTTTTGGCACGCCGAGAGTGAGAACCATGGCGGCGATTGCCTCTACATCCAGGGCCACGTATCGCCCGGCGTGTATGCCCGCGCCTATCTCGAAGGCCGCCTGTCGGAAGAGCAACTGCTGAACTTCCGCCAGGAAGTCGATGGCAAAGGCCTCTCCAGTTACCCGCACCCCAAGTTGATGCCCGAGTTCTGGCAGTTCCCTACCGTCTCCATGGGGCTTGGCCCTTTGATGGCGATTTATCAAGCGCGCTTTTTGAAATACCTGCACGCGCGCGGCATTGCCAACACCGAGAACCGCAAGGTCTGGGTATTTTGCGGTGACGGTGAAATGGACGAAGTAGAAAGCCTGGGCGCGATTGGCCTGGCCGCGCGCGAAAAACTCGACAACCTGGTGTTTGTCATCAACTGCAACCTGCAGCGCCTGGACGGTCCGGTGCGCGGCAACGGCAAGATCATTCAGGAGCTCGAAGGTGACTTCCGTGGCGCGGGCTGGAACGTCATCAAGCTCATCTGGGGCAGTGGTTGGGATCCGCTGCTGGCGCGCGACAAAGAAGGCGCGCTGCGCAAAATCATGATGGACACGCTGGATGGCGATTACCAAGCCATGAAGGCCAATGATGGCGCTTATGTACGCAAACACTTCTTCGGTAAAGACCCGCGTACCGCAGAGATGGTGGCCAAGATGAGCGACGAAGAAGTGTTCGATCTGCGCCGGGGTGGGCATGACTCCAAGAAGGTCTATGCAGCCTTTCATAGGGCGGTGAACCATGTCGGCCAGCCGACCGTGTTGCTGATCAAGACGGTCAAAGGTTTTGGCATGGGCAAAGCGGGCGAAGGCAAAAACAACGTCCACCAGACCAAGAAACTGACGGACGAAGATATCAAGGCATTCCGGGATCGTTTCAACATCCCGATCCCTGACAGCGAACTGGCGGCGCTGCCGTTTTACAAACCGGCTGACGACACACCGGAGATACGCGACCTGCACGAGCGGCGCAAGGCCCTGGGCGGGTATTTGCCACACCGCCGCGTGAAAGCCGATGAGCAGTTCACCGTGCCTGCGCTGGAGACATTCAAAACAGTGATTGAAGCGACGGCCGAAGGCCGCGAAATCTCCACGACCCAGGCCTATGTGCGTTTTCTCACCACGCTCTTGCGTGACCAGGCCCTGGGACCGCGTGTAGTGCCCATTTTGGTGGACGAAGCTCGCACCTTTGGCATGGAAGGGCTATTTCGGCAAATTGGCATCTATAACCCCGATGGCCAGCAATACACACCGGTCGATAAAGACCAGGTGATGTATTACAAGGAAGACAAGAAAGGCCAGATCTTGCAGGAAGGCATCAATGAAGCGGGCGGCATGAGCAGCTGGATTGCAGCGGCCACGTCGTATTCGACCAACAACCGCATCATGATCCCGTTTTACGTGTATTACTCGATGTTTGGCTTCCAGCGCATTGGCGATTTGGCCTGGGCAGCGGGCGACATGCAGGCGCGCGGCTTTTTGCTGGGGGGCACCTCAGGGCGCACCACACTGAATGGCGAAGGTCTGCAACACGAAGACGGCCACAGCCATATCCTGGCCGGCACGATTCCGAATTGCATTTCTTACGATCCGACCTTTGCGCACGAAGTCGGCGTGATCCTGCACCACGGTTTGAAACGTATGGTGGAAAAACAGGACAACGTGTATTACTACCTCACCTTGCTCAATGAGAACTACTCCATGCCCGGCCTCACGGCGGGCACCGAAGAGCAAATCATCAAAGGTATGTATTTGTGCAAGCCTGGCCTGGTGGCTGCGTCCAAACCCACGGTGCAATTGCTCGGCTCGGGCACCATCCTGCGTGAGTCGATTGCAGCGCAGGAATTGCTGGAGAACGACTGGGGCATTGCCGCCAATGTCTGGAGTTGTCCGAGTTTCAACGAACTCACCCGTGACGGGCAGGACTGCGAGCGCTTCAATCTGCTGCACCCCACCGCCCAGCCGCGCACGCCGTTTGTGGCGCAGCAATTGGCAGCGCATGCTGGTCCGGTGGTCGCGTCTACCGATTACATGAAAAACTATGCTGAGCAGATTCGCTCTTTTATTCCCAAAGGCCGCACCTATAAGGTGCTGGGTACCGACGGTTTTGGCCGCAGCGACTTCCGCTCCAAGCTGCGGGAACACTTTGAGGTGAACCGCCATTTCATTGTGGTCGCTGCACTGAAGGCCTTGAGTGAAGACGGCGCAGTGCCTGTGGCACGCGTGCAGGAAGCGATCACCAAGTACGGGATTGCGGTGGACAAAGTCAATCCGTTGTATGCCTGAACGCACGCACCATAACGAAAAACCGACGAGGAGATAAAACATGGCGTTGCTGGACATACAGGTGCCCGACATTGGGGATTTTGATGAAGTTACGGTGATCGAATTGATGGTGAAGCCAGGCGACACCGTTGCGGCGGACCAATCGCTCATCACCGTCGAGAGCGACAAGGCCTCGATGGAGATTCCGTCGAGCCACGCGGGCGTGGTGAAGGCGATTTTGGTGAAACTCGGGGATAAGGTGAAGCAGGGATCTGCGGTGTTGTCGCTCGAAGTGGCAGGGGCGGCAGCGGTGTCAGCGCCCGTTGCTGTGGCAACAGCTGCGTTGGCTCCTGTTCCCATTCCTGCACCAGCAGCGTCCCTTGCCGTTCCGATCGTGCCGGCCGCAGTTGGCGTGAGAGGCACCATCGACATTCGTGTGCCCGACATTGGTGATTTCAAAGACGTGGCGGTGATCGAACTGATGGTCAAAGTGGGCGACACGATCAAGGCCGAACAATCCTTGGTGACAGTTGAAAGCGA
>JANOXL010000339.1:0-7019 GCA_031418395.1 Rhodoferax sp. | reverse complement strand
GGATTCTCATGGACTTGGCGGGGCAATCTGCTCGCTATTAAATAAATAGCAATCTATGTATATTTCACGAGACCTGGAGTCCAAAAAAACACAAAATATGGGTCGAAGACGCCTTAAAGAGATACTAATTAACATGGGTGTTAATAGTCAACTCAAGGCAGATCAACAGGCTTTGCAAGCGCATCAAAGGTTGAAATACCAACGCACCGAGTGGAAGAAAACCGGTGCCGCAAAACACAGGGCATCTACACGCTCCAGCAGGCCGCCTGCCCCAGTGACAGACGCCATCTGCCCGCCCCAACTTGGAATGCCTCGATCCCGCTTGAGCGCTTTCATGACAAAGTGCCCCATCGTGCCAGCCGCGCAGGCGATGATCGCCATCACGAAACCCTGTGCCGGCCAAAACGGCGTGAGCCCCGACAACAGCGCGCCGACCAGCCCTGCTACAAACAGCGCGATGAACCAACTGCGCCAGTTAAAACTTTGGCTGATGTTGGGTGCCGCGGGCGGCACTTTGAGGTAAGCCGACGCGAAGTGCTGCACGACCACGCAAGTTTGCACCACGATGACCAGGAAGAAAACAAGAAAGGCGTTTTTCTTGTCGTAATTGGGAAAATCCAGCAGCAAGAGCGCAGGCACATGGCTCATGCCGTAGATACACACCATGATGCCCCACTGCAGTTTGGCGTTGCGCTCCAAAAACCGCGTGGGGTCGTCCGCCAGCGCGCTGGCAACTGGCAAGGCCAGAAAGACGTAGACCGGAATGAACACTGTGAAAAGGTCAAAGTGTTCTGCGCCCACCAGCCAATACTGCATGGGCAAAACGGCAAAAAAAGCCAGAACGAGGCTACGGTGGTCGCCCCGACGGGTGGGCGAAAGGGTGAGAAATTCGCGTAGCGCAAAAAACGACAAGAGCCCGAACAGCCAGATCGCCACCCAGTCACCCGCCATCCACCCCACCCAAAAGACGATCAGCATGACCCAGCTGGTGCGCAAAATACCTTGCAGCTTGCGCAACTCGAAACGACGCCGGTCGGCGGTGTCGTTGTCATTGCTATCGTCGCGCAACGAGAGGCCAAAATGAACCAGATTGGCAACGAGCATCAAGCCAAACAAGATGACAAACATCACACCCACTTGCTGGGTGCCGGTGAGGCTTTTCAGGTACAGGTACATGTTTTCGATCTGACTCACACGTCGCGCAGCGCGACCACGCAAGCCCGCGCGCGATCCAGAAAAGCGCGCCGCTCTTCACCGTCTTCAAGCCGGATAGGAGCGCCAAACGTGACCGAGCACAACACTGGAACGGGCACCACCTCACCCTTGGGCATGACACGCTGAACGTTATTGATCCAGGTGGGCACCAACACTACGGTGGGGAAACGCTGCGTCAGGTTGTACAGCCCGGCCTTGAAAGATGCGGGCTCCTCGGCATGGCCGCGTGTGCCCTCGGGAAAGAGGATGATGCTGTCGCCGTTGTGCAGCGCGTCGATCAACGGTTCCAGCGGATCCTCGCCCTGCGTGCGCTCACGCGACACGTACACGGCATTGAACACAGCGGTCGTAATCCATTTTTTGAAGGGCGTTTTCGTCCAATAGTCTTTGGCCGCGATCGGCCGGGTGATTGAGCGCAGTTCACGCGGCAAGGCGGCCCAGATCAAGACCAGATCGGCATGGCTTTGGTGGTTGGCGAAATAAATCCGCTGCTCGGCTTTAGGCGGGCAACCGTACCAGCGCGCCTGCGAGCCGGTGAGAATCCGGATCAATCCCAGCAAGAACCAACTCATCAATTTAACGCGCATCAAAGGATGATAGCGTTGTGGCCCGCTGCTGTTCGCCTTGGCAAGTGGGTTGGCAAGTGGGTCACGGCAACTCCGCGCTGGCCATTCTGCCGACAATCACGTTGGCACGGTCAACCAGGTAGCCAGACTTCGGCAGTTTCTCAAAATACTTCGGTCGGGGCAGCATCACCGCCAAACGCGCGGCCTCATGGGCACTTAGCTGCGCTGCCGATTTGCGAAAGTAATGCCGCGCCGCAGCTTCTGCACCAAAAACGCCTTCGCCCCATTCCACATTGTTGAGGTAAATCTCGAGAATGCGTTCCTTGTCCAGAATCGCTTCAAGCATCAAGGTCAGCACAAATTCCTGGCCTTTGCGCAGATACGTGCGTTCACCCGAGAGAAACAGGTTTTTCGCCAGTTGTTGTGTGATCGTCGAGCCGCCAACGACTTTGGCGCTTTGGCCGCTGCGCTTTGCATGTGCGGCGCGCGTCAACGCACGTTTTTCAGCCTGGCTGTTTTTGTCCCAGGCCTTTTCAAGTGACTCCCAATCCACGCCGTCGTGGTAGGCAAAGGCGTCGTCTTCAGAAGCGATTACAGCGCGTTTCAAATGATCAGACAGGGCGGCATAGGGCACCCATTGCTGTGACCAGCGTAGTTTGTCGCGCTCAAGCGTGACGCGCCACGCCTCTGAGCGTTCGAACGCTGTAGATTGTGGATCGACCCACACCATCAACACGATACGTGCAGCAAAAAACAACTGCAAGGCCAGCAAGGCGAGCAGAACAGTCCCCACAAGACGCAGCAGAGGCTGAAGCCACCGGGCAGACATTTGGGGCCAGCTTGAAGACGAGCTGGAGGCCGAGCTTGTAGAGGGTCTGGCCGATGCCATGCGGGGGTTGCGTTCGGATTGCGTTAGGGTTGGAGCCGGATTGCTGTCAAGTTCCTGCTATTGCCCGGTCAATCGCGTCTCAAGCGTCTCGTCACGGGTGAATTTGAACCGGGACACGACCAGAATTTGGTCTGCCTTGGCGCGCATGGCGGCGGTGAAAGGACCAAATGGCCCGGCATTACGTGCAATCACTTCCGCGCGCCGATCCAGGTTGCGGTTGCCTGAGGTTTCGACGATTTCGGTTTTGAGGATATTTCCATCGTGGTTGACATGGACGATCATAGTCAACTCGCCATAAAGTTTTTTACCACCCGCTTCCGGAAAGTTCTCGGTGCCCTTGTCTTCAATGGCTCGGCGCAGGCTGTCGTAGTACATCGCGTACACCTCTTCGCGCGTGGCCGGGCTGATGTAGCGTTTTTTAGGCTTGGAGCTCTCAGTGTTGATACGCCGCTCAATTTCGGCCAAGGCTTTGACCAGGCGTTTGCGCTTCTCTTCTGTGGCTTGTTGCTCGGAAGTCAGGGTGGCGCGTTTCGGGTCGGGCGGGGGCAAGGCGGCGAGCTGGTTTTTGACATGGGCCAACAACAAGGTCTGCTGCTCCTGCAAAACCTGCAATTCGCGCCGGGCTTCTTCCTCCATGCTATCGCCGGTTTCGGTTTGCATGGCCGTCGGCAGGGGTGAAGTGGCGCGGCCTTTTTCGAGCTCGCCGCCTCCCGCCATCGATGCCTGCGCAATCGCCTTGGCCTTTTCGGGCTTTTCGTTGGTTCTGGCGTTAACCAGCACGACTTCCAATGGCGTGTCTTGAAACACGCGGTTGAAGGACTGGGGATCGACAAAACGCACCGTCAACAAAGCCGCATGCACGGCGACTGACGCGCCGAGGGCGAGTTGCAGGGTGCTGAATTGACGCAGGTTCACATTGGCAGTGCGGGTTCGGTTGGATTATCCGCCGAAGCGGGCTCAATTTCATCAATTTTCATAGCAATCGCAATCGGACCCGCCATGGCTTCATCGCTTTCATCGCCTTCGTCACCTTCTGGCACGTCGACAGCGCTGCCCGCGTTGGCGTCGGCCAGATCCAGGCGCTCAAGCACCGTGCCTGCCACGTCCAGCGAGATTTCGTCGATATCACCTAGTTTGACGCGCACCCGAGCGCCACGCGGCAAAGCCTGTGCGCCCATCACGGGCAGCACCAAAGGCAGGCCGTCGGCGCGCAGGAAGTTCTCTTTGAAAATTACCCCTGTCACTTCCGTGATGGCGTTTTGCTGGAGGTACTTCAGTGTCCAGAAACGTTCCATCGCATTTTGGTAACCGTTGTAGGCAAAGTAAGCGCCGTCAAACGCCGAGATGATCGAGAACAACTCGGCATCTTTGGGCTTGAACGGTGCCGCCAGCGCGGCGGTTTGCCCATGGCGCGCGCAGGCAATGATCTGCCACTGGTTCACCAAATCGGTGTAACGACGCAGCGGCGACGTGCTCCAGGCGTAGGCGCGCACACCGATGCCTGCGTGTGGCAAGGCCTTCGTGCCCATGCGCACTTTGACACCCGGCAAAAGTGACGCCTGGCTGCGGTAAATGCCGGGCACGCCCAGCTCCGCCAGCCAGACCCCCCAAGTACTGTTGGCCAAAATCATGGCCTCGGCGACGATCAAATCCAAGGGCGCGCCGCGTTGCCGCGTACTGATCTGCACTTGTTCGTCACCCTGTGGCTCTGCACCCTCGTTACCGACCAACCTGAAGTTGTAATCCGGCCGATTAAACGTCTCAGGTTTGCCACGCACCTCCTCCCGTTTGCCCTTGAGGTCTTTCGCCAGACGGTATAAAAAAGACAGCGCACTGTGGCTGACAGACATGAGCGCGGCAGCATTTTCATCTTCCGCGTCGGCTGGGGGCGAGTCAAGCCAGGCTTCTGTGACCAAGGCGTCCAGCTTGTCGTGACGCAAATTGGCGGCGATCGGGACCAACTCCAGCCGCGTTTGGCGGCTTTTGATCTCCAGCGTCAATTCGTCGAAGCTCACGTAGAGCGAAACAGCGGGGCAATCCCGGCCTGCCTGCAGTGTGTAGTTCTGCACCACGGCATCCGGCAACATCGTAACTTTGTAGCCCGGCATATAGACCGTGGACAAACGGCTGCGCCCCAGTTTGTCGATGGCGTCACCGGGTTGCACGGCCAGGGCCGGTGCCGCGATATGAATCCCCAAAATCACTTCGCCCGTGCCCAGGCCCCGCACGCTCAACGCATCGTCAATCTCGGTGGTGGCCGAATCGTCGATGGAGAAGGCCTGCACGTCGGCCAGCGGCAATGCGTCTTTGACTTGCGGCGCGAGAACCGCCGGAAACTGCGTGCCTTGCGGAAAGTTTTCCAACAAAAAGCGCTTCCAGTGAAACTGGTAGGGGGAATCAATCGCACCCGCTTTCTGGAGCAAATCTAGTGGCGCCAGGTGTGTCGCCCGTGACGCCTCGACCACGGCTTTGTATTCCGGCGCGTTTTTGTCGGGTTTAAAGAGAATTTTGTAAAGTTGCTCTCGAATCGGCGCGGGGCACTGCCCTTGGCTGAGTTCTTCAACCCAGGTGGCGATCTGCTGGACGATCAGCTTTTTCTTTTCGATCGCCAAAAGCGCCTGGGCAATCACCTCCGCCGAGGCCTTGCGAAAACGCCCTTTGCCTGCGCGCCGAAAGTAATGCGGCGAGTCAAAAAGGCGAAACAAGGTCGCCGCCTGCTGCGCCTGCGAGGCTTCTTTGCCGTCGCTCGCAAAATATTCACGCGCCAAGTCGGCAAAACCAAAGTCGTCTTCCGGGGCAAACTCCCAGGCCATTTCCAGTTCGATAGACTGGCTCAAGGTGGACGCATCGTCTACAAAGATTTTGGGCGCAGGTTTTTCAAAGCGCAACAAGGCGTTGGCCGCCTTGACCTTGACACGTTTTCCGCTGTCCAGCTCCACCTGCAGCGAGGCCTCAGACTCCGACAATACTTTACCGGCCAAAAACTTGCCGGCTTCATCAAACAATAGGTACATACGGGAATTGTCCCATGCGCTCCTAGCCACTACTTCAGTCCCAAAAATGCCAGCACCCCGCCCAGATACGCTTCAAACTCGCTCAAGGCATGGTCACTGCCCTCGAGCAGTTCAATCCGCGCCCCGGTGTACCGAGCCGTCATTTCACGCCAGTCCAGCACTTCATCACCTTTGGCGATGATGGCCAGATAGTTCTCGGGATGTGTCAAACCCTGGCGTTCCAGCGCCAAGAGTTCGTCCACATAGCCGGCTTTGAAGACAAATGTCTCGGCAGGGTCATGCCAACTGGTGTGTGTGCCCACGTATTTCGCCAAATCACGCGCGGCATAAACCGCAGGATTAAGCAAAACCGCCTTGCAGCCGGTGGTTTCGGCCACCCAAGTGGCGTAAAAGCCGCCCAGCGAAGAGCCAATCACGGCCATCGAGTCGCGAGGCCAGCTTGCGATGCCAAGTTCAATCAGACTCGCCGCCTCAGCCGGTGATGGTGGCAACTGCGGGCACCACCACGTGACATCGGGGAAGTCTTGCGCCACACGCGCTGCCATCAGGCGCGACTTGTTGGACTGCGGCGACGAGCGAAAGCCGTGCAGGTAGAGGATGTGGGTGCTAGGTTTTGAGTTCACAGGCAAGATCACGGTCAAGGGCATGCTGGTTAGGAGGCTGGGGATTTTCGGCAAAAAAGCGGGCTTGGATCACACAGACGCAGGATAATCCCAGCCCATGCTCGCCACTTACGAAAAACCGTCGCTTTTGTCACGGATATTGCCGTGGTTCAGCGGTTTCGACGGTCCGCTGGCCTTCGCCGTCTTTTTGTTGGCCAGTGCGGGTTTGGTCACCATGTATTCCAGCGGGCATGACCACGGCATGCAGTTTGAATTACATGGGCGCAACATGCTGATCGCGGGTGGCATTTTGTTTGTCGTGGCGCAGATTCCGCCGCAGCGCCTGATGCGACTGGCTGTTCCTTTGTACATAGCGGGTGTGGCGCTGCTGATTGCCGTGGCCGTTTTTGGCATCACCAAAAAAGGTGCCAAACGCTGGGTGAATGTGGGTGTGGTGATCCAGCCGAGCGAAATTCTCAAAATCGCCATGCCGTTGATGCTGGCCTGGTGGTTTCAAAAACGCGAAGGCCAACTGCGGCCGCTGGACTTTATGGTGGCGGCGGCGCTACTCATCGTCCCAGTGGGTTTGATCATGAAGCAGCCCGACCTGGGCACGGCGCTCTTGGTGCTCGCAGCCGGGTTGGCGGTGATTTTCTTTGCCGGACTAAGCTGGAAGCTCATCGCTCCGCCCGTCGTTTTGGGTTTGATCGGTATCTTTTTAATCGTCTGGTTT
>JANOXL010000338.1:0-2576 GCA_031418395.1 Rhodoferax sp. | reverse complement strand
GCCCAACGCTGAAGGCAAGAAGAAGTTCAGCCGGCTCGTCTCCATGCACACCATGGTCAATGAGCAGATGCAGTTTTTCCTGCGCGGTTTCCGCCGTGACGCCCACCCCATGGCCATCATGACCGGGCTGGTGGGTGCCCTGTCGGCGTTCTACCATGACAGCACCGACATCAACAACCCGCAACACCGCGACATTTCTGCCATTCGCTTGATCGCCAAGATGCCCACTCTGGTGGCCATGGCCTACAAATACACGGTGGGCCAGCCCTACATGTACCCGCGCAACGACCTGAGTTATGCGGCCAATTTCCTGCACATGATGTTCGCCACGCCGTGTGAGAAGTATGAAGTCAGCCCCGTGCTGGAGCGCGCTGTAGATCGCATCTTTACGCTTCATGCCGACCACGAGCAAAATGCCTCCACCTCCACGGTACGCTTGTGCGGCTCCTCCGGTACCAACCCGTTTGCCGCGATTGCTGCGGGCGTGGCCTGCCTGTGGGGCCCGGCACACGGCGGCGCCAATGAAGCGGCGCTGAACATGCTTGAAGATATCCAGCGCATGGGCGGCGTCGCCAAAGTCGGCGAGTTCATGGAGAAAGCCAAAGACAAAAACTCCGGTGTCAAACTCATGGGTTTCGGCCACCGCGTTTACAAAAACTACGACCCGCGCGCCAAACTCATGCAAGAGACCTGCAAGGAAGTGCTGGCCGAGTTGGGCCTGGAGAACGACCCCCTGTTCAAACTCGCCATGCAGCTCGAAAAAATCGCCCTGGAAGACGACTATTTCGTCAGCCGCAAGCTGTACCCCAACGTCGACTTTTATAGCGGCATCGTGCAGCGCGCCATCGGCATCCCCGTGCCCTTGTTCACAGCTGTGTTCGCCCTGGCCCGCACCGTCGGCTGGATCGCGCAGTTGAATGAAATGATTGGCGACCCCGAGTACAAAATCGGCCGTCCTCGCCAGTTGTTCACAGGCGCCACAGCGCGCCAGGTGCAACAAATCGACAAACGCTGAACATTCGTTGAGTGCTATATATTTTATAGCACACTATCTATATAATACGAGACCCAAGGGTCGAAAAGATATAAATATATGAATTTCAGGCTCCTGGAGACAAGCAATTAACACCCATGTTAATTGTTTGTGGATGGCCTGAACATACGTTCTGACGGCTCGGGCTCGAAGTTGCCCAGGCTCCTATCGTTTCAATTTTTGGGTTTCAACAAGCCTGAAAGCGCCGCGAAGGGTTTGGGTTTATCCATCGTTGCTGCTTCAAAATCTGCATCAACGGCTGACATCGGCACCTGCGCCGGGCAGGTGTCGTGGCGCGGAATCAGCGGCAGCGCCATCACCAATTCGTCTTCTATCAAGGCGGCTAGGTCGAATTCCCGGGATTGCACCAGTAGGTCTTCTTCGCAGTGGTCGTCCTCGGCTTCAGCGATGGCCTCCGTTGCGACAAAACGGAACTCACGCTGCATGGCAATGTCAATGTCAACCGGCATCAGGCAACGCTGGCACACCATCGGTAAGCGCGTGGTCAGGTCCAGTTGCAGCCACGACTCGTCTTTACCGCTTGCACCGGTGCGGGTGGCGAACTTAGCCGCCCAGTTGAGCAAGGTATCGGTCTGTGGCGCATTTAAATCATGTGCAAGTCGCTCGTAATTTAGTAGCGACTCGTGTCCTGAGCTGGCTTGCCCAGACAGCGCCATGGCCCGCACATCGAGGCGTCTGGGAGCGGGTTCGTGTTTCATGACTTCAGTGTAAGACAATCAATGCATGGCAGATTCAACCTACGCTCCTTCCTCGGCATTTGCACTACAGCGCCAGCTCATCCTGGGCTCCACCTCGCGTTATCGCTTCGAGTTGTTGCAACGCCTTCGTCTACCTTTCGAAGTGGTTGCGCCGCTGGTGGACGAAACACCGCTGAGCGGCGAGCCACCGCGAGATTTGGCCCTGCGCTTGGCGCTGGCCAAGGCCCGAGCGGTGTCGGCCAAGTACCCCGAGGCCGTCGTTATCGGATCCGACCAAGTGGCCGACTTGGACGGCGAACCACTGGGCAAACCGGGCGATCACACCCGCGCCACCGCCCAACTGCGCCAGATGCGTGGCAAAACCGTGGTGTTTCAAACTGCGCTGGCCGTGGCTTGCCTGGCGACGGGCTTTGAGCAAACCGGGCTGGCCGCCGTGAAGGTAGTTTTTCGCATGTTGACAGACGCGGAGATCGAAGCCTATCTGTTGGCCGAGACGCCTTATGACTGCGCCGGCAGCGCCAAAAGCGAAGGCCTTGGCATCGCCCTTTTGGATGCCATCGATAGCGACGATCCAACCGCATTGGTGGGCCTGCCGCTGATTCGCACCAGCCAGATGTTGCGCGCTGCGGGCGTCCGCATTCTATGAGTCAAGCTGACCCGCCGCGCCTCGGTCGGCTCTATCTAGTGCCGACTCCTCTGGATTTTGGCTGCGCGGTCCAGTCGGCTTTGAGTGAGTCCATGCCGCTTCACACCATCACTGTGGCTGCCCGCCTCACCCATTGGATCAGCGAAAACGCCAAGTCCACGCGCGCTTTTTTAAAACG
>JANOXL010000337.1:0-11003 GCA_031418395.1 Rhodoferax sp. | reverse complement strand
CGTGATGGCGTCGATTTTGTCGCTGTGTTCATGGTGGATCGTGTCAACATCAAAGGCGGCGAGACGCGGGTGTTTGATGCCCACGGCACGTCCGGTGAACGTTTCACCCTCACGCAGCCGTGGTCGCTTTTGTTGCTGGATGACGCAAAAGTGATTCACGAATCCACGCCGATTCAGCCGCTGGGGGAGAACGCGCACCGCGACACGCTGGTCGTCACGCTGAGGGCGGGTGGGTTTCAGGATGCATGAGCCTAAACGACCTTTTGCGCGCGCAGTCCCGCAATCGCGGCGTTGTCAAACCCCAACTCCCGCAACACCTCATCCGTATGCTCCCCAAGTTGCGGCGCAGGGAAACGAAATTCAGTGGGCGTGCCGGACATATCCACCGGGTGCGGTGCCAGCGGGTAGGGCTGCGACATGCCGGGGAAGGTGCGCATCGGTAGCAGCTCGGCGGCTTGGATCTGGGCGTCTTGCAGCGCTTCACGTGGCGAGTAGATCGGGCCTGCGGGGATTTTGGCTTTGGCAAGCGCGTCGAGCGCTTCATCACGCGTCACGCTGGCGCACCACAGACTGACCAGGCGACTGACCTCGGCGCTGTTGTCGCCACGCGTGGCATCGTCGGCGAAACGTGGGTCAGTTTTTAGTGCGGGTTGGCCAATCAGATCAAAGACGCGTTGAAACATCACGTCGCCAATGGTTTGGATCAACAGCCAGCCGGTTTTGGTTTTGAAGGCGTCGCTTGGTGCAGTGGCAAAACCCCGGTTGCCTTGCGGAAGCCGATCGGGCTCTTTCAGTGCCTGTTCGATCAACAGACCATTGGTTTGGATCACCGCGCTGCGCAAGAGGGAGCCTTCTACGAGTTGGCCCTTGCCGCTCTTCTCACGTGCCCACAAAGCCGCCAGCGCCCCCATGGCGCACGCCTGCGCGGTGGAGAAATCGACATAGGTGGTGATGGCGCGCCGTGGTGCGTCGGGCAGGCCCGTCATGTACATGGCGCCACTCATGGCCTGGCCCACGCCGTCAAAGCCAGGGCGCTGGCTCCACGGGCCTGCCGTGCCGTAGGCGTTGACGGTGACCAGCACGCAACGCGGGTTCAGCGCGCTCACAGTGTCATAGTCCAGGCCCAGTTGTTTGAGTGTGGGTGTGGGCAGGTTGGCGACCACCACGTCGGCGGTCTTGATCAACTTCTTCACGATCTCGCGGCCTTGCGGCGAGGCGAGGTCTAACGTGAGGCAACGTTTATTGCGGTTGATCTGCAAAAACATGCCGCCTTCGCCAGACTCTGCCACCGGCAACACGCAGCGGTCTTCACCGCCCTCAAGGCGCTCAATGCGGATGACATCCGCGCCCATGTCGGCCAAAAGCGCAGCGGCGTAAGGGCCAGCGATAAAGCGGCCAAAATCAAGAACTCGGTATCCGGTCAACAAGCCCATGGCATTCCATTCAAGTGTGTAGTGGCGATGTGGGATTATGTGTTGTTGGCGCGCACTGAATTCATCTGGCGGATCAATTCGCGTGCTTCCTCGCCTTCGGGAATCGGTTTGCCGCTGTCGCGCCATTGGACGGCAGCCTTGAAGCCTTCTTGCTGCGCATAACGCCGAAACCACAGGCCTTCGGGGTTGTGCCGCGTGATGCCGTCAAACACGGTGGCCATTTGTTGCGATTGCTCCAAGCCCATGGTCAACATGACCTGGTTGACGACCATTTTGTGCATCGCCAGGTGGGAACTGGGCACACCCGCGATGCGATTGGCCAGCGCCATGGTGGCGGTCTCGAGTTCACCCACCGGCACGACTTCATTGGCCAGGCCCCAGTCGGCAGCGGTTTTGCCATCGATGGTGTCGCCGGTGAACATCATCTGTTTGGCGCGGGTGGGGCCGAGGCGGTAAGTCCACATCGCTGTGGTCGGGCAGCCCCACACACGCGTGGGCATGTAGCCAATACGGGCGTCTTCGGCCATCACCAGGAGGTCGCAGCTCAAGGCGATGTCGCTGCCACCGGCGGCGGCATAGCCGTGTACTTTGGCGATGGTCGGTTTGGGGCAGCGCCACAAGCTCATGAAGTCTTCGGTGTTGCGCTTCATGAAGGCGTAGTCCGCCATCGGATCCCAAGGGTGCTGCTCTTGCTGGCAGGGGTGGTCGATCTCGCTTTGGCCAAAATGGGTGAGGTCGTAGCCGCCGCAAAAACCTTTGCCAGCGCCTTCGACGATGATGACGTGGACTTGTTTATCGGCCACGGCCCAATCTACGGCGGCACGAATTTCGCGCGGTGTTTGGTCATTGATGGCGTTGAGCCGCTCGGGGCGGTTAAGCAATAAGCGGGCAATGCGTGGATTGCTCGGGTCATGGTCGATCTTCAACGTTGAGTAGGTGGGCATGATGACCTCGGTGGCGATAGGGACTGCAAGTTTAGGCGGCTCTTGGGGTACGCTTCAGCCTGTAACATTCCAAGTGTTCAAAAAGGCGCCCATGAAATTTTCTGTTCTTTCGATTCTTGGCGGTTGGTTGCTGGCGTCGGCAGGCCATGCCGTTACCGTGCGCGTCGCCAACCAGGGTGATGTGTTGTCGCTGGATCCGCATTCTTTCAATGAGGCGGTTCAACTGTCGTTTTTGAACAATGTGTTCGAGGCCCTGGTCACGCGCGGGAAAGATTTGAAACTCACCCCCTCGCTGGCGACACAGTGGTCCTCGCCCGGTGCGAACATCTGGCGATTTGAATTGCGCAAAAATGTGAAGTTTCACGATGGCGCGCCTTTTTCTGCCGACGACGTGGTCTTTTCGCTCGAACGTGCCCGAGGTGAAGGCTCGGACGTCAAGCCGCAATTGGCGTCTGTCAAATCGATTCGCAAGGTCTCTGATTTTGTCGTCGAAATTGAAACTTCGGCGCCCAACCCGATCCTGCCCGAGCTGTTGACCAATGTGTTGATCTTGAACCGTGCCTGGGCTGAGACCAATCAGGCCACACGCCCAGTCGACCGGCGCCGTGGCATTGAAAACGCAGCGTCGTTCCGCGCCAACGGCACTGGCCCGTTTCGCGTACGCGAGCGCCAGCCAGGCACACGCACGGTGTTGCAGCGCTCGCCTACCTGGTGGAATAAGTTTGAAACCAACCTCGACGAAGTCGTGTTCACGCCGATTGAAAACAACTCCACCCGTGTTGCGGCCTTGTTGTCTGGGGAGGTGGATATCATTGACCCCGTGCCATTGCAAGACGTGCAACGCATCAACAGCACGCCCAACTTGCGGGTGGTTGAGAACCCGGAATTGCGCGTTATTTTCCTCGGCTTTGACCAAAAACGCGATGTGTTGCTCAACTCCAGCGTGAAGGACAAGAACCCCTTCAAAGACAAACGCGTGCGCCAGGCCTTCTACCAGGCGATTGACATTCAAACCATCAAAACCCGCATCCTGCGCAATGCGGCTTTTCCTACAGGCGGTATGGTGGCCAACGGCATTCGCGGCTACACGGCTGATATGGAAACCCGCTTGCCCTTTGACCTGGACGCGTCCAAAAAACTGCTCGCCGAAGCTGGTTATCCCAACGGTTTTGAAGTGGCGATGAACTGCCCGAACGATCGCTACGTCAACGATCTGGAGGTCTGCCAGGCGGTGGCTGCCAATTTGGCACGGGCGGGCGTCAAGATCAACCTTCAAGCCGAATCCAAATCCACCTATTTCCCCAAGGCACTCAAGCGGGACGTCAATTTTTTCATGTTGGGCTGGTCGCCAGCCGGGTATGACGCGCACAACCTGCTGTTCACCGTGCTGGCCACGCCAAACGGCAGCCAGGGCAGCTGGAATTTTGGCGCTTACAGCAACCCCAAGCTCGATGAGTTGACGGCCAAAATCCAATCCGAACTGAACGCAGACCAACGCGCGGCCATGGTGAAACAGGCGCTGGATTTACATGCACAAGACATTGGCCACATTCCACTGTACCAACAGGCCCTGGCTTGGGGCCAGAAGAAGAATATCGACGCTTACCAGCGCGCCGACGGCTTCATGTTGTTCAAGTGGATGAACATCAAGTAACCATGGTTCTTCAAACCAGCTCGCGCAGGTCGGCAATGGGCGTGCTGCCGAAGTCAGCGTGATTCAGGTAGCGCAACAATTGACGGGCGCAGTCTTCTGCGCTTGAGAGGTGACCATTTGCCTTGAGGTCGAGAAATCGACCTTGGTCGGGAAAAGAGGCGGCGTTGGCGCCGCGCAGTTGGATTTGCATGTCGGTGTCAATGACGCCGGGTGCCATGGAGCACACTTTTGCGCCGCCGGGCTTGATAGCCTCTTCCATGGCGAGGCAGCGGGTGAAATGGTCCATGCCAGCCTTGGTCGCACAGTAGATAGATTGCGACGCCATCGCGTTGCGTCCCAGGCCACTGGAGATGTTCAGCACACGGCGCTGGAGTGTCGTCTCCCCAGCGGCGCCTTGCCAAGCCTCTGTGCCACTCAAAAATGCACCGCACAACTGCATGGGGGCCTCCAAACCAACCCGCAGCACAGTGGCAATCTCAGCCGGATCAGAAGCGCTCAAAGGTGCGATGGTGGGCAGGAGGGCCGCGTTGTTGATCAAGGTGGCGCTTTGGAAGGGCGCTGACGATCCCTTTTTTTTAGCACGTTGCGCCAGCCATTGTTTCAGCATGGCGGCGGCTTCAAACCCGTGATCAAGATTCAATGGCTACTGCTCGATGGCGCAAGCCTTGGCCTTGGCGAGTTCCGCGAGTTGGGCGTTTTCCTTGCGGGAAATACACAGCAAATAGTGGTCGGCGTGCAGCAACTGCTGTGCCATTGCGAAACCCAGCCCGCGCGAGGCGCCGGTGAGGATGTAGAGGTGTTTTGCCATGGGAGTCAGTGGATTGTTGCGATATAAGCTATCATAAGTATAGCTATTTGGTTTTTAAAAGGGCACTGAACTTTCAAAATTCAATGCCGCCTTGTTTTGCGGATGCGCCAAACTCAAGGTCGCCGCATGCAGCATCAAGCGTTTCGCGCTCTGGGTTGTTGATGCGTCACTATAAAGCGCATCACCCAGAATAGGATGACCGATCGCTGCCAGATGGACTCGCAATTGGTGGGTTCTGCCCGTGACTGGCTCGAGTTCGATTCGACTGGTCGAGCTGTCGTGACTTTGCGCGTTGAGGGGGGCAAGTCGCCAACGCGTCGTGCTGGGTTTACCGTTGACGTGATCGACGACTTGCCGAGGTCGCCGGGGCCAGTCAGCGGCAATGGGCATGTCGATGGTTGACCACTCGTCATCAGCATGAACCAAGACACCTGCCACCCAGGCCACGTAACGCTTGCCCACTTCGCGGGCTTCAAATGCAGCGCTCAAACGACGTTGGTTGTCGAGGCCACGCGCCATCAACACCAAACCTGAGGTGGCCATGTCCAGGCGATGAACGACGAGTGCGTCGGGGTATACCGCTTGCACACGGGCGCTCAAACAATCCTGTTTTTCGGCACCGCGTCCCGGCACGCACAAGAGGCCAGAGGGTTTGTCGAGCACCAGAAGGGCAGCATCTTCATAGAGCAATGAAAAGCCACTGTGTAGGTGGCTCAAACCACCACCTTGCCCTGAACCAGTCCTTGCACGACATCGGCCAGTTCGTCGACGCCATTGGGTTTGCGAATCAAGGCGCTCGCGCCAGCGGCCAATGCGTTTTGCTCAATCTCTGCCGTGACGTAGCCAGAAGCCAGCGCCACCGGCAAATCCGGGCGGACGGCTTTTGCTTCGTGCAAAAGTTCGATGCCGCTGAACCCCGGCATGTTGTAGTCGGTCACCAGAATGTCGAAGTTATCAGGATTGGACTTCAGCGCTTCAAGCGCCGCACGTGGATTTGTAAACGTGCTCACACGATACCCCCGACGCGTTAACGCGCGCTGCACCAGGAAGACTAAAGCCTGATCGTCATCCACATACAAAATGTGGCGACCCGCGCCATCTGCCGTCGTGAGGTTGTTGGTGCTTTCAGCCCGTGCAACTGGTTCGACACCTGTCACCAGCGGAAAAGACAGTGTGAAGACGCTGCCTTCACCCGGCGTGCTGCGTACAGAGACCGTGCCCTCATGTGCGCGCATGATGCCGTGAACCACCGCGAGGCCCAGACCGGTGCCTTGGTCGGTGGGCTTGGTGGTAAAGAACGGCTCGAACACACGGGTTTGTGTTTCGGTGTCCATGCCAATGCCTGTGTCATTCACGGCAATCCGAACGGCCTGCGTGTCAGCGTCGAGAGAAATGTCGATGTGACCGGGGCCCGCGCCAATCGCCTGAACTGCGTTGGTACACAGATTTAACAGTGCCTGTTGAATCTGGGTCGCGTCAGCCAACGCCGTCGCCAAAACCGCTTTGATTTCTACGCGGCAGTCAATACCAGGCGGTAAACCCACTCGAACCAATCGCGCCGCTTCCTGCACCACGGGCACAAGATCAATGACACTGCGCGCGAGCGGCTCCTTGCGGCTGAAGGTCAGGATTTGACTGACCAGATCACGTGCTCGCCGAGCTGCTTTTTCAATCTCCAACAGGCTGATCTGCGCCGCAGAGTCGGCCCCCGCATCTTGGCGGGCGAGTTCCGCGTTGCCCAAAATCGCACCCAAAATATTGTTGAAATCATGCGCGATGCCGCCCGCCAAGGTGCCGATGGCCTGCATTTTCTGCGACTCACGCAGTTGGGCTTCAAGCATTTCTTTTTGCGCGATCTGCGTGTGTAGCGGGCCCTGATCCACCACGGCACAGATGAAATTCGCCAAGTCATCCTGCGGATTCTCAATGCGGGCGATGTGCAGGTCGGCTGTCAGGCTGGAGCTGCCGCTGCTGAACACAACAGCTTCAAGTTTGCTGTTGCCCCCGGTTTTGGCGTCAATGAACGCCTGTGCAACGCGTGGTTGGTGCACAGGCAGCACCAGCGGAAAGAGGAAGTTCAGCGGCGGGTCGCGCTCTTCGGGTCTGAAGTGCGACAAGGCCATCGCATTGCATTCCAGAACCAGGCTGTTTTCATCGACGACCAACAAGGCCAGTGGCACGTTGGAAAACAAGGTGGCGAATCGCTCAAGCGCACCTTCGGCCATGCGCTGGCTGTAACGCAAAGCCTCGTTTTGCAGCGCCAGTTCGGCCTGGAGTTGACCTTTGGCCGAAGGTTTTTTGGGCATCCCCGGCAGACGCGGGATGGATTACTTGTTTTTCAGCTTGCCACGTATCGGGACCACCGTGGTGATGGTGGGGCGAACCGCATCGGGTGAGACGGGTTTAGGTGGCGATGTGTCCTTTTTGGGTTTCTTCACCATCTTGTTGTTTTGCTGACCTTTAGCCATGGTTTTCTCCTTCTGAGTTGGTAATTTTTGAAACGCAAATCATCGGCGCACAACACTATTGCCGGGATCGAAATCCGCCGTCCTGAGCGGGTTGTTGGCACTGATGAAGGCCCGCAAAACATCGGCATCGACGTAGCCGGTGTTGACATACGTGGGGTGGGCGGCAATTCTGGGGTAACCATCGCCGCCGGTGGCCTGAAAATTGTTGACCGCCAAACGGTAGGTCTTTTGTGCGTCGATTGGCGCACCCTTGATGCGTGCGCTGGTGACAGTGTTACCGGTAATGACCAGTTCAACGCCGGCGAACTGACCGAAGGCGCCGGACCCAGCGGACATTTTTGCCGAAGCGTTCAGGTAGTCCATCACTTCGCGCCCGGTGAAATCCACGGTAGCGATGGTATTGCCAAAGGGTTGCACCTTGAGTACGTCGCGGTAGGTGATTTTGCCGGCCGGCAAGGAGTCACGAATGCCGCCGCCGTTCAGCACGCAAAAGTCGGCGTTGGTGCGCTGCATCATGGCGCGGCACACCAGCAACGCCAAGGGGGCCGGTTTGGCGCGTACCACGTTGCGGTCGCCGTCCAGCTTGCCATCCGTTGCGCCAATTTCCAAGCCCAACTTCTGCTGGCCGAACTCCTGGTAAGGGGCCAGCATGGCGAGCATCGTTGCGTCTTCTTCAATTTGAACCGTGTAAGGTTGTTTGCTGGTTTTGCCATCGGCAGCGCGTACGGTTTTCATCAGGTTGATGGGGATCAAAGCGTACTTCACCAGCTTGAATTCGCCATTGCGAAACTCGAAATCAGCGCGTCCCACGTATTTGCCCCATTCGTGCGCCTGCACAATCCAGGTGCCGTTCTGGCGATCAGGCTTGCATTCGGCGCCGGGTACATACTCACGGTCAATTACGTTTTCTGCCTTCATGCAGGCCGGGTTTTGGGTGTGCCCGCCCACCACCAGGTCCAGGCCGTTAACGGCGCGTGCCATCTCCACGTCGCCGGCAGCATTGCTGCCGTGCACGCCATTCTGATAGTGGCCCATGTGAGTGGTGGCGATAACGATGTCGGCCTTGCCACGCAATTCGGGGACGACTTTGGCTGCCTCGTCAATGACATTGCGGAACTCGACGGTTTTCACGTTCTCAGGCAGCACCATCTTTTTGGTGTCTTCCGTGGTCAGGCCCATGACACCGACGCGCACGCCACCCAGGTTGAAAATCTTGTAGGGCTCAAACATGCGCTGGCCGCCCTCGTAGATGTTGGCCGAAAGCATCGGAAACTTGATCAAATCGCGCTGCATTTTGAGCACGATCAAGGGTTTGTCAAACTCGTGGTTGCCCACGGCCATAGCGTCGTAACCCAGCAGGTTCATGCCTCTGAAGTCGGGTACGGCATCTTGCAGATCAGACTCTGGCACACCGGTATTGACATCACCCCCGTCGAGCAAAAGGCTGTGCCCACCGGCTGCCGCTACCTCTTTGCGGATGGCGTCGACTACTGTTTTTCGGGCTGCCATGCCGTATTCGCCATCGCTGTTTTTCCAGAAACGGCCATGGTGGTCATTGGTATGCAGGATGGTGATGCGGTAGGTTTTGTCTTTTTCAAAACCGCCCGGCCCGGCGCAACTGGCTAGCAGTGTGAGCAACAACGTAGCGGCAAGCAGTTTGACGGTTCTCATGGGGGCCTGATGTGTTGGGGGCGGATAGGTAAAAAGAGGCAAAGTGGCTGAGCGACTAGGCGGACGCAGCGTGCCGATATTCTGCCAATTATCCACCGCCCGCGCCACAAAAAGTGGCACAAAACGGCAAAACGGCGAATGGACAAATACCTCAGGGCTTGGTCTGGTTGCGGATTTTGCCGATATCGAGTTCGGAGACCGCATTGGCCTGGTTACCCCAACTGGATCGCACAAAACCCACAACGGAGGCCACATCGGCATCATTTAAAGTCAGTAAAAATGGCGGCATGCCGAAAGGCCTCTGATGGCCTGCTGTGGCCGGTGCAAACCCGCCATGCAACACGGTTTGCACGACATTCACAGGGTTGTTCAGGGTAACTGCGCGGTTGCCCGCCAAGGGCAGATACAAGCCCGGTGCCCCTTGTCCCTGCGCACCGTGGCAGTCGGCGCAGTGCTGCTCGTAGAGTTTGGCGCCACGGCGCATAGGCACGGAGTCTCTTGGAGGGCTTTGTGTCGCTGATGTGGGCGCTGGTGTCTGGGCCGCAGGATTGGACTGTGGCAAATCTTTCAAATACGCCGCCATGGCCGCAAGATCGGCGCCAGACAGAAACTGGGTACTACCGCGCACCACTTGCGCCATCGGGCCGCTGACCACTGCCGTAGCTGACCGGCCATGGCCCAGCAAGGCTACGATGTCTTCGGTGCGCCAATCGGCCAGGCTGGCCTCTTTTGACGCGGCAAGCGAAGGCGCGTACCAGTTCTGCATCGGAATTACGCCCCCGGCCAAACTGGCGGAATTGACGCTGGCCCCCCAGGTGTTGCGCTCGGCATGGCAAGCACTGCAATGGCCCAAGCTCGTGACCAGGTACGCGCCGCGATTCCACTCTGGTGATTTACCACTGACCGCCTCAAATTTACCCGGCGAAAAATACAGCCAGCGCCAGGCCGTCAAAGCCCACTGGCTGTTGTAGGGCCAGCGCAACTGATGGGCTTTGTTGGGCACCGACTCTGCGGGAAGACTTTGCAGGTAGGCAAAAAGCGCGTCAGCGTCTTCTCGCGTGGTCCGTGTGAAGCTGGTGTAGGGAAAGGCGGGGTACAGAAGGCGGCCACTTTTGGACTTGCCCAGATGCAGGGCCTGCCAGAAGTCATTAGCGTTCCAGGAGCCCAGGCCCGTTGTTTTGTCGGGTGTCAGGTTGCCCGCAAAGATTTGCCCAAAGGGTGTGTCAATGCCTCGTCCTCCAGCGTAAGGCACGCCACCTTGCGCGGTATGGCAGGTCATGCAATTACCAGCGCGTGCGAGGTAAGCGCCTTTGGCGACGAGGGACGTCGACACGAGTGCCGCATCAGACACACCAGCTGCACCTGACGCAACAGGGGAAGCAGTTGCGCCACTGCCCTGAATTGCATTAACAGCCGGCGCGCTCGCTTTGGCGCATGCGAGGTCAAACACCCGCTTGGGGTCAACCGGACTGGCCGCGACGGGTTTGGCGTTGGCTGGCAGCGCCTGGGTGGAGAGCCAGGCCGTCAGCGCGGCCACGTCGGGTGGCCCGAGGCGTTTGGCAACGGTCGCCATGCAATCCGGGGCGTGCCCGGCGCGTTGCCCATCGCGCCAGCCACCGAGTTGGGCGTTCAGGTAGTCGCGTGACAGGCCCAGTAAGCCAGGTACATCGGGCTGAACGCCCGTCAAGGCGGCGCCGTGGCAGGCGGCACAGGCGGGTATTTTGCGAGCTGCGTCACCCACTGTAGCGAGTTGCTGTCCCAGGCGCAGCTCTTGTGAATTGGATAAGGTTATGGCGGGCGGCGGATAAGGCACTTCCAACTCGGAGAAATGCCGCGCGATCTCGTACAAATAGGTGTCGCTCAGCGGTTCCAGCAGCTTGGCCATCGGGCCATAGTGCCGCCGCCCATCGCGAAAATCCAGCAATTGCTTGTAGAGGTAATGCGCCGGTTTTCCTGCAAGGCGTGGGTAATACCCGTCTGGCCCGGCGCGGCCTTGCGGTCCGTGGCAGGTGGTGCAGGCCATCA
>JANOXL010000336.1:0-3992 GCA_031418395.1 Rhodoferax sp. | reverse complement strand
AGCGCTCTTTCAGCCGAGGTAGCCACAACAAGCTGGAGGTCAACACCGGCACCGGTAGCGCCGCTTCAAGCTCCGCCTGAAATTGCACCAAAAACCCACAACTCGTGGTGATCAAGGTGGCACCCTGCGCCACCAACCCCTTGGCCGCCGCGATGAAATCTGGCAGCAGCGCCTGATCACCTTGGCGAACGACACGCTCAGGGCTGGCACCTTCGACCACTTGGTATCGCACCGGAATGTCCAGTTCAGCAAAAGTTTGCGGGTTACCAATGTCGCCCAGCGGGCGCACGAACTGCATATCCAACATCAAAACGCCGACAAAAGCCATGGTCGAGTTCTCTGTTCTCTGATGACCACATTACAAGCTCGCGGCAGAGCGCGCTGCCTGGTCGTAAATCCCAGAGAGCAGCCGTAGCAAACGGGCCAGCTCACCGATGTCGCGGTTCAGCCCATCATCTGCGTTCAAGGCGTCGATCAAACATGACTCACGGATAGCGCGGTATTTCTCAACCGACTGGCGGCCTTCATCTGTGGAGGCGTAAGTCACGTCTTTGCCACTCTTGCTGGACGCGACAACCCCCAGGTTTTGCAGCTTTTTCAGCGAGTAATTGATGAGGTGGGTGTCTTCCACGTTCATGATGAAACAGATGTCGGCCAAGCGTTTGTTGCGTGCCCGGTGTGTGACGTGGTGCAGCACCAAGACGTCCAGTGGCGTCAAATCCTTGAGGCCCGCCGCGCTCATGCAATGCACGATCCAGCGATGAAAAGCGTTGCCCGCGACGATCAGGCCAAACTCGAATTCGCTCATCTCGGCGCTTTTCGGGGAGACTAAATGGGCCGATGACACGATGGGCGGCGAAGCCCCAGGAGCTCCCGACGAAGCAGCTGCAGTTTTG
Source organism: Rhodoferax sp. (assembly GCA_031418395.1). Taxonomy (GTDB): domain Bacteria; phylum Pseudomonadota; class Gammaproteobacteria; order Burkholderiales; family Burkholderiaceae_C; genus JANYCG01. Next base: position 3,096 of record JANOXL010000336.1, on the reverse strand, counting down.
ATTGCGCCGGATTTTTTTGTCATCCACCTCTCCTCATTCGAGTAGTCGATTATCGGGCGGATGAATCCAATTAGCCAATGATTTGTTGACAATTTGTTGACGTTTAGGGAAAACACTGATCAGTTTGCGCCAATTCCCCTCTACAGTTGACACCACCTACTACCTTACGGAGCCCCTATGAAACGCCGTCTGTTTGCACTGACATCCGCTGCCGCCTTCAATTTCACGGCCAGCCTCGCCTTCACTTTGGCTCCCGCCGCCGCCTTTGCCCAAACCAAGTGGGATCTACCCGCCGGTTATGCCGCCACCAATTTCCACAGTGTCAACCTCCAAGAGTTCGCCAACGATGTGGACAAAGCCACCAGCGGCAAACTCAAGATCACCGTGCATGCCAACGGTTCGCTTTTCAAAGCGCCCGAGATCAAACGCGCGGTGCAAGGCGGACAGGCGCAGGCGGGTGAAATTTTGCTCGCCAACTTCCAGAACGAATGGCAGATTTTTGGCGCCGATGGCTTGCCGTTCCTGGCGGACAGTTATGACGAGTCGGTCAAGCTCTACAAAGTGCAAAAACCGGTGATGGAGAAGAAACTGGCCGAACAAGGCATGGCGCTTTTGTTCTCGGTGCCGTGGCCGCCACAGGGCATTTACGTGAAGAAGCCCATCAACTCCGGGGCTGACCTCAAAGGCGTGAAGTGGCGCGCTTACAGCCCCGCTACCGCGCGCATTGCCGAACTGGTGGGCGCACAGCCCGTGACGGTGCAGGCCGCAGAACTCTCGCAGGCCATGGCCACGGGTGTGGTCGAGTCTTACATGTCCTCAGGATCCACCGGCTTTGACACCAAGACCTACGAACACATCAAATACTGGTACGACACCCAAGCCTGGTTGCCTAAAAACGCCGTGATCGTGAACAAGGCTGCATTTGACGCGTTGGACGCGCCCACCAAGGCCGCCTTGATGAAAGCCGCAGCAGACGCCGAGGTGCGTGGCCTGGCGGCTTCCAAGAAAACCAACACCGAATCGCTCGACAAACTCAAAGCCAACGGCATGAACATCGTCGCCCCCAGCGCCGCGCTCAAGGCCGACATGAAAAAAGTCGGCGACGTGATGTTGAAGGAATGGCTTGAAAAAGCGGGCCCTGAGGGCAAGGCACTGATTGACGCCTACCTCAAGCCTTAACCCACAGAGACCAAAAGCAGCATCAACGCAGACTCCCATTGGAATGCGCAAAACGCTCGACGCACTCTACAACAGCGCGGCCGCCCTGGCCGCGCTTTTCATGGTTCTGCTGCTGGTGATGGTATTGATCTCCATCCTCGGGAGGCAATTCAACTTTCACTTGCCCGGCACCGACGCCTACGCGGGTTACTTGATGGCCGGCAGCGGCTTCCTAGCCCTGGCCCACACCTTGAAACGCGGCGAACACATCCGCGTGACGCTGCTTTTGGGCGCGCTCAAAGGCGGCTGGAAAAAAGGCCTGGAGTTGTGGGCTTTTGGCGCCACCTCGGTATTGGCCTGTGTGATCGCGTTTTACAGTTGTCGCCTGGTGTGGCAGTCACGCAGCTTCCACGATATCTCCACGGCCAGCGACGCCACGCCGTTGTGGATTCCGCAACTGGCCATGGCACTGGGCACGGTGATCCTGGCCATCGCTTTCATAGATGAGTTCCTTCTCGAGCTTTCTGGAAAACGTGTGTCGCTCGAATCTACTGAAGCCCTTCGAAACGAATGACTCAGCAGTTGACACAACAAAGAAAGACACCATGAGTGATCTGGTCATCACCGCCCTCTTGCTGATCTCACTGCTGCTGATTCTGGCCAGCGGGGTCTGGGTCGGGCTCACACTCACGGGCGTGGCCTGGATCGCGGTCACCCTATTTTCATCACGGCCCGCCGGAGACGCCATGGCCGTTACCGTGTGGGGCACATCCAGCAGTTGGACGTTGACGGCCCTGCCACTGTTCGTGTGGATGGGCGAGATCCTCTTTCGCACCCGCCTTTCCAATGACATGTTCAAGGGCCTGGCACCCTGGGTGCAGGGGTTGCCTGGAAGGCTGTTGCACACCAACGTGATTGGCTGCACTATCTTTGCCGCGGTGTCCGGCTCCAGCGCCGCCACCTGCGCCACCATTGGCAAGATGACCTTGCCCGAACTCACCAAACGCGGCTACCCCGAGCCGATGGTGATCGGCACCCTGGCAGGCGCCTCTACGCTGGGGCTGTTGATTCCGCCCTCCATCATCATGATCGTCTACGGCGTGGCGGCCGAGGTGTCGATCAGCAAACTCTTCATCGCGGGCGTGTTCCCTGGGATCATGCTGGCCATGCTGTTTTCGGGTTACATCATTGTGTGGGCCTTGCGCAACCCGTCGCAAGTACCTGCGGCAGACCGGCGCTACACGCTGGCAGAAAAACTCAGCGCCTCAACCAGCCTGATCCCTGTGGTGTGCCTGATTGGTGCCGTGCTGGGCTCGATTTACAGCGGCGTCGCCACGGCGACCGAGGCCGCCGCTGTGGGTGTTGTGGGCTCAATCGTCATCTCGGCAATGCAGGGCTCGATGACCTGGCCCACCTTCAAAGACGCGTTGATGGGCGCCACGCGCCTGTATTGCATGATCGCGCTGATCCTCGCCGGCGCAGCATTCCTCACCCTGGCCATGGGTTACATCGGCCTGCCGCGCCACCTGGCCGAGTGGATTGCCTCCTTGGGTTTGAGCAAGGCGCAACTGGTCTTTGCACTGGCGGTGTTCTTCATCATCCTGGGCTGTTTTCTCGATGGCATCTCGATGGTGGTGCTGACCATGGGCGTGATCCTGCCCACCATTCAAAAAGCCGGCATCGACACGCTGTGGTTCGGCATCTTCATCGTGCTGGTGGTGGAAATGGCGCAGATCACGCCGCCCGTGGGCTTCAACCTGTTCGTGCTGCAAGGCATGACCGGGCGCGAGATCGGCTGGATCGCGCGCGTCACGCTGCCTTTCTTCTTTCTGATGATTGCGGCACTGGGGCTGATTTACGCCTTCCCGCAAATCGTGACCTGGCTGCCGCAACAAATGCGCGGCTGACCCCGCAGGCGCCGGCCGGCGCGGTGCAAAC
>JANOXL010000335.1:0-30032 GCA_031418395.1 Rhodoferax sp. | reverse complement strand
GCTTGGGCGCTGTCGGTGGCCTTTATCAACCCCGGCAAGGTTGACGAAGCCTATTGGCTCGCTGCGGCGCAGTCGATGCAGGTCTCAGCCAAAAGCTTGGGCATCGAACTTGAAGTGTTGTTTGCTGAGCGCAATCACTTGCGCGCCATTGAATTGGCCAAAGAGTTGGTGGCCCGCCCGAAAGACAAACGGCCCGACTACGCGGTGTTTTCAAACGACTATGCCACCGGGGCTGAGTTGCTGCGTATTCTGGATGGCTCAGGCATCAAGAGTTTCATGGCCTTCAGCCGACTGAATACCGAGGAAGAAGCATTGCACGGCACGGCTCGCAAAAAGTTCAAGGACTGGATCGGTTCGCTAGAACCGATCGCCGAAGACGCCGGTTATCTGACGGCCAAAGCACTGATTGTCCAAGCCCGCTTGACGCAGCCCAAAGCTCCCGATGGCAAGCACCACCTGCTGGCCATCGCCGGCGACCGCTCCACCACCAGCTCAATCCGCCGAAATGAAGGCATGATGCGCGCCGTAGCCGAAGCACCTGACGTCATCCTGGATCAAACCATTTTTGCCAGTTGGTCGCGCGAGAAAGCGACCGAGCAAACTGAGCTGCTATTTGAGCGTTACCCGGCCGCACGCATGGTGTGGGCCGGCAACGACCTGATGGCGTTTGGCGCCATGCAAGCGCTGGAGAAACGCGGTGGCATGCCCGGCAAGACGGTGTTGTTCAGTGGTGTCAACACTTCGCCTGAGGCCATGCAGAGCATCAAATCAGGGCGACTTACTTCGCTGGCAGGCGGCCACTTTATCGTGGGTGCCTGGTCACTGGTGATGATTTACGACTACCACCACGGGCGTGACTTTGTCGACGAAGGCCTGCAGCTCGAACGCAGCATGTTCGTGCTGTTTGACCCGGCGCTGGCGTCAACGTTTCAAAGCCGTTTTGGTGACAAATACACCAGCATCGACTTTCGCCGCTACAGCAAGGTGCTGAACCCGAAAGTCGTCAAATACGAGTTTGGGTTCGCCCAGTTATTGCGATGATGGGGCCAGGCTGTTGCGCTGACCGGTTCCAGCTGTGATGCTTCCCACGCCCCCACCTCCGCAGCAACAGCTGCCCTCGCAGGCGCGGGCGACTGTGCCCGTCCCCTCGCCCGTGCCCGCCCCCTCGCCTGCACCCATGGCGGCGATCGCGTTGCCGTTTCGCCCCATCTCCAATTACCTGATTCGCGGCACGCTCGTTTTGGCCATCGTTTGCATGATCGGCATGTTTGCAGTGCAAACCCTTTTTATGGTGAAGCAGCACAGCAAGCAATTTGAGTTGGTGGTCGACGAAATTGCCCACACCAGCATTCCGCTGTTGTCAGTCAGCCTGTGGGACATCGAACTCAAAACAGTGCAGCAGCAGGTGGACTTGATCGCCCAGCGCCCTCAGGTCGGTTACGTGCAAATCACCACCAGTTTTGGGCGCCAGTTTGTGGCGGGCAACCGAGAGCTCCAGGATGGCCCGGTCAGCCTGCGCCTTAAAATCCCGGCACCGATCAGCGCAGGTGGCAGCGCCACAGGCGCCAAAGTTAGCCACATTGGTGAATTGTCACTGGTCGGCAACCAGCAGTTTCTGATTGACAGCGTGCTGGCCAACGCGCTGTCGGTGCTGGTAGGCTACGGTATTTTCACGGCCTTGATCTGCGGCTTGATCATCTACATGCTGCGCCGGGAGTTGCAAATCCCCCTACAAAACATAGCGCAATTTGCCAGCGAACTGACACCGCAAACTTTGACCCTGCCACTCGACTTGAACCGCCCCCGGCGTCCCGTTACCGATGAGATCGACTTGGTGGCCGACGGATTTACCAAGTTGCAACACGGCCTGCGGGAACACATTGCCACACTCGACCAAAAAGTGGACGAACGCACCGAGCAACTCAAGGCATTGGCCGAGGCCAATCGGGTGCTGTCAATTACAGACGACCTCACCGGCTGTTTCAACCGACGCACGCTGGAGACGCGCCTGCGGGAAGAGCTGGGGCGCTGCCAGCGTTACCAGCGCAGCCTGTCGGTGATTGCGCTGGATCTGGATTATTTCAAAAACATCAACGACGGCTACGGCCACGCGGCGGGCGATGAAGTGTTGCGTTCGGTGAGCCGGCTTTTGCGAAACTCATCGCGGCAAAATCTGGACTGGATTGTGCGCATGGGTGGCGAAGAATTTCTGATCGTGCTGCCCGAAACAGATCTTGCGCCGGCGTTAGCCCATGCCGAACGCATGCGCCGCAAGATCGAGGGCCAGCCCATCCTTCACGCAGGCCGCGAAATCCGCGTCACCGCCAGTTTGGGCGTCGCCCAGTGGATGACGACGGAAGACGGCCAGGCCCTGATTCGACGCGCAGACTCGCTACTGTACGACGCCAAAGACGCCGGGCGAAACCAGGTCTTCCCGCCTTTGGCACTGATGAAGGTGACGATCACACAGGCGGCTACCCTAATGTAGGACCTGTGGCCTGGCGTGAAGTGAAGTGGGTTGGAACGATGTCATTGTTTCGGCCCATCCCCATCTAAAGTCCCGCTCAGGTTGATCTGGTCGAAGCTTTCAACGCGCTCGGTGCGAACGGTTCATATTCCATCCGGCCACAGCCCTGGTTTTCGGGCTTACCCGTAGCCCTGAGGTCGCGCAGGCGACGCAAATTCAGAGGCTTGCCCCTAATTTGCTAGCAAGTGTGCGAAATCTACGGCCCTGCCCCACCGCAGTGTGTGAATTGCTGGTACTGTCCGATTCAGTTCAGTTAATTTGATTTAAATATGACCGCAGCCGCGATGAACCGCCCCATGCCCTATACGCCCACTGTCGACGTCGCCGCACCCAACGCTTTCTTGTTGGCGATGGAATTCCGCGCGTTTTGGGAATTTGGCGCGGTACTGCCTGCCTGGCCGGTGTTGAGCCGTGCGCCTAAAGGCGATGGCCACCCGGTCATCGTCTTCCCAGGCTTGGCAGCGAGTGATGGCTCCACCTACCCACTGCGCCGTTACCTGGATTCTTTGAAGTACAACACCTCCGGCTGGAATCAGGGCGCAAATTTTGGCGCACGCTCGGGCGTGTTGGAAATGGCCAAACGCCAGGTGCTCGACACCGTCCACGCCACCGGCCAAAAGGCCAGCCTCATCGGCTGGAGCCTGGGCGGCATCTACGCCCGCGAATTGGCCAAACTGCTGCCCGACCATGTGCGCTCGGTGATCACGCTGGGCACGCCCTTCGCGGGTTCGCCCAAGAGCACCAACGCCTGGCGCGTCTACGAGCTGACCAGCGGTCGACGTATTGATTCTGAATCCGGCAAATACGATCTGCCGGCTGCGCCGCCTGTGCCGACCACGTCCTTGTATTCCCGCTCCGACGGCATCGTCGCCTGGAAAGGCAGCATTCAAGCACCCAGCCATTTGAACGCCAGCACCGAGAACGTTGAGGTGGTTGCCAGCCATATGGGCATCGGCTTGAACCCAACCGCCTGGTGGGTGGTGGCCGACCGGCTTTCCCGTCAAGAGGGCCAGTGGGCGCCGTTCGAACGCAAAGGGCGATTGCATGGGCTGATTTTTCCGGATCCGGCTCGGTAAATTCTGCCCTGCAGACCGTCCTCCTCATTAGTCCGGCCACTGCGACCGGACAGCCAAGAACACACTTCTATGCGCCTTCGAATCCCGATGTATGCTGACGCAACACGCGTCTTAAGAGAAAAGATCAGCTTGAATTAGCTATACTAAATATAGCAATAAATCCATATAATTCGAGACCTATCGGCCAATATCTACAAGAAGGTCACCCCGGAACCTGTCAAAACGCCAAATCACACCCATATTGGGTACGATTGGGTTCAAGACTTGCCAGCCTGCGCCTTGTAACTCGCAATCCCATCGGTAATTTCTTTGTGCGCAGCTTCTGGCCCCTCCCAGCCCAGCACCTTGACCCACTTGCCTTCTTCAAGGTCTTTGTAATGCTCAAAGAAATGTGAGATCGTCTTGAGTCGCAGCGGGTTCATGTCGGCGGGTTTTTGCCACTGCGTGTAGAGCGAGCATTTTTTATCGATGGGCACGGCGAGCACTTTGCCGTCTTCACCGGCTTCATCTTCCATTTTCAGGATGCCGATGGCGCGGCAAGTCACCACCACGCCGGGAATCAGCGGCACGGGGGTAATCACCAGCACGTCGACCGGATCGCCGTCACCGCTTAAGGTTTTGGGCACATAGCCGTAGTTGGTCGGGTAATGCATCGAGGTGCTCATGAAACGGTCGACAAAAATCGCGCCGCTTTCCTTGTCCACCTCGTATTTCACCGGGTCGGCGTTCATCGGGATTTCGATGATCACGTTGAATTCATGCGGAGCATTTTTGCCGGGGGTGACTTTATCGAGTGCCATTGTTTTGTTTCTCTGGGTTGTCTTGGTTTGGGACTGGGTCTTTTCAGGGTTGCTGTGACGCCTTGATGACAGTTTGAACCTGCTCAATCAAGGCGTCCAGTGCGACCTAGGACTAACCCTGATTTTAAAGGGCAGAAATCGCCCGCCGTCAGGGAATCCCCTATTTTCAAGGTACAGTCCGCGCGTTGGCCAATCGCCCTGTCCGGTTTTTTGTATCGGCAAAGCGCGGCGAGGAAGCAACGCCTTCGGGGTGTAACCATCAGAATGCGTTGCCCCCCATTCGCGTGAAACCAAGTACAGGAGACTTTTATGACAGGCAACTCAGCGCTGATTCTGGCGCTTGTCTGCGGATTGATTGCCGTAATTTACGGCTTTTGGGCCCGCAGCTGGATTCTTTCCCAAGACGCAGGCAATGCGCGGATGCAAGAAATTGCTGCCGCCATCCAGACGGGCGCAGCCGCCTATCTGGCTCGCCAGTACAAAACCATCGCCATTGTCGGCGTCGTGTTGGCCATTTTGATCGGCATATTCCTGGATGGCCTCTCGGCAGTCGGGTTTGTCGTCGGCGCCGTGCTTTCGGGCGCTTGCGGTTTTATCGGCATGAACATCTCGGTGCGCGCCAACGTGCGCACGGCACAAGCTGCCACCAAGGGCATTGGCCCGGCGCTTGACGTCGCCTTCCGCGGCGGCGCCATCACCGGCATGCTGGTGGTGGGTTTGGGCCTTTTGGGCGTGACTGCCTTCTACTGGTTTTTGGTCGGTAACGGTAACTTCACCCCCGATAAAAACCTCGCCAAGCTCTTGAATCCGCTGATCGGTTTCGCCTTCGGCTCCTCACTGATTTCCATCTTCGCCCGTCTGGGCGGCGGCATTTTCACCAAGGGCGCTGACGTCGGCGCTGACCTGGTCGGCAAAGTCGAAGCCGGTATCCCTGAAGATGACCCGCGCAACCCTGCCGTGATTGCCGACAACGTGGGCGACAACGTGGGTGACTGCGCCGGCATGGCCGCTGACTTGTTTGAAACCTACGCCGTCACGCTGATCGCCACCATGGTGCTGGGCGCTTTGTTGCTCAGCGGCTCCGGCACGGCGGGTGTGGTGTATCCACTGGCTTTGGGCGCGGTGTCTATCGTCGCCTCGATCATTGGCTGTTTCTTCGTCAAGGCCTCACCGGGTATGACCAACGTCATGCCCGCCCTGTACAAAGGCCTGGCCTGGGCCGGTGGCCTGTCATTGATCGCTTTCTACTTTGTGACCACCTGGTTGATCCCGGACAACGCGATCAAAGCCACTGGCACACAAATGGCCCTGTTTGGCGCCTGCGCTGTGGGCCTGGTACTCACCGGCGCGCTGGTGTGGATCACCGAGTACTACACCGGCACGCAATACGCGCCGGTGAAACACATCGCACAAGCCTCCACCACCGGCCATGGCACCAACATCATTGCCGGCCTGGGCGTCTCCATGCGCTCGACCGCCTGGCCGGTGATTTTTGTGTGTATCGCCATCTGGGTGGCCTACCAACTGGCTGGTTTGTATGGGATTGCCATCGCGGCAACCTCGATGCTCTCGATGGCCGGTATTGTCGTGGCGCTGGACGCTTATGGCCCCATCACCGACAACGCCGGTGGCATTGCCGAAATGGCCGAGTTGCCCGCCAGCGTGCGCGCTGTTACCGACCCGCTGGACGCCGTGGGCAACACCACCAAGGCTGTGACCAAGGGTTACGCGATTGGCTCGGCCGGTCTGGCCGCACTGGTTCTCTTTGCCGACTACACCCACAAGCTGGAGTCTTACGGCAGCGCCATCACATTTGACCTCTCCAACCCGATGGTCATCATCGGCCTCTTCATCGGGGGCCTGATTCCTTACCTCTTCGGTGCGATGGCGATGGAGGCCGTGGGCCGCGCCGCGGGCTCGGTGGTGGTTGAAGTGCGCCGCCAGTTCGCGGATGGCCAGATCATGGCCGGTAAACGCAAGCCTGACTACAGCGCTGCGGTCGACATGCTGACGACAGCCGCCATCAAAGAGATGATGATCCCCTCGCTCTTGCCCGTGGTCGCGCCGATTTTGGTCGGTTTGCTGCTTGGCCCGGCGGCTTTGGGTGGCCTGTTGATGGGCACGATCGTCACCGGCCTGTTCGTCGCTATCTCCATGTGTACCGGCGGCGGTGCGTGGGACAACGCCAAGAAGTACATTGAAGACGGCAACCATGGCGGCAAGGGTTCTGAGACCCACAAAGCGGCTGTGACTGGCGACACCGTGGGCGACCCTTACAAAGACACGGCCGGCCCGGCAGTGAACCCGCTGATCAAGATCATCAACATCGTGGCACTCTTGATCGTGCCTTTGATGATGCAGATTCACGGCGACAAGGGTACAAAAGCAGCAGCACCCGCCGCTGTGGCGGTCACCGCTGCTGCGGCTGGCGCAGGGGCTGCTGTCACGGCAGCCGCGACGGCCAAAGCACCGGCGGCTGATGCCAGCGCCAAATCAGATGCAGCCATGTTGGCTGCCGCCCAATCGGCGGCAGATGCGGCTTCAGTCAAAACCGAAGGCGGCGTCGTCAAGTTCTACTTTGCCTCTGGCAAATCGGACCTGGCCTCGGGCGGAAAAGAAGCCCTGGTGGAGGTTGTCAAGGGCGTCATGGCCGGCAAAAAAGCAGTCATCAGCGGTTACGTCGACGCCAGTGGCGACCCCGTCAAAAATGCCGAAATCGCCAAGGCCCGCGCCTTTGCCGTGCGAGATCTGCTGAAAATTATCGGCGTGCCGGAAGACAAAATCGAGTTGAAAAAGCCCGAAGACATCAAGGCGGGAGCGACCTCAGCCGTTGAAGGTCGCCGCGTCGAAGTGACGTTGATGTAAACCATCAGGCGACCATCCAGGCGTCCCGGCCTGCAGGTGAGAAATCCCTGCGGGCCTTTTTTTTGCGTACCGTTCTGCGTCGCAGATGCCAATGCCAATCGCCGACTCGCACGATAATGACCGGCCATGCAGCCCAATTACATCGCCAACCAAAACGTCGCCAGCGCCAGTGGGCGCACCCTGCCGGTCATCGATCCCTCCTACGGCGAGGTTTATGACGAAATTCAGCGCTCTGACGCATCAGATATCCATGCAGCCGTCGACGCTGCCCGCCACGGCTTAAACGCCTACTGGTGCAAATTGAGTGCGGCAGAGCGTGGCCGCTTATTGATGAAGCTCTCAGTCGCCGTGAGCGCCAATGCTGAAGAGTTGGCATTGATCGAACAACGCGATTGCGGCAAACCCACAACGCAGGCGCGGGCGGATGCGGCAGCGCTGGCCAGGTATTTCGAGTTCTACGCCGGCGCTTGCGACAAGTTTCACGGCGAGACGATTCCCTATCTGGACGGCTACAGCGTTTTGACCTGGCGCGAGCCACACGGTGTCACCGGCCACATCATCCCGTGGAACTACCCGATGCAGATTTTTGGCCGCAGCGTGGGGGGTGCGCTGGCCGCTGGCAATGTGTGTGTGGTCAAACCGGCGGAGGACGCCTGCCTGTCGCTACTGCGTGTGGCGCAACTCGCGGCCGAGGTGGGTTTCCCCGCCGGGGTAATCAATATCGTCACCGGTTACGGCCATGAGGTCGGCGATGCGTTGGCACGCCACGCGGGCATTGACCACATCAGTTTTACCGGCAGCCCGACTGTAGGTACCAAAATCCAGCAGGTCGCCGCCGAGCGCCATTGCCCGGTCACGCTGGAGCTGGGCGGTAAAAGCCCACAAATCGTGTTTGCCGATGCCGATCTGGACGCCGCTGTGCCGATGGTCATCAATGCCATTGTGCAAAACAGTGGGCAGACCTGTTCTGCCGGGTCGCGTTTGTTGGTCGAGCAATCCATTTACGAGCCACTGCTGGCGCGCCTGGCGGTGCAATTTGAGAACCTGCGTGCAGGCCCCGCCGCGATGAATCTCGAACTCGGACCCCTCATCCGCCAGTCACAACAACAGCGTGTGTGGGATTTTCTCTCCGACGCCCAGGTGGCCAACATCCCGATGGTGGCGCAAGGGCGTGTCGTCGATGAAGCGCCTGAAGCGGGCTACTACCAGGCACCCACGCTGCTCAGAGACGTGCCCGTGCATCATCGTTTGGCGCAGGAAGAAGTCTTCGGCCCGGTCTTGTGTGCCATGTCGTTCAAAGACGAAGACCATGCGGTCGAACTCGCCAACGCCACGCAGTTTGGCCTGGTCGCCGGTATCTGGACGCGTGACGGCGGACGCCAGTTCCGTATGGCCAAACGGGTGCGTAGCGGCCAGGTGTTTATCAACAACTACGGCGCGGGCGGTGGTGTTGAGCTGCCCTTTGGCGGCGTGAAATCCAGTGGTTATGGCCGCGAAAAAGGTTTTGAGGCGCTGCTGGGATTCACCACCTTGAAGACCGTGGCGATCAAACATGGCTAAATGCCTTGTCAATTTGTTGGCCTGAATTTCAGCATCCCAAACCATCCGCCACCCTCCACCATGCTCAAGAAATTTGGCTTTGGCCGCGACAAGGCGCCCGCCCCCGGAGCGCAAACCGAGCCAAGCCTGCCCGACCCCGCCATCGAAGCGCAGAAAGTCTTGACCCGGCATCGGGAGGTGGTGCGATTGGCGGTGAAGGGCACGTTGAACGAACACGGGCTGGGCGCCACCTGGGTGGGCAGCGAGGTGAGTTTTTCGGTGCAGCCCAACGCAGCAAGCCCATCAATGACAGATCACGCCTCAAACCCGGCGTCATTGGATGTGTTGACCATCCGCTTGATCGTGCAGGAATGGCGCGAAGAGTTATTGCGTTACCTGCCAGCTTTGCAGCAAAAGATTGTGGCGTCTCTGGGCCGCATGCAGCCCGAGATCGACCACTCGAAACACAGCGTCTCCTGGCAATTTGCGCCGGATTGCGGGTGTACGGTCTACGATTTGCCACCCGCAGTCAGTTGGGCCGCCAAAGCCGCTGTGCGCGCAGGGCCTGGTTCACGTGTGACAGCCGCCGCCGGTTCTTACACCCCAAGCTCTATTACCGCCAAGTTCGACCTGCCACCCTCGGAGCTTGACCACGCGTGGCGCGACCATGACGACCCCATCCCCTCCAGTTTTGCGGCCAGCCAACCCGGTTATTTGAACTCGCAGCCGGAGTTTCAAAATACCCAGCCATTTGCGCATTCGTCCCTCGCGGAATCTGCGCCCAAACCGAAGACCCCGCCGCCACCCTGGACGGACAAACCAGCACCTTCGGGCTGAAGTTTTATTCCGCCGTTTCGAGAAAACTATAGCGGCGCAGGTATCCGCCTACAATCGTTGCAGCCTGTTCACTTAAAAACAACGAAGGAAGACATGTTCAAAATATTCGGCTTTGGCCGTGACAAAACCGTGGAGGCGCCGCGCTCCCAGCTCCCCAGCGAGCAAAGCACGACGACCCGCCAACATACGGACATCCAGCGTGAGCTGGTGCGTGTGGTGCTCAAAGACACACTGCGTATCCACGGGATCCCCGCAGCCTGGTTGAGCTGTGAGGTGCTGGCTTTGACGGGCCGCGCGCGCGGGGACGACATGATGGTGCGCCTGATCGTGCTCAAGTGGCATGAGCCTTTGTTGAAGTTCATGCCCGCCTTGCAAAGCGAACTGGTCGTTGGGCTGGACCGGTTTGAACCGGCGATTGACCACTCCAAATACATCGTCTCCTGGCAGTTTGCACCGGACTGCGGCTGTCCCTACACGCAGATGCCCGATGCCAGAACCTGGAATTCCGGTGGTGCGCCTGCGTCCGGCCCCCTCGCCACGCCTGCGGTCATGGCACTGACTCCCACGTCTGTGCCGCAATCTCCTCCTGCACCTCCTCCTGCACCTCCTCCTGCACCACCTGCCACGCCATCAATCGTCGATTGGCAACCCAACACGGCGCGCGCCGCAGGTGCGGCAAATGGGGCGCCTGCCGTCCACGCGCCTTCCGTGACGCAGCCCGCCGCCGCAGCGGTCAAACCCAAATTCGATTTGCCAGCGAGCGAGCGTGACACCAAAGCGCAAGCATTTGCCGCCACCGAGCCAAGTGCGCTTGGGCCCAACACGGCGCCTGCGCCTTTGAGTGAGCCTGCCAAACCCAAGTTTGATTTGCCAGCGAGCGAGCGAGACACCAAAACGCAAGCATTTGCCGCCACCGAGCCAAGTGCGCTTGGGCCCAACACGGCGCCTGCGCCTTTGAGTGAGGCCGCCAAACCCAGGTTCGATCTGCCACCTTCCAACATGGACAAACTGCCTACCGGATTCGCGCCGACCGAGCCAGGCCCGTTACGGTAAGTTGTCCTGGTGGTCTTGACCAGTGGAAGTTTTTTCAATTGTTAACACCTATGTTAATTTGTTTTGACCTGCTGGCGCTCTGATCCAGATTTCAAGCATTTTCGAAAGACAAGTCTCGTTTTTATTGAATAGTTAGCTATGTATTAAATAGCATCCAATTTGAATGAATCTGATCTCTCACAGCTGAAGCGACACCTTCACCCAGGTTTCAACCAGGTTTCACCTTCGTCCAAAGCAATCAAACACACGAAAAGGATCACCCATGCGAGTTAGCGGAAAATCCATCATCGTCACCGGTTCGGGTGGCGGCATCGGCGAAGGCATCGCCAAACGCCTGGCGGCTGAAGGCGCCAAAATCATCGTCAACGACATCAACACCAAAAATGGTGACCGTGTCGTCGCAGAGATCGTCGCTGCCGGCGGCGTTGCTTCTTTTTTTGCAGCAGACGTGACCCAGTCCGATGACGTCAAGGCGCTCGTCGCCGCTACTGTAGCCCGTTACGGCAAGCTCGATGCGATGGTCAACAACGCCGGTTGGACCCACCGCAATCGCCCCGCACTCGAAGTGCCCGAAGACGAGTTTGACAAGTGTTATGCCGTCAACATGAAGAGTATTTACCTCTCCACGGTGCATGCTGTGCCCGCGTTTCGAGCCAACAAAGGTGGTTCGATGATCAACATCGCCTCCACCGCCGGCGTGCGCCCGCGCCCTGGCCTGACCTGGTACAACGGCTCCAAGGGCGCGGTGATCACCACCTCCAAATCATTAGCCGCCGAGTTTGGGCCAGAGAACATCCGGGTCAACTGCATCAACCCGGTCTTCAACCCGACCACGGGCCTGGGCACCGAGTTTGCAGGCGGCCCGCTCACTGAAGCCGTGCTGGCCAAGTTCCGCGCCTCGATTCCGCTGGGGCGTTTCTCGACTGCGCTGGACGTGGCCAATGCCGCGCTGTACCTGGCCAGCGACGAGGCGGCGTTTATCAGTGGCGTGTGTATCGAGGTTGATGGCGCGCGCTGCGTCTGATTCCATGGCGAAAGCATCCTCGTAGGACCTTGTACCTCGTGGCCGATGCTGGCGCATTGTCTTCGTCAGTACGCCTACATCGAAAATGATGTAGTCATGGGAAAATGTCAATTTGGCGATTTGCGCTGCCTGAACGCGCAGACTCTGCGGGGCCATTGCTGCCATTGCACAATAGCGACATGACGGAACGTATCCCCAGTACCACGCAAGCAACCCTACCGGTAGCTACAGGAGCGGCGAACGCCAGGGTCATCCCGCTGATCGACCAGCGTATCGCCGAATTGAGTGCGGGCAAACGCCCTCGCCTACCGACCACGCCTATACCCGCCACCGGCCTCTTGAGCGACAGGCTGGGCCGCCCCTTGCGCGATCTGCGCATCAGCGTCACCGACCGCTGCAACTTCCGCTGCAACTACTGCATGCCCAAAGAGGTGTTTGACAAAAATTACGCTTATTTGCCGCAAAGTTCGCTTTTGTCGTTTGAAGAAATCACCCGTATCGCCCGTTTGTTTGTGGCGCATGGCGTGCAAAAAATCCGCCTCACAGGGGGTGAGCCGCTGCTGCGAAAAAATATCGAGGTGCTGATCGAACAACTCGCGCAATTGCGCACGGTCGATGGCAAGCCGCTGGATCTGACGCTGACTACCAACGGCTCATTGCTCAAACGCAAAGCCCAGTCACTCAAAAACGCCGGCTTGCAACGCGTCACGGTCAGCCTCGATGGTCTGGACGACGCTGTGTTTCGCAGCATGAATGACGTGGATTTTCCGGTGGCAGACGTGCTCGACGGCATCGATGCCGCGCGCGCTGCGGGCCTCGGCCAAGACGTACACGGGCATTTCAGCGGCCTGAAGATCAACATGGTCGTCAAACGCGGCACCAACGACCAGGAGATTTTGCCCATGGCGCGGCATTTCAAGGGCAGTGGCAGCACCCTGCGATTCATCGAATACATGGATGTTGGGGCGACCAACGGTTGGCGCATGAACGAAGTGTTGCCCTCCGCTGCGGTGGTTCAACACATCCACGCGCAGATGCCTTTGGTGCAGTTGCAGCCTTCCGCGCCCGGAGAAACCGCCGAGCGCTGGGGATACGCCGACGCCAGCGGGCGGCATGACCTGACCGCGGGTGAAATCGGCGTGATCAGCAGCGTCACCCAGGCCTTTTGCGGCGACTGCAACCGCGCGCGTTTGTCCACCGAAGGCAAGTTGTACCTGTGCCTGTTTGCCAGTACCGGCCACGATTTGCGCTCCTACCTGCGCACGGGCGCGAGTGACGCCGAGATTGAATCGGCCATCGGCCACATCTGGGGTGCGCGGGATGACCGGTATTCGGAGTTGCGCAGCCAGTCGGCACCTGATACCTCCAACGGTGCCCGGCGCGTTGAAATGAGTTACATCGGTGGATAAGTTATGACCCCCACGCTCCCGCACTTCGTGTCGTCGCTGCCCCCCGAGGGGGCTAATTTTCCTGGGGGCGGCCCTGCGGAAAATTTGACCCCCACGCTCCCGCAATTCGAGGCGTCGATGCCCCCCGAAGGAGCTGAATACTCTGCCACGCGCACCATGGCAGACGTCACCGCCATGATCCTCGCTGGCGGGCGCGGCACCCGCATGGGTGGCGTGGACAAGGGTTTGCAAAATTTCAACGGTGTGCCGCTGGCCATGCACACAATGATGCGGCTCAATATCCAGCAGGGTGGACCCTTGGGCGCCGTGATGATCAATGCCAATCGCAATTTGGGGGCGTATGAAGCCTTCGGAGCCGACGTGTGGCCCGACGTGATCGACGGTTTTGCCGGGCCGCTGGCGGGTATGCTCACGGGCCTGGAGCGCTGCGAGACGCCGCTATTAATGATCGTGCCGTGTGACACGCCGCTGTTTCCGCTGGACATGATCGAGCGCCTGCTGGACGCGATGAATGCCCACAACAATGGCCAAGGCGCTGACATCGCCATGGTCGCCGCGCCAGAGCCCGGCCCTGAGGGCAGCACGAACCTGCGCGCCCAGCCCGTATTTGCATTGATGCACATTGAGTTGATGGAAAGCCTGGCCGATTTCATTAAGCAGGGCGGTCGCAAAATCGATGCCTGGACGGCTACGCACAGCACTGTCCTCGTACCCTTCGACCTGCCCCAGGATGACCCCCGCGCCTTTTTCAACGCCAACACATTGGCTGAGCTTCAGTCGCTCGAAAACACGTGAAGGCGGGCGGGCTTGGAAACTCTTGGCGTGAAGGCTCCTGGCGTGAAAACGCTCGACCAGATTGCGGCTGAACTGCAAGGTTATGACCCGCAGGCCTTGACCGCAGCGTCTGTAAACGAATTTCTGTCGCGCATGGTCGCGCCCGTAGACGAGGTTGAAACCGTCGGCATCTTTGAGGCGCTGGGCCGGGTGCTGGCTACCGATGTGATTTCGCCGTTGAACGTGCCGCCGCATGACAACTCGGCCATGGACGGTTTTGCGTTGGATGGCGCCTGGCTGTCTCGAAACGAACGCGCCCAGAACGCGAGCGCTTCATTGACGCTTAAAGTGGTCGGCACCGCGTTTGCGGGCAAGGCCTGGCGCGGACAGGTGGGTGAGGGTGAATGTATCAAGATCATGACCGGCGCCGTCATGCCGCAAGGTCTGGACACGGTGGTGCCGCAAGAGCTTGTCACCCAAAGCGGCGACACCCTTAGCCTGCCGCCAGGTCGCGTGTCGCCGGGCGACAACCGCCGCGCCATGGGGGAAGACCTTCAACTGGGCCAGGTTGCACTTCAAAAAGGTGAGCGACTCACACCCGCTGCACTTGGGCTACTGGCAAGCTTGGGCTTAAAAGAAGTCAATGTGCGGCGCAAATTAAAGGTGGCGTACTTTTCCACGGGTGACGAGATATTGAGCCTGGGTGAGGCGCCGCGTGAAGGCGCGGTGTATGACAGCAACCGCTACACCGTGTACGGCTTGTTGACCCGGTTGGGTATCGAAATGATCGACATGGGCGTGGTGCGCGACGAGCCCGCGCAACTCGCAGCAGCGTTCCAGCAAGCCGCGGCGCAGGCGGACGCCATCATCACCAGCGGCGGCGTGAGTGTGGGCGAGGCAGACCACACGCGCGCCATGATGAAACAACTGGCCGGTGATGCAGGGGGCGTGGCCTTTTGGCGTATCGCGATGCGGCCAGGCCGACCCATGGCAGTCGGTCGGATTGCGCGACCTGTTAAGGAAAAATCAGCTTCCGGGTCAGATAAATCAAGCGCAAGCAGCTCCTCAAATAATAGCGACCCAGATGCTTCAAATTCCGCCATTTTGTTGGGACTGCCCGGCAATCCGGTGGCGGTGATGGTGACCTTTCTGGCCTTTGTCCGCCCTGCCCTGTTGCAGATGATGGGCTGCCTACCTGAAACCCTGCCCTACCTTCGAGCCGTGAGCATCGAGGCGATTCGCAAAAAACCGGGCCGCACCGAGTACCAACGCGGCATCGTCAGTACCGCGCCAGACGGCTCGCTGCAGGTCAAAATCACCGGCAATCAAGGCTCCGGCGTGTTGAGTTCGATGACACAAGCCAATGGCCTGATCGTACTGCACCACG
The DNA here is from genome assembly GCA_031418395.1 of Rhodoferax sp. Taxonomy (GTDB): domain Bacteria; phylum Pseudomonadota; class Gammaproteobacteria; order Burkholderiales; family Burkholderiaceae_C; genus JANYCG01. Next base: position 14,741 of record JANOXL010000335.1, on the reverse strand, counting down.
ACCAGGCCAACGTGGCAGCAGGTGAACCCGTGGATGTGATGATGTTTGAGGGCGTGATCTGAGGCTTGGCCCTCAGGGTTCTCCTTAGGGTTTGCGTGAGGGTTTTGACGTTGGGCCGTGACAGAATTTGCCATGCGGCGAATTCAGACATTCGCCGAGACAACCATCCCACAGGAGACCCCATGGCCAAAGACTTTGACACGATGGAAGACAGCAACCGCTCGCCCAACCCGAGCATTCACGACGTGTTGGACGTGCAGCGTCGCAGTTTGCTCAAGGGCGGCGCAGCGGTCAGCCTGGCGAGCTTGCTGGCCCCGCTGGCTGGCTGTGCCGCGCTGGCGAACATGGGGCCCAAAATCGGATTCAAAGGTATTCCTGTGGGTGTGGGCGACGCGCTGGTCGTGCCTGAAGGCTACATCGCCACACCGTTGGCCCAATGGGGTGAAGCCATCGGCATAGCCGGGAACATGCCCACCTTCAAAACTGACGGCTCGAACACCGCTGCTGAACAGGCGGTGCAGATGGGCATGCACCACGATGGGGTCGAGTACTTTCCCCTTGCTGGCAGTTCCACCCGCGGGCTGATCGCGCTGAACCACGAATACACCGACGACGGCCTGTTGCACGTGGGCGGCTTTGCCAACATGAACGCCGAGAAGGTCAAAAAATCGCAGAACGCCCACGGCTTGGCGGTGTATGAAGTTGAACTCAAAGACAACAAATGGCAGATGGTGCGCCCCTCGCGGTATGCGCGGCGTTTCACCATGGACACCCCTTTTCGCGTCAGCGGCCCGGCAGCGGGCCACGCCATGATGCGTACCGCAGCGGACCCGGCGGGCACGACGATTCTGGGCACTTTGAACAATTGCGCATCCAGCCAAACGCCCTGGGGCACCTATTTGTCGGGCGAAGAAAACTGGTCTTTCTATTTTGGCGGGGCCGACACACCCACGCCGCACCAGCGCCGCTGGGGTGCGCGCAAAGATGGCGCTTATCAGTGGGACAAACACGATGCACGCTTCGATCTGAAACAAACTCCGAACGAGTTCAACCGTTTTGGCTGGGTGGTCGAAGTCGATCCGATGGACCCCACCAGCACGCCCGTCAAACGCACTTCACTCGGGCGCGCCGCCCACGAGGGCGCGTGGGTGGGCGTGACGCGGGATGGCCGCGCGGTGGTTTATTCAGGTGAAGACGCCCGGTTTGAATACATCTACAAATTTGTCAGCCGCGACAAAATCGCGCCCGGTGGTGGTGGCTTGACCAAAGCGCAGGCCAACAAGGACTTGCTCGATCACGGCACTTTGTTTGTGGCCCGTTTTGACGCTGACGGCTCGGGCCGCTGGTTGCCATTGACCCATGGCCAAGGCCCGCTGACCGCCGCCAATGGTTTTGTCGACCAGGGCGAAGTGCTGATCAAGTCGCGCCAGGCCAGCGATCTTTTAGGCGCCACCAAAATGGACCGCCCTGAGTGGCTGGCGATTGACCCGAACAACGATTGGGTCTACTGCACGCTGACCAACAACAGCGCCCGCGGCCAGCCGAACCAGCCCGGCGTCGACGCCGCCAACCCCCGCGCCAACAACAGCATGGGCCAGATCATCCGCTGGAAAGACGACGGTGATTTTGATGGCGGCGGCTTCAAGTGGAACATGCTGGCCTTGGCGGGTGACCCGGCCAACACACGAGCGGAGGCCAAAGGCAACATCAAGGGCGACATCTACGGCTGCCCGGACGGCATTGTGTTTGGACCACGCGGACTGCTGTGGATTCAAACCGACGCACATGCCACCCAGATGTACAAAGGCGAGTTCGAACGCATCGGCAACAACCAGATGCTCGCCTGCGACCCCGCCACGGGCGAGACCCGCCGGTTTTTAACCGGTCCGACCAACTGCGAGATTACCGGCTGCACCTTCACGCCGGACGGCACCACGGTGTTCATCAGTGTGCAGCACCCCGGTGAGACACCGAGTGACCGAAGTGACCCTCGCGAGCCCGCCAAATTTTCCAACTGGCCCGACTTCACGCCGGGTGGCAGACCGCGATCAGCCAACGTGGCGATTCGCAGGCGCGATGGGGGTGTGATCGGCAGTTGAGTGGGTGGCTCGTTGACCCCTTATCGGCGCACCCAGTGCCAGACTCTTTGGCGCGCTGCATGCGCAACTGAACCAGGCGGTCGGATTTAGTATGCTATATTTAGAATAGCAAACTGTTCATATTTAACGAGACCTAAGTGCCGATTTTTACATGAACGCTTCAAAAATCAGTTAAAAAGGCAGTTTTCATACCTAATTTGGGTATGAATTATTCGGCCGCAGCCACCGGGTGCGCGCCTGGCACATCTTCAAGTGCTTTCTCTTTCTTCGCGCCCGGTGCAAATTTACGCGCCAGGAGTGTGTACATCGTGGGCACGACAAAAATAGTGAGCAGGGTGCCCAAACTCATGCCGCCCACAATCACCCAGCCAATCTGTTTGCGGCTTTCGGCACCTGCACCGGTGGCCAGCGCCAAAGGCAAAGCCCCCAGCACCATGGCGCCGGTGGTCATCATGATGGGGCGCAGCCGCTGGGTGGCGGACTTCTTGATCGCCGCGAGTGTGTCCAGACCTTGTTCACGCAACTGGTTCGCAAATTCCACAATCAAAATGCCGTGTTTGGTGATCAGCCCCACGAGTGTGATCAAACCGATCTGGCTGAACACGTTCAAGGTGCCGCCCGACCATTGGAGCGCCAATAGCGCCCCCGCCATCGACAGCGGCACGCTGAGCATGATGACGAACGGGTCGATAAAACTCTCGAACTGCGCGGCCAGCACCAAAAAGATGAACAAAAGCGCCAAGGCAAAAACCAGCGTGAGGGAGTCCGATGAGTTTTTGAACTCACGGCTGATGCCGTTCAAATCCGTGGCGTAGCCTGGCTTCAACACGGTTTTAGCGGTGGTGTCGAGGAAGGTCAGCGCTTCACCCAGCGAATAGGTCGGTGAGAGGTTGGCGGTGATCGTCGCCGAGCGCCGCTGGCCAAAGTGGTTCAGCTCGCGCGGCACCACGATTTCCCGGATTTTGACCAAGGCTGAGAGCGGGATCATCGCCTCGTTGCGTCCGCGCACAAAGAGTTTCTCAATGTCATCGGGTGTGTCGCGTCCGGTGGCCGTGGTCTGCACAATCACGTCGTATTGCTCGCCCTCCTTTTTGTAACGTGTGACTTTGCGGCCACCCAACATGGTTTCAACCGCGCGGGCGATGGATTCCACTGGCACACCCATGTCGGCGGCGCGTTCGCGGTCTACTTCGAGCTTGATCTCGGGTTTGTTGAGCCGCAAGTCGGTGTCCACCTGCACGAAGCCCGGATTCTTCGCGATTTCGTCCTGAAACTGGCGCACGATTTGCGAGAGGTTCTGATAGCTGTCGGAGGTGATGATGACATAGTTGATCGGGCGCTGCGTGAAGCCCTGCCCGAGCGACGGCGGGGTGATCGGAAAGGCCGTAACGCCCGACATGCCGGCCACACGTGGCGTCATCTCGCGCGCCATCTCCATGGTGGTTTTTTTGCGCTCCTCCCACGGCACAGTGCGGAAGAACACATTGCCCTGGGCCACTGTCGGGTTACCAATGTTGCCGAATATGCGGTCGATTTCCGGGTAAGTCTCACCCACACGTTCGATGGCGCGCGCATAGCGGTTGGTGTACTCCAGAGTAGCCCCGTCGGGTGCATTGACCTGCGCCAAGATCACGCCCCTGTCTTCGATGGGCGACAACTCGCGTTTGATATCGCCCAGCACCATCCAACTGACCCAGCCGCTGCCAACCATCACCAGGATCACCAGCCAGCGGTGGCGCAGCGTCCAGTTCAGCACATGGCCATAGCCCCGTGTGAGGGCCTGAAACACACTTTCCATGCCACGGTCGAAAAAGTTGGGTTTCGGGTTGTGTTTGAGCAGGATCGACGACAACATGGGCGACAAGGTCAGCGCCACGACGCCCGATACCACCACCGCGCCCGCTAACGCCAAAGCAAATTCTGTAAACAGCCGCCCGGTGCGCCCCGGCGCAAAGGCCAGCGGGGTGTAGACCGCCACCAGCGTCATCGTCATGGCGACAATCGCAAAACCGACTTCGCGCGCGCCTTTGATCGCCGCCTGAAAAGGCGCCATGCCTTCCTCGATATGGCGGTAGATGTTCTCCAGCATCACAATCGCGTCATCCACCACGAGGCCAATGGCCAGCACCAGCGCCAACAGCGTCAATGTGTTGATGCTGAACCCAGCCAAGGCCATCAACGCAAACGCGCCGACCAACGAGACCGGAATCGCCAACAGCGGAATAATCGACGCTCTGAAGGTCCGAAGGAACACAAAAATCACCAAAGCGACGAGCACCGAAGCTTCGATGATCGTTGTATACACAGCTTTGATTGATCGGTCGATAAACACCGAGTTGTCGTTGGCCACTTCAATCTGCACGCCGGGTGGCACGTCACGCCGCACTTTGGCCAAGAGGCCGCGCACACTTTCAGACAGCTCCAGCGGGTTGGCCGTGGCCTGGCGAATCACACCAATGCCCAGGGCATCGCGGCCATTAAGGCGCACACTGCTGCGCTCTTCGGCCGGCCCGACCTGCACGCGCGCCACATCGGCAATACGCACCGAAGTGCCATTCACGTTGCGGATGACCACTTGCCCGAACTCGCCGGGTCGCTGCAAATCGGTGGCGGCGGTGACGTTGAATTCGCGCAGATTGCTTTCGATGCGACCGGCGGGCACCTCCAGGTTGGCACGTCGTAAAGCGTCTTCCAAATCCTGGATGGTGAGTTTGTAGGCTGCCAGTTTGTCGGGGTCCACCCAAATACGCATGGCGAACTTGCGCTCGCCGGGGATGATGACATCGGCCACGCCGGTGGCTGTCTGCAAGATGGGTTTGACCAACAGATTGGCCATCTCCGAGAGTTGCAGCGCCGTGTGGGTCTCGGAATTGAGCGCGAGAAAAATCACCGGGAAGGCATCGGCCTCTACCTTGGCAATCACTGGCTCGTCAATGCCCTGCGGCAGGCGCTGACGTACCCGGGTAACTTTGTCGCGGACGTCGGCAGCTGCACTGTCGGCATTGCGTGTCAGTGCAAAGCGCACCGAGATCTGGCTGCGCTCGGGGCGGCTGATGGAGGTGATGACGTCCACGCCTTCAATGCCGGCGATGGAGTCTTCCAGAATTTTGGAGACCTGGCCTTCGACCACTTCACTGGAGGCGCCGGTGAACACCGTGGTGACGGAGACCACGGGTTCGTCGATTTTGGGGTACTCCCGCACCGACAGGCGGGTGTAGGAAACCGCGCCGATCAGCAAGATCAAAAGCGAGAGCACCGTGGCAAACACCGGGCGGCGGATGGAGGTTTCAGCCAGTTGCATGGATGCTCCTGAGTGAGGAAAGATGTCGTGAGGTCATGCGTACGAGCAGGTTAACGGCTGGCGGCAGCGGCAGGCGCCGCCGCGGTTGGCACTGCGCTTGACGATGCAGCCACAGAGCCACTGGATACTGCGCCACCCATACCAGATGTACCGGATGTACCGGATGCGCCGGATGACGCTGCTCCAGCAGCGCCGGGCCCAGCACCACCCTGCGGCGGTCGGCCCAATTCAATCACCCGAAGCGGCGTTCCGTCGCGCTGCAAACGCTGTTGACCGGCGACCACGATTGATTGACCTTCCTCAAGACCGCTGAGAATTTCCACGCGACCACCCCGGCGCACGCCCAGGCGGACTTCCTGACGCTGTGAAACGAATTTCACCTCGGGCGCCAATTTGGATTTGTCGACCGAAGGCACGTCTTCAGGCGGGACGGATTTGACGACAAACTGGCGCCCGCCTTGCGGCACGATGGCCTCTTCTGGCACGACCAGCGCGTTGTCGTTGATTGAAAACACGGTGTTCACCCGCGCGAACATGCCTGGGCGCAATGGCATCGGGTTGCCGCCCCCGGCGCCCGGGCCTGAACCGGCACCTGCGCCCGAAGGCCGTGCGACCGCCACCTGAGCGCCAGCGGCGCCACCAGGCCGGCCAGCGCCTCTTGCTGCACCCGACGCACCGCCACCGCCACCAACCCCCGGCGCACCAGCCGCCGCGCCAGCCGCCGCATTGGCCGCTACCGTCGCGGGGTCAATCGCGCAACCTAAGGCATCCAATGTTGGGCTGGATGCTGCAGCTTCAGCCCCGCCTCGGGCCCCTGCACCGGATCCGGCACCGGCTCCTGCACCAGGACGACTGCCTGGCCCACCCGCACCACCTGGTCGACCGCCAGGTGCCATGCCGGCACCAGGGCGTCCACCACTGGCGCCACTTTGTGCTGCCATGGGCGACCCGGCGGGCATGCCGGCTTGAGCGCCAGCACCGGGCCGAGGGCCCGCGCCTGAACCTGCACTTGGGCCACCTGAGCCGGGTGCGCCTGCCGCCGCACCACCAGGCCGCCCACCCGGCCCACCTGCGCCGGGGCCTCCTGGTCCACCCGGCCCGCCGCGCCCAGTCTCCCGAGCCGCCTCACCCATGCTGTTGGGCAAAATCGCGCGAACGCCGACCGAGCGCCCATTGGTATCCACCAGCGGGTCAATCGCCTCGATGCGCGCTTTGAAGGCGCGCCCGGGGTAGGCGTCCAGGGTTAAATCGACCGGCTGTTGCAGTTTGAGCTTTCCCTGAAAACGCTCGGGCAAGCGGAAATCAACATACATGCTGCCGATGTCCTCCAGGTTGATCAGGTCCGCGCCGTCTTTGACAAAATCGCCAATGTTGACGTTGCGTATACCCACCGTACCGTCAAAGGGCGCAAGCACCGCCATGCGTGAGAGCCGCGCACACGAAAGCGCGAGTTGTGCTTCGGCCACTTGCAGGTTTGCCGCACTTTCTTCAAGTACGCGCTGGGCCACAAAATTCTGCGCCACGAGTTCCTGGTTGCGCTTCAAGTTGGCAGTGGCGATGGACACCTGCGCCTGCGCCTGTTTGATCTCGGCCCGCTGCAACACGTCATCCAACTGCACCAGCACCTGGCCTTTGCGCACACGCGCGCCGTCGGTAAAACCAAGCTGTTTGATCCGGCCAGCGACCTCGGGGCGCATCATGACGCTTTGGCGCGAGCGCAGGCTGCCGACCGCCTGGGCGTCATCTTGCAACGCCATTTTTTCAACTTTGGCGACTTCTACACCTGCGGGCCGGGGCGCAGAGGCTGCACCTGCGGGTGGGCTTGCCCCCGGGGTAGAGGTGCCAACGCCCGCGCCGGTGGCGGCTGCGCCGGTAATTTCGGTCGGGCCTTTGGGTTTGCTCTGGTACCACCAGGCGGCCCCTGAGGCGGCTGCGACGCCCACAATGGCAACGACGGAATAAATTGCTTTGGATGCCATAACGACTTGCTTTGATTGATCTTGCTGGCTGAAGCTGCAAACGATTCGCGCACGTATACGTACACGATTCAGTCCTGGGCTTTACATGGCTCAACCCATGATTCACCCAGCGCCTGAGGCGCCAGTTATCTTGAAAATGTAGCAGGAAGCAACAAAATCGGCGTCAGTGAAACTACGCGTCAAGACCAAGGCGGGCTCAAATTAAGGCCGTTTTAAAACGCTTTTTCGGTCGATTGCCAGAGCTTTACCTCAGCTTCACATAGCTGGCCTGTCGTTTGCAACAGCGGCACAGCCTGGATTCATGTGCTCTATTGCTGAAAAAATCAGGGCTTTTCAGCGCTTCAAGGCTTGTGCTTCAAGGCGTGCTCAACGCCCCGGTTCGCCAATCCATCCGCCCGCTCGTTGCCGGGGTCGCCTGCGTGGCCTTTGACCCAGCGCCAGTCAATCTGGTGGCCGCTGCTGCCCACCACGGCGTCCAGCCTTTGCCAGAGATCAACGTTCTTGACCGGCTGCTTGGTCGCTGTACGCCAGCCGCGCGCTTTCCAGCCGTGAATCCACTCGGTGATGCCCTGGCGCACGTATTGGCTGTCGAGATAGAGCGTGATCTGGCAGGGCTTTTTGAGCGCCTGCAATCCCTCAATCACGGCGGTCATCTCCATGCGGTTGTTGGTGGTGTTCAGCTCGCCGCCGAAAATCTCTTTTTCGGTTGCGCCCGAGATCAACAAGGCGCCCCAGCCGCCAGGGCCAGGGTTGCCTTTGCAAGCACCGTCGGTGTAGAGCGTGACAGGAGGAAGCGTTGACATGGCAGATGAGGGTCCTGAAGATCGCGAAGGTTGCGTAAGTCGTGTGGGCCGTGATTTTAGACGCTATTCTATTGGTAGCAACAAGAGCCTATAACACGAGACCCATCGGCCGATATTAGTCTTAACGTCCAGGTTTGACGGGTACTGGGTTGATTTTAGCCATAATCATACCCATTTTGGGTATGATTGCTTGCCCACCAGGCTTGGCGAATCAAAATGTAAAATAAATCGGGCTCTAGGTCTCAAACACTATTCGTATGAAGCTATACTATTTATAGCAATCAACTGTCACTGTCGAACTGCGAATGTGTGCCGCTGGCGCGCCCGGTGATGGAAACCGGCGCGGTGTTGCGCGCCGACGCGGTTTTCCAGGCCGGGTTGATCAGGCGCATGCCGCGCACTTTCTTCACGGCCACCACAAAATACACGGCACCAAAAATGGGCCACCAGCGCGGGCCAAGGTGGTCCATCCATTCAAAACGCTTCAACCATTTATCTGAAGTCACCGAAGGCCGGTAGCCACCAAATTTGCCAGTTTCAACTTCGAAACTCAACAGCCGCAACCAATCACGCAAACGCCAATAACCAATGAACTCACCACTTTGAGGCAGAAAAAATTCGCCCACACCGAAGCGCCGGTAAAGGTGAACGCGACGTTGGCGCAGACCCCACAGGCTGGCCGGGTTCAAGCCGCTGATCACCACACGCCCCTCGGGCACCAGCACACGCTCGACTTCGCGCAGCGTGGCGTGGGGGTCAGCGCCGAGCTCCAGCGCATGGGGCAACACGATCAAATCCAGACTGTTGGCGGGAAAGGGCAGTGCGGCGTAGTCGGTGACCAGCGCAGTGGCACCGGCGTCCAAAATGAGTTTGTTTTCGATCCTGCCGCCCTGCCCTTGCGCCAGCACCTGCCCGTGGATGAGGCCGTTGGGGGTACCCGCCACCCAGCGGTGCGGCATGCGGTTGGCTTGTAACGCCGGCAGTGCGGGCAGGCCCAGTTGCAGCGCGTGGTAGCCAAAAATATCGGCCACGGCAAGGTCAAACTGCACCTGCTCCCAATCACGCAAATAACGGCCAGGCGGCGTCTCAAACCAGTCTTGCAAACTTATAATTTGTCTATCCATGCACCTGACACTATTTTTCCCCAGCGACCTCGGCCCGTTTCGGGATGATCGATCCATTCTAGTCATGCCTTGTGGCACGGTGCACATTCGATGATGGCGCGCACGGCCACGTTGGCGCCTGCCACCCGGTGGATTTTCTTGCTGACTGCCCTGCTGGGCGGTTGCGCAACACAAGTTCCTGATGCACCGGCACCGCCCGATCTGCTGTCAAGTTCAGGGCAATCCGCTTCGCCTGGTGGCGTCGCCGCCATTTCGACATCGCCTGCGGGCTCCGCGACGCCCTCACCCTCTGCTTCACCCGCTGCTTCATCTGCGGCTGCCCCCGCTCGTGCCCGCACGCCAGCGCCTGCCCACACCGGTGCTGACGACCCGCTCAAACCCATCACCGCCGCGCAGGCGCAGGGCCGGTCCGTCGCGCCGCTGGCACCGCCGGCCGACCTGTGGGAGCGCATCCGCCGGGGCTACGCCATGCCCAATCTGGAAAGTGAGCAAGTCAAAGACCGCGAGCAGTATTACGCCACGCGGCCTGATTACATTGCCCGCATGACCGAGCGTTCACGTAAATACCTGTTTCACATCGTCGAGGAGCTGGAGCGGCGCAATATGCCCTCTGAACTGGCGCTGCTGCCGTTCATTGAAAGCGCTTTTAACCCGCAGGCTGTGTCCAGTGCCAAGGCCGCCGGTATGTGGCAGTTCATGCCGGCCACCGGGCGGCACTTTGAGCTGAAACAAAACGCCTTCCGTGATGACCGGCGGGACGTGTTGGCCTCGACCCGCGCGGCGCTGGATTACCTGCAGAAATTACATGGCATGTTTGGCGACTGGCATCTGGCCTTGGCCGCCTACAACTGGGGCGAAGGTAGCGTTTCGCGCGCCATTGCCAAAAACAAACGTGTGGGTTTGGGTACCGGTTACCTGGATCTCACCATGCCGGCCGAGACGCGGCAGTATGTGCCCAAGCTGCAAGCGGTCAAGAACATCGTGAGTTCGCCCGCCGCCTTCAGGTCCACCCTGCCCTTGATCGAAAACCATCCGTTTTTCCAGAGTGTGACGATCACGCGGGATATGGATGTTGCCCTGGCCGCAAAGCTGGCCGAGGTCAGCGTGGAAGACTTCAAAGCGCTCAACCCGTCTGCCAATCGACCCGTGCTCTTGGCGGCAGGCACGCCCCAGATCCTGTTACCCTGGGATCAGGCGGAAGTTTTCCAGAAAAATATCAACGGTTTTGCCGGTGGACGGCTGGCCAGTTGGACCGTGTGGACCGTACCTTCGACAATGAAATCCGCCGACGCTGCCAAAAAAGCCGGCATGAGTGAAGATGAGCTTCGTACCATCAACCATATCCCGCCGCGATCGATGATCAAAGCGGGCTCGACGCTGGTCGTCCCCCGCGGCAGCCGCATTGAACACGATGTGGCTGTGGAAGTGGCCGACAACGGCCAGATTGGGCTATCCCCCGAAGTGCTGGCGCGGCGCACGGTACTGAAATCACCCCGCGCTGAGTCGGTCGCCAGCCTGGCCAAGCGCTACAAACTGTCGGCTGCCAATGTCGCCGAGTGGAACAATTTAAGCGCCAGTGCGAGTTTCACAAAAGGGCAACAGGTGGTGCTGTTTTTGCCGACCAGGGGCAAGATGGCGTCGTCCGGCAGCCCTGGAACCCAGATCGCCAAAGCCTCACGCAGTAAAGGCGCGGTCACCAAACAGGCCAAACGCAGCGGCGGCAAGTCCACCAAAGTCGCCAAGCGATAAAACCACGCTGGCATGCGATGAGCACGGGCCTTGGCAAGGCGACGTTCAGGGGTCAGTGGTGGTGCTTAGCTTGGCAATCTGCAAAACCCCGACGAAAAATGCGCGTCACGCCTTGTATTTGTCTTTGGCTCTACGGGCAAACTCGTTGGTAAAGGTTCTGGCCAGGGCGATTTTGTCAGCGCGCACACTGGCGTCAAAACTCGCCAGCGCCCTCACTGCAGTGCGTGTGCCTTCTTCTGGAATCAAGCCATCCACGGCAATGGCTTCACGCACTTTGTTGAAGGCGGCCAAATACAAACTGCGGTCGCCCATAAAGTAAGCTTCCGGCACGGTTTTGATGATGTCACCCGGCCCGGCGGTTTGCAGCCATTTGAGCGCATGCACGATGGCGTTGGCCAGAGCCTGCGCCGTAACGGGGTACTTCAGCAAAAACTCGGTGGGCGCATACAGGCAACCGGCCGGCATGGGGCCGCCAAACACGTCCAGGGTGCCTTTGAGCGAGCGGGTATCCGTGATGACGCGCACGTCGCCTTTTTGCTCCAGCATGGTCATCACCGGGTCGATGTTGCTGATGGCGTCAATCTGCCCCGAACGCACCGCAGACAACGCCCCCGCCGCTGTACCAACACCGATGTAGCTGACATCTTCACCGGTAAGCCCCGCACGGGACAACACCAGGTTGGAGACCATGTTGGTGGACGAACCGGGTGCCGAAACGCCGATTTTTTTGCCGCGCAGATCTGTAATGGTTTTGTACTGGGGCATGGTTTTGGTAGACACGCCCAGCACAATCGCAGGGGCGCGGCCCTGCAAAACAAAAGCCTGGTAAAACTGGCCTTTGCTTTGAAGGTTGATGGTGTGTTCAAAAGCACCACTCACCACATCAGCCGTGCCGGATGTCACCGCCTCCAAGGCGCGCGCGCCGCCCGAAAAATCGGTGATCTCGACGTTCAGCCCTTCCGCTTTGAAATACCCGAGCTGCTCGGCAATCGTCAAGGGCAGAAAATAAAACCCGGATTTGCCACCCACGGCAATGATGATTTTTGATTTTTCAGGTTTGGGCTGTGCCCACAAGGACGGCGCAGCTAGTGAGGCTGCCAACACACCTGGAAGCGCAAGCACCTGCCTGCGACGCAATCCAGTTGATAACGAAGTGTGTGACCGACCCGCGCGCATGGTGACTCCTCTAAATGCCTGTGTTTATTGTTTGCAACAAGCATAAAAGAGACGATGCCTACGCGCATCGGGAACATCCCCTGCGGGTTTCCACTATGAATTGGCAGCGTTAGCGACGATCAACGAGGGCGTGGGCGATGGTGCCCAAATCCACATACTCCAATTCACTGCCCACCGGCACGCCGCGCGCCAGGCGGGTGAGTTTGAGCCCGTGTGGCTGAAGCGCTTCGCTGATCACGTGTGCCGTCGCCTCGCCTTCCGCCGTGAAGTTGGTGGCCAGGATAAGCTCTTTGACCTCACCTTCGAGCGCCCTGTCAAAGAGTTTTTTCAGCCCGATATCTTTGGGCCCGATGCCGTCCAGCGGGCTCAGGTGGCCCATCAACACAAAGTACAAGCCGTTGTACGCAAGTGTGCGTTCCACCGCAGACTGGTCAGCCGGCGTCTCGACGACGCACAACTTGCTGCGGTCGCGCCGTGTATCAGCGCACGTAGTGCATATCGGGCTTTCAGTAAACGTGTGGCACAAATCACATTGGCGCACCGTCTGCACCGCATGATCCAGCGCCCGCGCCAGCGACTGGGCGCCAGGGCGATTGCGCTGCAACAAGTGAAACGCCATACGCGAGGCCGATTTCACGCCGACACCCGGCAACTGGCGCAGTGCCTGGATCAGGGCTTCGAGCGAATTGGAATCAGCCATTAAGGCTAACTACAAGCCAAACGAGACAGGGCCATAATTTTTCGCCGGGCCACCCCAAGAAAAATTAGCCCTCTCGGGGGGCAGCGACCCGCGAAGTGGCGGAGCGTGGGGGCCGCAATTTTCCGCCGGGCCGACCCAAGAAAAATTAGCCCCCTCGGGGGGCAGCGACCCGCGAAGCGGCGGAGCGTGGGGGTCATATCTTTAGAACGGAAACTTCATGCCGCCCGGCAAACCCGGCATCCCAGCAGTGATCTTGCCCATTTTCTCGCTGCTGGTGTCCTCAGCCTTGCGCACGGCGGCGTTGAAGGCGGCGGCGACCAGGTCTTCGAGCATGTCTTTGTCGTCGGTCAGCAGGCTCGGGTCGATCACGACACGGCGCACGTCGTGTTTGCAGGTCATCGTCACCTTGACCAGGCCCGCGCCGGACTCGCCGGTCACTTCGACGTTGCCCAGTTCGTCCTGTGCCTTTTTCATGTTGTCCTGCATCGCCTGGGCCTGCTTCATCAGCCCGGCCAATTGGCCTTTGTTGAACATGGTGTTTCCTTTAATTGAATGGAATTGCGAAAGTTTGAAATCAGAGCGGTTTGATGCTGCCTGGCACGATTTTCGCCCCAAAGTCGCGCATCATCTCCTGCACGAAAGCGTCTTCAAAAATGATTTTTTCTGCTGCCAATTGCCGTTCCGCCTGCGCTTGGGTGTTGCGTTTGGCTGGGCTGTCGCCGACTCGTCCGACTTCCACCACCAGTTTGACGGGGTAACCAGCCAGTTGCAGCGCAGCCTGCAAACGGTCTCGGCTGCCGGATTGATTCAGCGACTCGCGCTCGACACGCAGAATCCATTGGTCGGTATCACGCGCAACCAGTTGCGACTGCAGCGCCAGCTCCCGCACCAGCGCCGTCACCAACTCATTGGCAACCAGTTGCTGCACCAGTGGGTGCCAAAAGTCGCCCTCTTCGGTGCGCACCACCTGCCCGGCGTTGCTGGGTGACACCGGCCCATCAACCTGCGAGTCATGCTGCTGACGCACCGGAATTGCGACGGCTTTGGTAGCGTGTTGCACATATTCTGCTTGACCTTCTGCCCCATTTTTTTTCGACTCAGGTGGGGCTGCCGCCGCGTTGGGCTTGTCTACAACATGCAGGATTTGCCCGGCAGGTGCCTTTGCCTGTGTGTCCTTCTGCGGCGGGGATGTCGGCGCGGCTACTGGCGCGGGCACCGGTGCGGGCTCTGTGGGCGGCGGCTCAGCCCGAATCAGAGTTTTTTTTTCCGCCGGTGGGGTTTGCAAAACTGCAGGAGCGGACGCCACAGACAATGCAGGTGGCGATGAGGATGCTGCTGTTGGGGATGCAGATGCCGTCGCCGCCGCCGCTACCGGTGCAGGAGCCGCTGCCGCAGATGCACCCACGCGCGCCCCCGCAGGTTTGAAGGCCAACAATCGCAGGAGCACCATGGTGAGCGCCGCGTATTCGTCCGGTGCCAGCCCCAATTCGCCACGCCCGTGCAGGCACAGGCTATAGAGCAATTGCGTTTCATCCGGCGCCATGACGTGGGCCAGGCGCGCGATGTCTGCGGCTTCCGGGTCGGTATCTTCGCCCGCCTCAGGCACTGCCTGCAATACGGCCATGCGTTGCAGCACTACACTCATTTCTTCCAGCGTTGAGGCTGCACTTTGACCGTTCACACGCAGCAGCTCAGAGGTCTCAACGATGGCCTTGCCATCACCACGCGCGAGTGCGTCGATCAAGCCAAACACGTGGCTACGATCGACACTGCCCAACATCTGCCGCACGGTGTCTGAAGCCAGCGCACC
>JANOXL010000334.1:0-7021 GCA_031418395.1 Rhodoferax sp. | reverse complement strand
CGCCCCTGCCGGTGCCCGTTCACGCACTTCCAGACCTGCTGCCAAACACGCCACCAGGTCAGCTGCGCAACCCCCTGCATGGCCTGACGCTGGAGGCTATCGTCACCGCGCTGGCCGCACATTTTGGCTGGGAAGAGTTGGGGCAGCGTATCCCCGTGCGCTGTTTTACACACGAGCCCAGCGTGGCCTCCAGCCTGAAGTTTTTGCGCAAAACACCGTGGGCGCGCGAGAAAGTCGAGGGGCTTTACCTGTTTATGTTGCGCGAGATACGTCGCCAGCGTTGAGCGCGGCGCGAACTTGCCCAAGATGATGTCGCCCCCACCGTGTTCACATGGTGTCCAATACCGCCATGAACGCCTCCCAGCCTATCCAACACACAGTTGACCAACGCCTCACCGAGCTGGAAATCAAAGCCAGCTTCAGCGAGGACTTGCTGGACCAGCTCAACGCCGTCATCGTGCGCCAACAGCAGGAGATTGCCCTCTTGCAACGCGACATGCGGCAACTGCGCGAACAGGCGGCCCAGGGCCAACCCGATGGCACCAGTGCTGCGCCGCGCTCTGCGGCAGACGAGCTGCCGCCGCACTATTGAGCTTTCGAATTTACCCTTTCAAATGACTTCGCGTTGGCCTTTGTCAGGCGCCCTACCCCGCGCCACACCTCAAACCACAAGCCGCGCTTCACCCCGTAGCAACCTCGTCTATTCGACAGAGACAGGCCGCATCTGCCCCGAATGCCGCCAGCCCATCGCGCAGTGCGCCTGCAAAAGCAACGCGGCGATGCGGCCTGCGGGTGACGGCATCGTGCGTGTGTCGCTGGAGACCCAAGGCCGCAAAGGCAAAGGCGTCACTGTCGTCAAAGGCGTGCCGCTGGATGACGCGGCGCTAGTTCAATTGGGCAAACAGCTCAAAGCCCAGTGCGGTTCGGGCGGCACGGTGAAAGTCGGCGTGATCGAAGTGCAAGGCGACCACCGCGACGCCGTGGTAGCGGCGCTGCAAAAGCAGGGCTTCGTGGTCAAACGCGCCGGTGGCTGAACCACCGCGTCACGTCCATCCTGTCCAAGCGCCATGCAGCCTGAAGATCTGGAAAAACTCGTCACGCTGGAAATGCCCTTCGGCAAACACAAAGGCCGCCTCTTGGCCGACCTGCCCGGCAACTACCTGAACTGGTTCGCCCGCGAGGGATTTCCCAAAGGCGAGATTGGACGGCTGCTGGCGCTGGTGCAGGAGATGGACCACAACGGCCTGCGGCCTTTGCTGGACCCGCTGCGCAAACCAGCCCGCCCAAGTCAGTAGAACGCACACCGCTGCGAAATCATTCGTGAAGCAGGCACACCGACCTGCACGGCTGATTGCCCGGTGGAATCAGGTACCGATCACGCCCCCGTCAACCTTGCGGATCACCACCGTCGCGGAACGCGGACGGCCTGTCGGGCGCTGATCCGGCCAGTTTGAAATCTTGCGTGGCTCGGCCGGGTCGCTGTGTTCACTCGGGCTCTCGCCAGGGTGCTGGATGTTGATGAACATGGTTTTGCCATCAGGCGTGGCGGTGGCGCCGGTGATCTCGCAGCCCGAGGGGCCGACCAGGAAGCGGCGGATTTCACCCGTGTTCACATCGGCGGCGAGCATGGCGTTGTTGCCGAGGTTGATCAGATCACCCTTGCCCATGGCCGAGGTGGACATGTCGCACTGAATCCACAACACGCCGCGCCCATCGGTCCACAGTCCATCGGGGCAGGCGAAGGCGTCGCCCTTGATGTTGCCTTTGGCATCGCCGCGTTCGAGTTTCGGATCACCCGCGAACACAAAGTGGTTCCATTGGAAGTTGCCACCGTCGAAGTCAGCGTCATCCTTCCAGCGGATGATGTTGCCCATGGTGTTGTTGGCGCGCGGGTTGGGGCCGTCCACAGCGGGCTGGCCGGTGCTTCCGCGGTTGCTGTTGTTGGTCAGGGTGCAATACACCCAGCCTTGTTTGTCCACCTCAATCCACTCCGGGCGGTCCATTTTGGTGGCACCCAGCAAATCGCTGGCCTGGCGGGTTTTGATGAGCACCTCACCCTGGTCGGCGAAACCATTGGCTGCCGTGAGCGGGCCCTGGCCGTGCGTCAGTGGCAACCACGCACCCTTGCCGGTGCTGTCAAAACGGGCCACAAACAGCGTGCCGTGATCCAGCAGTTCCATGTTGGCGCGGGCACCACCGGGCTGGATCTTGTCGCGGCTGACGAACTTGTAGATGTATTCGAAACGCGCGTCTTCACCCATGTAGACCACCGCGCGGCCATCCCGCGTGGTCGCCGTTGTCGCGCCCTCGT
This sequence comes from Rhodoferax sp., assembly GCA_031418395.1. Classification (GTDB taxonomy): domain Bacteria; phylum Pseudomonadota; class Gammaproteobacteria; order Burkholderiales; family Burkholderiaceae_C; genus JANYCG01. Next base: position 4,710 of record JANOXL010000334.1, on the reverse strand, counting down.
GCGCAGCGCGGCCCAGCGCGGTGCGCTTCATGGGTGTGCTGCTGGGGTTCATCGGGTCGATCTCGACGACCCAGCCGAAACGGTTAGGCTCATTGGGGTTTTTCGATGCATCAAAACGCGCGTCAAACTCGCTCCAGCGGTAACCGATGGGGTCACCCGGGCGCAGGCCCCAGCGGCGCTCGTGCGCGCTTGGCGCGTCCGGGCCTTTGAAGTAGAAAATGAAGTTCTCTTCACAGGTCAGGTAAGTGCCCCAGGGCGTGATGCCGCTGCCACAGTTGTTCAAAGTGCCCAAGACGCGCCGGCCATTCGGGTCGGCGGCGGTTTTCATGAGCGTGTGGCCCGCCGCCGGGCCGGTGATCGCCATGGGTGTGTTGGCGGTGAAGCGCCGGGCAAAGGGCGACGGCAGCACCATCTCCCACTTGCCGCCCTTTTGCTCGATCTCGATCACCGCCACACCATGGGCAGCTTGGGCCTTTTGCACCTTTTGAGCCGACCAGTTGCGGGTGCCATCAGCATGCAGCAGGCCATCGTCCACATACTCGTGGTTCATCACCAACAGGCCGGCTTTGGAGCCGTCGGTCGGGAAGAAATGGATGCCGTCGTGGTGCATGCCCATTTGCGCGGCTTGTTCGGCCGCCGTGTTGCTGCCGTCTTCCTTGAAGGCCGGCATCTCGCCCGACAAGCCCACCGGCTGGCCCCAGGCGGCGATGACGTCGGCGATGTACCCTTCTGGCACGATGATCTTGTCGGCCGTCGAGACGGCGACGCTTTTGAAGCCCAATAAGGAGCCGCCGCCCAGACTCGCGCAACCCGGCAAGGCGACTGCCGCCACACCGGCGACACCCGCCAGAGGTGCCAGCAGCCCGCCCAGTGCGCCGCCCAAGCCACCCTTGAGCAGCGTGCGGCGTGCGGGCGACGAGACATCATGAATGCTGAGGTTGGAGGAGCGGTTGCTGTCCTCCATTGAAGAGAAGTCTTTGGCCATGGTATTTGCTCGAAGTTGAATGAAGAATCGTGCGGCAGGTATGCGGCAAGAGCCCCCAATCATGGGCAATTTTTATGACCTTTTTGTGACGGTATGGTTGCAAGAACCAGTCGAAACACGGCTATAGGTGTTCCCTGCCTATCACAACCTTCACGCTGGCTCTGCCGCCAATTGCCCCAGCAGCGCGCCAAGCGGCATATCGTCCAGGCTGCCAAAGTGGTTCAAGCGCAGCGTGCCGTTGCGGCCAATCACCAGCAGGCTGGGCGTGCCGCGCAAGGCATAACGCTGCATCGTTGCGGGAATCGGGCTGCCCGCCACCGCGCGGTCGACCCCCACAGGGAACGGAATGCGGTATTCGTGCATAAAGACTTTGAGTGCCTCGGGCCCCATTACGCTGTGGTGCTCAAACACCGTGTGCAGGCCCAGCACCACCACGTCTTCGCGGTCAAACGCCTGGTGGATTTTGACGGCCTGCAGCGTCCCATGCGTCACACAGCCGGGGCACAACATCTGAAACGCATGCACCACTACCACGCGCCCGCGCAAAGCAGCCAGCGAGATCGGCCCAGGTGCGTTGATCCATTCGGAGACTTCCAGCTCGGGGGCAGGTTCTAGCGTTGTCGTCATGGCGGGCTCCTTCGAGGGTGGTGGTTTTTGATAGATTGTGCGACGGATCGGACAGTGACGTGAGTTTGTTAGCAGCACGCATTCGGATCGCCGAGCCGAAGCAACAACTCAACTGTGGAATGGTTGAATTTTGGGATCGTCAGGCTGCGGATGTCGCTGCAGTTGCGGTGAAGAAAGCGGAGGGCGCGGGCGAAAACGGGCGCTCAGGATGGTCCAGACACTGTCTGGACTGTCTGAAATGGCACAGTGACAACCTGGGGGGCCAATTTCGAAACGGGTTACCTGCGCCAGATCAACGCTAACGCAACCCGCGGGAAATAAAATTCTGATATCCCCCCCGAAAGCCACTATGTCCATCACGATTCAACGCAAACCCGGCACCGCATTGGCCCAGACTATCCACTTCGGAAGCCAACAGCTTGACACTGACGCCTCGGTGGCCGAAGGCGGTACAGACGAGGGGCCAAGCCCGCACGATTTGTACGACGCGGCCGTGGGCGCTTGCAAGGCAATAACGGTGATGTGGTTTGCCAAAAAGAAGGGCATCGCGGTGGACGATATCCGCACCGAGGTGACCAGCGACGCCAGCCAGGAGCGCGCCGGGGTGTACCGCATCACCAGCAAACTGGTGATCAGCGGCACATTCAGCGATGCCGAGCTGGCGCAGCTGGTGGTGGCGGCGGGGAAGTGCCCGGTTCACAAGCTGATGACTACTGTGACCACGGAAATCACCACTCTGGTGGAACGCGCGGCGTAGGTGCGCCTCGCCAGGTCGTAAATGAGTTGCTATGTTTTTAGTAGCTGCTTACGCACGTTTTATGTGACTTAGCAGCTATTTTGTATTAGACCTGTGGCAAATACCCGTCCAGCAGCTCCTGGACCGCATCAGCCTGCAGCACATCCCTGCGGCGCTTGAGGGCTTCGCGGTCTGGTTGATCGGCCAGCCATCTTTTGAACGCGACAAAGGTGGCCGGGTGCACGGTGTTCATGCGCGCCACGCTGCCGTTGGTAGCGACAATGACGGCTGAGAAGCCGGGTGAGTCCAGCAGCACATTGGCACGGCGTGCCTGGGCTACCCAAAAGTCTTCGTCATCGTCGCTGAGTTTGATGGGGTGCGGGTCAGTGCCCTCGCGTTCACGGCGAATGATGTCCACCTCGAAGCCATCTTTGTTGACGGCAGTGTATTTTTGACTTTTGCGAATGCGGAAAGTGTTGTCCACCTTTTTCAGCACGCCGAGCATGGAGCTGTCTACCCGCGCCAGTTGGGTGGAAAAAAGGATGCGTTTGCGGGTGTCCCACAGCAAATCGATGTCGCGCGTGGCCAGTGTGTCTGAGTCCAGACGCACACCAGCGGTGGCCTCGTAGGCATAGAGCGCGTGAGTGCCGACGACGCGGAAGTGCGGGCTCAGTTGGGTGCTGGCCAAGCGGCCGAGTAGCGCCACGACCAATGGGTCTACCCGGCCTACGCGCAGGGCGCGGTTGAGGCGTTGGTGCTGTGCCAGCGCAGCTTTGAGGCCTGCGACGCGCTCCGCACTTTCGCGCTTGCGCTGGGTGAAGCGCTCGTAGATTGCTTGGGTTTCTGGCGTGCGCGGGCCCAGGCTGGTTTCGGCCCCGGCGGGTGTGGTGCGTACCAGGTATTTGGACTCAGGTTGCGCTGGCGGACCAGCGTGCCAATACATGCCGCCGCGCACCTGAGCAGCTTCCTCTTGGGCTTCTTCCAAGGCCTCAAAGACGGCGACGGCGTCAATGTACTGGCGGGCGATGTTGGGGCTTGTTTCTATCACTTCGGTATATTTGTACGAAATTACATTTTATACCGTTAAATGTTTAAAAACAATGAGTTATGAGACACATATTATTGTTTTTTCGCCGCATTTTCAAAAATTTAATGTGGTCGGTTTTAGTCAGTTCGTAACGCGTTTTCACCCCCAGCGCCGCTCCACGCCGACTATCGCCAGCCGCGATGCCAGCCGTTGTGGGGGTGGCGCCAGCCCCAGCCATGGCGGCCATGGTGGTGCCACGCGTAGCCTGGTCCCGGTACGGCATAGGTGGGTGCCACATAGACCACGCCTGAGGGCGCGGCATAGGCAGGGTCGTATCCTAGGGGTGCCACGACGCAGCCACTCAAGGCCGCTAATGCCGCTGCGGCGCAGGCGGCGACAACGAAGGTCTGGGTTCTCGATTTCATTGGGTGCTCCTGGTGTTGGGCAAGTTTGCTTCCAGCCTCTGTACAACGCGAGCAATGGCTAAATTGAAGACCATCCCAAGTAAAGCTGCGGCAAACCTTCAATACAAAGGTATTGGTCTTGTTACAGAACATTCGCGCCCAGACCGCGCTCATCTGCATTGCTTTTGCCTGCCTGCCGGCTTCGCGTACCATGCAGGCGAGTCAGTCTTAACCCTCAACCGGCCCTTTAACCGTCTGTTTAACGGGCCCCAACGGAGAAAGTTATGTTCAGTCATGTGATGCTCGGTGTTAACGATCTTGAGGCCTCGAAGAAGTTTTACGATGCGCTGCTCGGCACGCTGGGCATCGGCCCGGGGGTGGCCAACAAGTTGCGCTATTTCTATCGGAGCCCTACGGGCACGTTTGCCATCACCACGCCCATCGATGGCCAGGCGGCATCTCACGGCAATGGCAGCACCATCGGGTTCACCGTGCAGTCGCCTGAGCAGGGTGATGCATTCCATGCGGCGGGCGTCGCCAACGGCGGCACCACCTGCGAAGACCCCCCCGGGTTTCGCGAAGGCCCGGCAGGCAAGCTCTACCTGGCCTACCTGCGCGACCCGGACGGCAACAAACTTTGCGCGCTGCACCGGCCTCCCAAATAAGGGCAGGGTTGCTGCAGGAATTTAGTTTTGATTGAAAACCACGCCGTCGCGCACCTGCGCGCGGTGCGAACGGCCTTGCTCAGCAAACCCTTCAAGGCCCGTGGTTCGCGAGTGCAGCGCTGCAGCGGTTGCCGTGTGCCTTTGAGCCATTGTTTGTGTGCTTTGCGCCCCAACGTCCCCACCGTAGCGGGCATGTGTTTGCTCATGGCCGACCTCGAGCCGCTCAAGCCCAGCAACACCGGCTGGCTGATTGCCGACGTGGTGGC
>JANOXL010000333.1:0-2977 GCA_031418395.1 Rhodoferax sp. | reverse complement strand
TGCTGAAGTGCGCAACAACGCATTGGCCGCACAGAAAAAAATCAGCGGTATCTACGTCAAAGGCATCACGCTGTCTAGCGACGGTGCCGACATGGCCATCAGCCGCGCGGTCAAACTCGCCGCCAAAGGTGTGCAACAAGTCGCCGCCAACGCCGGTAAATTTGAAAAAGCCACCGGCAACAAAGCCTTCACCAAAATGGCCGTTGCCGCTGTGCCTGCCGCTGTGGCTGTGAGCAAAGTGGCAGCCCGTATCGAGCAACGCTCGACCCAGCTCGTCAAAGTCGCAGCTGGCAGCACCGCTGCTGCCACCGTGTCCACCGTGAAACGCGCTGTGCGCAAGGCCCGTAAAGCGGCTTAAGCTTTTCAGACCGCATGTGACACCTCCTGGCCGGGCAACCGGCGGGAGGTTTTTTTGCGCCCAGTGGATGCTGGCGATGTGGGGCTGGGGAACCTGTCGATCTACCTGGGGCACTTGTCGTACAAAGTATTCAAAGACAGCCTCTTGTTCCCTGTGGCCCTGACCGGTTTGGGCATTGCTGTGGTGTTTGCGGGTCTGTGGTGGCACCGCAACCAGGCCCGCATGGCGGGCTTGTTTGGCGGTTTGCTGCCACTACAGTTGCAGCGGGCGATTGAGCGGCGAATTTGAGGGAAAATAGATGCTACATTTTATATAGCATAAAAGCCATATAAAACGAGACCCAGAGCCCTAAAACTATCGCATTCCGGATTTCAGCGGCTATTTTTTAGGTGAAATTAACACCCATGTTAATAGCATTGTTGGCACTGGAATTGACGCCCCATCCACGCTTGGCGACTCACCCCGCGTATTCAAGCCCTGCCGTTCGCCGCAGCCGCCGCCTTGGCCATCTCGTTGCTACCTTGCGCCGCACCGCTTTGCGGCACGATGTCGTCGGCACGGTCGGTGGCTTCGGCCAGATGAGCCGCCAGGCGCTCGGGGGTTGAGTCGTCAGCGCCCAACCAAATGCCTTGTGTGAGCGTAATGTGCGCGGCTTCAAATGTCCCGGCTCCGGCGCACAAGATCGCGCGGTTGGGTGCGTCGCGTGACGCCATCACCAGCATGGCGGGCACCACGGCTTCGGGTTGCAGGCTTTTAAGCACCGCCTCGGGCAGCAGATCCTCCGTCATCCGGGTGGCCGCCGTGGGCGCAAGGCAATTGACGCGGATGCCGTTCTTCGCGCCTTCGATGGAAAGCGTTTGCATCAGCCCGACCAGTGCCATCTTGGCCGCGCTGTAGTTGGTCTGGCCAAAGTTGCCGTACAGGCCCGAGCTGGAGGTCGTCATGATGATGCGGCCATATTTCTGCGTGTTCATGTGCGGCCACACGGCTTTGCAGCAGTGCACGGCACCCATGAGATGCACGTCCATCACCAGGCGGAAATCGGCGATTTCCATTTTGGAAAAACTTTTATCGCGCAAGATACCCGCGTTGTTGACCAAAATATCCACACGGCCCCAGGTATCGACAGCCTGCTGCACCATGGCCTGCACCGCCTCGTAGTCGGTCACCGACGCGCCATTGGCAAACGCCTCACCGCCCGCCGCCTTGATTTCATCGACCACCGCCTGCGCTGCGCTGACCGAGCCACCCGTGCCATCACGCGCGCCACCCAAGTCATTCACGACCACCTTGGCGCCACGTTTGGCCAGTGCCAAGGCATGTTGACGACCCAGGCCGTTGCCTGCTCCGGTGACGATGGCGACTTGGCCTTTGAAATCGATGCTCATGGGGTTTCCTGTGTTGGGTGGGTTGTAGTGAATGGGACGCAGAGTTGCAAGTTTAAAGGGGCGGGTTAAAACAAACCCGAAATTCGCCCGTGCTCATTCACGTCAATTTTCTCCGCGGACGGCAGCTTGGGCAGCCCCGGCATGGTCATCACATCACCACAGACCATCACCACAAATTCGGCCCCCGCCGCCAGGCGCACCTCGCGTATGTGCAGCGTATGGCCACTGGGTGCGCCGCGCAGTGTGGTGTCTGACGAAAAGGAATACTGCGTCTTGGCGATACACACCGGGAAGTGACCGTAACCGCTGTTTTGCAAATTCGTAATTTGTGTTTTCACCTTGTCACTGGCCTGCACCGCGGCCGCGCCGTAGATCTTGGTGGCGATGGCGACCACCTTGTCCCACAGTGGAAGTTCATCGTTATAGACAAATTTGAACTGACTCGGCGCACTGCATAGCTGGACGACCGCTTGCGCCAGCTCCGCAGCTCCCGCGCCGCCCTCGGCCCAGTGGCGCGCCAGCACCACCTGAACGCCAAAGCGTTCGGCGCAGGCCTTGAGCAGCGCCACTTCTGCCGCTGTATCTTCAGTGCGGTGGTTGATCGCCACCACACAGGGCAGGCCATAGTGCTCGCGCACATTACGCAAATGCCGCTCCAGATTCACCAGGCCTTTGGCCAGAGCGTCCAGATTTTCATGGGCCACGTCTTTGACCTCCACACCTCCGTGGTACTTGAGCGCACGGATGGTGGCCACCAGCACCACAGCGTCGGGCCGCAGGCCGGATTTGCGGCACTTGATGTCGATGAACTTCTCGGCGCCCAAATCGGCACCAAAACCCGCCTCGGTCACCACATAATCTGCCAGCTTCAGCGCGGTGGAGGTGGCCAGCACCGAATTGCAGCCGTGGGCAATATTGGCAAACGGCCCGCCGTGGATAAAGGCCAGGTTGTTCTCCAGCGTCTGCACCAGGTTGGGCGCGAGAGCGTCCTTCAAAAGCGCCGCCATCGCGCCGTGGGCTTTCAAGTCGCTGGCCAAAATCGGCAGCTGCGCGCTGGTGTAACCCACCACGATGCGGCCCAGGCGATTCTTCAGATCGGCCAGACTCATGGCCAGGCAGAAAATCGCCATCACTTCCGAGGCGACCACGATGTCAAAACCGTCCTCACGCGGGAAACCGTTGGCCGTGCCACCCAGCGCGATGGTGATGTCGCGCAGGGCACGGTCGTTCA
>JANOXL010000332.1:0-4884 GCA_031418395.1 Rhodoferax sp. | reverse complement strand
GTTTTCGCACACCCATGGGTTACCTGGGCGCGTTTTTGACCAACACCGTGCGGCGCAATTCCATGGGCGCTTGGCTGGAGCGGGTGGTGTTTTCGTCCAAAGCGGGTGATTTGCCGTTTGCGACTGCCGATTACCGCACTCGACGCGTGGCACTGACCGAGGCCAATTTCAATCTGGCGGTGCAGGCGAGTTGTTCGATTCCCTTTGTTTTGCAGGCGGTGCATGACATCCCTGGTGCGCCCCGCGGAGCGTATTGGGACGGCGGTATTATTGATTATCACTTGCACTTAGATTATATTTTGGATAAATATAGTCCTAATAACATAGCTGATCGTGATTTTAATACGAGACCTAAGGGTCAATTTAGCTTAGGTACTGTTGGTAGTGCAGTAAATTTTACCAATGTAAGGATCAAAAACCCACTACCTTCAGGCCCCGGCCCGCTCGTGCTCTACCCCCATTTCCAAAAAGCCGTCGTCCCGGGCTGGCTCGACAAAAGCCTCAAATGGCGTCACAAAGCCACGCGCCACTTGGACAACATGCTGTTGCTGGCGCCCAACCCGGAGTGGGTCAAAACCCTGCCCAATGGCAAATTACCGGATCGCAACGATTTCGTTCACTATGGCAACGATCTCGCAGGCCGCATGAAAGCCTGGACCACCGCCGCGTCGGCCAGCCAGCAGATGGCCGATGAGTTTGACGCCTGGCTGTTGAGGCCGGATATGGGGCGGGTGTTGGCGATTTGAGCTTTGGTATTCGGTTCGGTTTTGGGTGCGGTGGGTGGGGTAGGGCTGCAGGTTTTTGGCGCAAGTGTTTTCGACCCAAACCGCAGGCCCATTGGCTAGTTGCCGCTCGGCGTTATCGGCATCGAGAGCCGTAGTCACCAGAAACGCTACGCGGCACCAAAGAGATCGCAATGCCCTTATCACCAAAAACGTTTCTAGGTGTCAAATGGAAATGCCCAAGCGTGGACAATCCCACCCATGACTCCCGTGCGATTCCTCACCGCTGCCCTCTACAAATTCGTCGCCTTGCCCGACTGCGCGGCGATGAAAGACGAGCTGCAAAAGCTGTGCGACCACGAGGGCGTCAAAGGTACGCTGCTCTTGGCGACAGAGGGGATAAACGGCACGATTTCCGGCTTGCCCGAGGGGGTTTACCGCGTATTGACCCATTTGCGGACCGATTTGCGTTTGGCAGATTTGGTTCACAAGGAATCCTGGGCACCGGATTTGCCGTTTCTACGCATGAAAGTACGGGTCAAAAAGGAAATCGTCACCCTGGGGATGCCGGGCGTCAGCCCGACCGTGATGGCGGGCAAGTACGTCAAACCACAAGACTGGAACGCGCTCATAGGTCGTCCGGACGTGGTGCTAATCGACACGCGCAACGACTACGAGGTCGATATCGGCAGCTTCAAAGGCGCGGTCGATCCGCGCCTCAAAACCTTTGCCGATTTACCGGCCTGGGTGGCGCAGGCAGAAGAAAACGGTGGCGTGCTGAGACCCGGTTCACTGCTGGCACCCGGTTCACTCGCAAGCGGAGCGCTTAAAAGTGACTCATCGGGCCCGCCCGGCGCGACTGCCTCATTGGCTGAAAGCGGCAAAAAACCGGCCGTAGCGATGTTTTGCACGGGCGGCATCCGCTGCGAAAAATCGACGGCTTTTCTCAAAATGCAGGGGTATGACGAGGTTTACCACCTGGAAGGCGGCATTTGGAAATATCTGGAGCAGGTGCCCGCTGCTGAAAGCCTGTGGCAGGGCGAATGTTTTGTGTTTGATGAACGCGTGTCGGTCGGGCACGGTTTGAAACCGGGGCCCTATGAGCTGTGCCGCTCCTGTCGCCACCCGGTAGGTGAGGTGGAACGCGCCTCCGAAAAATACGAAAAAGGCGTGAGTTGCCCGCACTGCTTTGGTGCAAAAACCGAGGAACAGAAACGTGGCTTTGCCGAGCGGCAGCGTCAGGTGGAACTGGCGCAGCAACGCGGCGTGGCCCATGTGGGGGCCACAATGCCCGTCAAACCGCGTCGGCTCGACGATCCAGTGAGCCATTTATTGGCCTTGCTTTCTGACGCGAATTCAGCCACCCAGACTTCGCCACCCAGGCGCATCGTGATTGCCTTGGCGGGATTGCCAGGAAGCGGAAAGTCTACGCTGGCCAACAGGTTAGCGCGGGAAGTTAATGTGAAATTGGGCGTCAAATCAGGGGCAAATTTAGGCTCAGCCATTGGCAATGGACCTGGCGTTGAGCCTGGTGCTGACGTGGCACTGGCGCTCAGCATGGACGGCTTTCATTTCAGTAAGGCCCAGCTCGCCTGTTTTCCCGATCCAGTGGAGGCGCTCAAGCGACGCGGCGCGCCTTGGACTTTTGATGCGGCAGCGTTGAAAGAACGCATCACGCAGTTACACAGCCAGGCCGAAGTAGCTTGGCCGGGTTTTGACCACGGTGCGGGCGACCCAGTGGCGGGCGCAATTCAGGTGGGGGCGGCCATCCGGCTGGTGATAGTCGAAGGTCTGTACCTGTTGTACCAAGGCGAAGATTGGCGCCTGGATGGGCTGTTTCAGGAGCGCTGGTACCTGGACACCCCGATGGAGACGGCCATGTCGCGGCTGCTGGCGCGACACCTGCAGGCCAATGGCAACACCCAGGCAGTCGCCGAATTGCGGCTCACGCAAAACGACCGGCCCAACGCGCAGATCGTCGCGGCCACTCGAAACAGGGCCGAATTCAGGCTTCGAAGTTGACAGGTTGACGGGAATTGGCGCTACTATTGTTTTGCCATTCAAACCTTCCAATAGAACCATCTACCAGGAGAAGACATGACATTTACTGACGCGATCAAGGCTTGCTTTGCCAAATACGCCGATTTCAAAGGGACCGCAACGCGGCCCGAGTTCTGGTGGTGGGTGCTCTTCACGATTATTGTCAGCTTGGTTCTGGGCATGGTGCACCAAGTGGTGTCGAGCGCGTTTTCTCTGGCAACACTGATCCCGTCCATCGCCGTGGGTGCGCGGCGCCTGCACGACATTGACAAAAGTGGCTGGTGGCAGTTGCTCTGGCTGATTCCGGTGGTGGGATGGGCCGTGCTGATCTACTGGGCCGCGCAACCGGGCAAAGCGCCGAACCGGTTTACGCAATAGGGCGCAATGCGTAAGACGCATTAGCCAGGAAGGCCCAGCTTGGGTCTGTCGAAACCCTTCGATAAGCTTGGGGCATACGGTTCCTGTCTCATGGGGTCAGCTCTATAGGCGCCGAAGCCTTCCACAATAATCGCCCTTCGCTCGCAAAAATTCACGCAATCAGTCCAACCCAGCCCGATGAGCCCGACGCCTACCGCCCAAAAACTCTCCTCCCGCGACTTTCGCTTCCGCCACCGCCTGCGCGTGCGCTGGGTGGAGATCGACATGCAAAAGATCGTGTTCAATGGCCACTACCTGATGTATTTCGATACAGCGGTGGCCGACTACTGGCGCGCCATGGCGCTGCGGTATGAAACCATCTTGAACCACTTTCAGGGCGACATGTTTGTCAAAAAGGCCACCGTGGAATACCACGGCTCGGCACGTTACGACGACAGCCTTGAGGTGTGTATCAAGTGCGCCCGCATCGGTAAGTCATCCATCAGTTTTCAGTGCGAGATCTTCCGGGGCGACGAGCACCTGATCAGTGGCGAGCTGTTGTACGTCTTCGCCGACCCGGCCACCCAGACCTCGCGCCCGGTGCCGCAGGCGCTGCGGGATTGGTTTATGGATTTTGAAGCCGGCAAGCCGATGGTTACCTTGAACACCGGCCAATGGGATGATCTGGGCGCTTTGGCGCAAGCCGTGCGCACCGCCGTGTTCATCGATGAGCAACAGATCCCCAAGGAGATGGAATGGGACGAGGCCGATGCCTACGCCATCCACGCCGTGTCGCTGAACCGGTTGGGCCAGCCTGTCGCTACCGGCCGCCTCTTACCCGCAGAAAACGGCGTGGCCAAAATCGGCCGCATGGCGGTAGACAAAGCGCTGCGTGGCAACGGCTTGGGACGCGGGGTGTTACAGGCCCTGATGGCCGTTGCCCAAGCGCGTGGTGATGTAGAGGTAACGCTGCATGCGCAGCGCAGCGCAGAATTGTTTTATAGCCGCCAGGGCTTCACATCACGCGGTGCAGCATTTGTAGAGGCGGGGATCGAGCACATTGAAATGGCGAAAAGTTTGCGCTGAAAGCGGCACTATAATTGCCATTATAATTGAAATTACGCGTATATTTTATACGTTATTTCATATTAAATTAGTAGCAAGCTATTTAATAAATACGAGACCTAGAATCTAAATAGACTAAATCTGTATAGTTAAATTTTTATATTTAGACATCATCCAGCAAAACATAAGGCAGGGCAAGCAGCTCCAGTGCCGCACCACCGGCTGATTTGGCCGTCAGCCCGCCACTTGCCGCAGCGCTGACTTGCATCGAAACGATGGCATTGAATCCAGCGCTCGGGCTACCCGGCGCTTGGGCAGCCAGCACCACCGTGCCACAGGCCTGCTCTGCGTCGGCCGGGCCAAAAACCTCGTCACCCGCTGCCAGCGCCACGGCAGACTGCACACAATAAGCACGGCGTTTCAGCGTGCCCCTGAACTGGCTGCGGGCTACGACTTCCTGGCCGGGGTAACAGCCTTTTTTGAAGTTCACGCCGTTTAAAGATTCGTAATTCAGCATCTGCGGCACAAAGGCGTCTACGGTGGCGTTGGTCACGCGCGCGATGCCGCTCATCACTTCTAGCCAGAGCCAGTCGCTCAAGGTCATTGGTGCAGCATTCGCCAATGTGGCACCCGGAATCGGGGCGTTTTGCAGTCCAGCGTTTGAGAGGGTAAGGTCAGGAGTAACGCTGGCAGGCGTGAT
>JANOXL010000331.1:0-3779 GCA_031418395.1 Rhodoferax sp. | reverse complement strand
GAGATCATCACCACGTCAATCAAGGCCAGCACCACCAGCATGATGACGGTTTCATTCAGTGAGGTGATCTTGGCATCTGCCACATAACCGATGCTTTTGACCAGCGCGTCCACGTCCGCCTGGTTGCCAAAAGCGGCGCCGATGAGGTGGTACAGCTCGACGCCAAAGTGAAATACATACACTGCCTGCGCCAGGATCAAGCCCAGGTAGAGCGGCATTTGCAGCCAGCGACTGGCAAAAATCAAATTGGGCAGGGCACGCATGCCATTGTCAGAGTTTTTGCGGGGGGGGCTCATGAGGTCAATTCCAGGTGAAAAGTCGGAAAATCGATTGTAGGCTCGCAGGTGCGGCGGTATTTTGTGCACCGCCAGCTTGCATTAATATTGTCAGCCTGCAGCAAGTCAGTGGCCTGTAAGTGCCAATGACCAGAATCCCATGTAATTCGCCGCCGATCCGTATTCGTATCCGTATCAGCATCCGCGTGAGCCAACCCGAGGAGACCCGCCCGTGACCATGTCAACTGCCCCCGCCAGTCAATCCATTGAGTCCATTTTGGTCGAGAACCGCGTTTTCCCGCCACCCGCAGCGGCGATGGCGTCCGCGCGCATTTCCGGCATGCCCGCGTATGAGGCCCTGTGCAAGGCGGCTGAGACCGATTTTGAAGGCTTTTGGGCCAAGCTGGCGCGGGAGAACCTGGTGTGGACCAAGCCCTTCACGAAAACGCTGAACGAGTCCAAAGCCCCGTTTTACAAATGGTTTGAAGACGGCGAACTCAATGCTTCGGCCAATTGCCTGGACAAACACATCGGCACGCCGGTGGAGACCAAAACCGCCATCATTTTTGAAGCGGACGACGGTGCCGTCACCAAAATCACCTACAAAGAACTGCTGGCACGGGTCAGCCAATTTGCCAACGCGCTGAAATCACAAGGTGTGAAACAAGGCGACCGCGTCATCATCTACATGCCGATGACGGTCGAAGGCGTGATCGCCATGCAGGCCTGCGCGCGTATTGGCGCCACCCACAGCGTGGTGTTCGGCGGCTTCTCGGCCAAGAGCCTGCAAGAACGCATCATTGACGCGGGTGCCAGCGCCGTAATCACCGCCAACTTCCAGATGCGCGGCGGCAAAGAGTTGCCGCTCAAATCCATTGTCGATGACGGCCTGGCCCTGGGCGGCTGTGAGAGCATCAAGAAGATGTTTGTCTACATGCGCACCAAGACGCCGTGCAACATGGTGGCGGGGCGCGACCTGAGTTTTGACGATGCACTTGCAGGCCAAAGCACGGTGTGCCCGCCTGCCGTGGTGAATGCCGAGCACCCGCTTTTCATTCTGTACACCTCGGGCTCCACCGGCAAACCCAAAGGTGTGCAACACAGCACAGGCGGCTACCTGCTGTGGGCCAAACTCACGATGGACTGGACATTTGACATCCGCCCCAGCGACGTTTTTTGGTGTACCGCAGACATCGGCTGGATCACTGGCCACACCTACGTGGCCTACGGGCCGCTGGCGGCAGGTGCGACGCAAATCATCTTCGAAGGTGTGCCGACTTTCCCGAACGCCGGGCGTTTCTGGCAGACGATTGAAAAACACAAGTGCACGATTTTCTACACCGCGCCCACAGCGATCCGCTCCCTCATCAAAGCGGCTGAGAGCGATGAAAAAGTGCACCCGGCGCGCTCGGATCTTTCCAGCCTGCGCATTTTGGGCAGTGTGGGTGAGCCCATCAATCCTGAAGCCTGGATGTGGTACCACAAACACGTGGGCGGCGAGCGTTGCCCCATCGTAGACACCTTCTGGCAGACCGAAACCGGTGGCCACATGATTACGCCCTTGCCTGGTGCCACGCCTCTGGTGCCCGGCAGTTGCACACTGCCGTTGCCCGGCATCATGGCCGCCATCGTCGATGAAGTAGGGCATGACATCCCCACCGGCGCAGGCGGTATGTTGGTCGTCAAACGACCCTGGCCGAGCATGATCCGCACCATCTGGGGTGACCCGGAGCGTTTTGTGAAAAGCTACTTTCCGCCAGAGATGGGTGGTACGCTTTACCTCGCGGGCGACGGCGCTGTGCGCAGTGCAGACCGCGGCTATTTCCGCATCACCGGCCGCATTGACGACGTGCTCAACGTCTCGGGCCACCGCCTGGGCACGATGGAAATCGAATCTGCGCTGGTCTCTAAAACTGATCTCGTCGCCGAAGCCGCCGTTGTGGGCCGCCCGGATGATTTAACCGGCGAAGCCATCTGCGCCTTCGTTGTCTTGAAGCGTCCCCGCCCCGAAGGCGCAGAAGCCGTCGCCATGGCCAAAATGCTGCGCGACTGGGTTGCCAAAGAAATCGGCCCCATCGCTAAACCCAAAGACATTCGTTTCGGCGAGAACCTGCCCAAAACGCGTTCGGGCAAGATCATGCGGCGCTTGTTGCGCTCGATTGCCAAAGGTGAGGCGGTGACGCAGGACACGTCCACGCTGGAAAACCCGGCGATTCTGGATCAGTTGGGGCAGGCATATTGAAGGTAATTTGCGGTTTTGGAGTTGTTAACATGGGTGTTAATTGTATACCTCAAAACCGGTTCAATTTTGAGATTTTAAGGAAATTCGGTCTCTAGGTCTCGTATTTATTGGATATGTTGCTATCTAATATATAGCGAAATCTTTCCTTGACTTTGACCTGCTGCGTAGTTGACAGCGATTTGTTCGCGTTTGAATGTGACTTCGGTAGTGCTGTGGGGCCGAACCTCACAGGCCGCTTACAACGACCCGCCCGCACCCCCGCAACGCCGCCATCGCTCAACTGTCGCGGGCCCTTCGGGCAACCATCTGCAGTGCTCGACATCAGGGCCGCCGCGCAAACTCGCCCTGCGGGCTCAAACAGTGCGCGCCTCTGTCGGTCTGCTGCGCAGCCCCCAGACCCTGAACCCTCCGCGCTTCGAGGCCGCGACAGACGGGCGACGGCGGCGTTGCGGGGGTTTGGGCTTTCGTGATGCGGATAGCTCTTACCGTTTCAAAGTTATCGGAACACCAGAATCACTGGCTAGATCCAAATACGTGTTAAAAATCAAGCACATGCAAGACACGCAAATACCTCATTTAATCACGCGGAGAATTCAGGAGCGCGATGCGAAGCTCGAAGAGCAATGTGCAGTCGTTGCTGCGCTGATCGTCGCGATGCGGCCTGTCTACAAGGTTGCCAGTATCCGCCAACGTGCATTGTTGGAAACCATCATTGGTGCAGGCATTTGGTATATACCCAAGCCGTCGCGGGCGTGGACTGGTCGAATTTCCATTGGTGCATTGCGGACCTTTCATCCTGAAAGCGGAGTCGTGAAGCCCCGACTTAGTGAAGAACACGTCTATCCCCGCAAAGTTGCCGCTCGTCTACTGCTTGAAGACCTACTGCTGGATGGACCGGCAATGGCCAACTCATTTCGAGAAAAATATGGGCGAGTACACCTCATCACCTCGCAAGAAAATAAAGCTGTTCAGCCTTTTCAGCGAGTTGGCGTGTTCATTTCGCCGGACGAAGCGTACGCAAACGCAGGTATTACGTTTGTGGAACTTCCGGAAGAGGAACTTAGACAGGTAAAGAAGCGGCATCGCGAAACCATAGATCGTCACCTAAGTAGGCACGCAAGTCTTTTGTAATCGAAAGTAGAGGATACCTAGCTCGATAGACGAACTCCCCAGCCCGAGCCCCCTCAACGCCGCCATCGCTCGTCTGTCGCAGCCTAGAGTCGCGACTTTCTGAGCCGAAGGCGAGTTTGAGCGACGGCCCT
>JANOXL010000330.1:0-24246 GCA_031418395.1 Rhodoferax sp. | reverse complement strand
ACTCCACCCGAGTGGCCGGGGCAATGCCAACTGTATGAGCCGTCTTCGGCGTAATCCAGCAATGCCTTGAAAAACGGCGGCTGCACACCCTCCAGGTAACTTTTTGCTTCACGGATGATGTGGCGCGCCACAAACTCCGGGGTGTCTTCAAACATGTGAATAAAACCATGGAGCTCACGCAGGATGTCGTTGGGGATGTGGCGCGAAGTTTTGGTCTCGCCATACACGTAAATCGGCACATCCAGATTTTTACGGCGCACTTCTTCAATGAAATGGCGCAGGTTCAACACCGCCGGATCCAAATCTGGCCCAGGCGTGAACTCGTCGTCGTCCACCGAGAGGATGAACGCGCTGGCACGGCTTTGCTGCTGGGCGAACTGGCTCAGGTCGCCATAACTGGTCACGCCGAGGATTTCAAAGCCTTCGGTTTCGATGGCGTGCGCCAGCGCGCGAATGCCCAAACCGGAGGTGTTTTCAGAGCGGAAATCCTCGTCGATGATGACGATGGGGAAACGAAATTTCATGGCGGGCTTTCGGGGGCAAACAGGAGTCAGGCGGGGAGCAAAAGACGTCTAAAGCGGAAAAAACTGAAAACAGGCGCGAAGTGTATTGAAATAAGCCGCCCCTGCACTTGCGTTTGCAAGGAATTGACCCAAAATGTGGTGCTATGAACACATTGGCACTTTCTTCGATCTGGTGGCTGTTGGCGGGCGGCATGGTCGTCGTTGAATTGCTCACCGGCACGTTTTATCTGTTGATGCTCGCCATCGGCCTCGCCGCAGGTGCCATTGCGGCGCATTTGGGGCTCTCGCTGCCACTGCAGTTGACCGCCGCAGCGCTGGTGGGTGGCGCGTCAGTGCTCATTCTGCGCCTGGTGCGGGGCAAACAACGACAACCGGCACCTGCCAGTAAAAACCGTGACGTGAATCTGGATATTGGCGAAAACGTGTACGTCGGGGCCTGGCAGTTTGATGGCACAGCCACGGCCACGTATCGCGGCGCGAAATGGAGCGTTGCCCTACGTTCGGGCATGACAGGCAGCGCAGGCAACTATCGCATCGTCGAGGTGGTTGGCAGCCGCCTCATTCTTGAAAAAATTTAATCCACCCATTGAAACGCACTTAGGGAACCTTATGACCACTGGCATCATTCTGCTCATCATCGCGGTGGTGTTCGCCGCACAAGCCGTGCGCATCGTCCCGCAGCAACATGCCTGGGTCGTCGAGCGCCTGGGCAAGTACCATAAAACACTCACACCCGGCCTCAACATCCTGATCCCGTTTGTGGACAAAGTCGCCTACAAACACGTGCTCAAAGAGATCCCGCTGGACATCGCCAGCCAGGTCTGCATTACGCGCGACAACACGCAGTTGCAGGTCGATGGCATCCTGTATTTCCAGGTGACCGACGCCATGCGCGCCAGTTATGGCTCCAGCAACTACATCATCGCCATCTCGCAGCTGGCGCAAACCTCACTGCGCAGCGTGATCGGCAAACTCGAACTCGACAAAACTTTCGAAGAGCGCGACATCATCAACGCGCAGGTGGTGCAGGCCATCGACGAAGCGGCGATGAACTGGGGCGTCAAGGTGCTGCGGTACGAGATCAAGGACCTCACGCCGCCCAAGGAAATCTTGCATGCCATGCAGGCACAGATCACCGCTGAGCGTGAAAAACGCGCCCTGATCGCCGCCTCAGAAGGCCGCAGGCAAGAGCAGATCAACATCGCCACTGGCGAACGCGAGGCCTTCATCGCCCGCTCGGAAGGTGAAAAACAGGCCGTGATCAACAAAGCGGCAGGTGAAGCGGCGTCCATCACCGCCGTGGCCGATGCAACGGCCGGTGCCATCGAACGCATCGCCGCCGCTATTCGCCTGCCCGGTGGCGAGCAGGCAGTGCAGCTCAAAGTGGCCGAAAAAGCCGTCGAGGCTTATTCCAAAGTCGCCTCAGATGCCACCACCACGCTGATTGTTCCGTCCAACATGACGGAAGTGTCAGCGCTCATCGCGTCGGCGATGAAGATGGTGAATGTGGGGCATGGCGGGCAAAAATAGGCAGGGGAAAGTCTTGTATATCGCCTGAATATTGCTCTGATTTATATAGCATATTACGTCATATCCACGAGACCTAAGCCGCCAGAATTCATAAAAACCCCGAAATACTTAGAATTTTGAGCCAATAGCACCCAAATTGGGTATGATATTCGGTAAGGAAAAAAAAGTATAAACAAAAAAGCCCCGCCAACGAAAGGTTGACGGGGCTTTTGATTACTGGCGGAGAAGGCGGGATTCGAACCCGCGGAGGGTTTTACCCCTCGCACGCTTTCCAGGCGTGTGACTTAAACCACTCATCCACCTCTCCAGTGGCGTCTATTTTAACTGAGCATCTCCGGCATTTCCCCCGTGCCGCTCAAACACCCAAGAAAAAAGCCACCCGAAGGTGGCTTTTTTCAGAGGCGAGAACGATTTAGTTCAGAGCAACTTTTTTGTCACCTTTGTAGGTGTACAAAGTCATGGCCGGGTTTTTCAACTCGCCATTGGGCTCAAACTGCACCGTGGTGGTGATGCCTTTGTAGTTGGTCGCGCCGATCATTGGGCCATAGACCTTGGGATCTACGCTGTTGGCGCGTTTCATGGCGTCAACCAATACATGCACGGCGTCATACACATACGGGCTGTAAACCTGGAATTGCTTGGGGTATTTGGCTTCATAACGCTTCATCCAGGCGTCGCCGCCTGGCATTTTGGCCAGCGAAGCGCCGCCTTCGGCACAGACCACGTTGTTCAGGGTCTTGGCGCCTGCGGCCTGTTTGATCAGGTCGTTGGTGCAGATGCCGTCGCCACCGAAATACTTGACGTTCGCCATACCGAGTTGTTCCATCTGGCGCAACATCGGACCGGCTTGCGGATCCATGCCGCCGAAAAACACGCCGTCGGGGTTTTTGGACTTTACGGCCGTCAGGATCGACATGAAGTCCACCGATTTGTCGGTTGTGAACTGCTCGTCCACGATGGTGATGCCTTTGGCGGCAGCGGTCTTCTTGAACACCTCGGCCACACCCTGGCCGTAGGCTGTGCGGTCATCGATGACGGCGATACGCTTGAGCTTCAAAGCGTCAGCAGCGTAGAAGGCCAAACCTGCGCCCAGGGCGTTGTCGTTGGCCAGCAGGCGCCAGGTGGTTTTGTAACCGGGTTTGGTCAGGTTGGGGTTGGTCGCCGAGGGGGTGATATGGGGAATACCGCAATCGTTATAAACCTTGGAAGCTGGAATAGTGGTGCCTGAATTAAGGTGACCCGCCACGCCGGCGACTTTAGCGTCACACAGTTTTTGAGCGACGGCCGCGCCTTGTTTGGGGTCCGCTGCGTCATCTTCAGCAACCAATTCAAACTTGATCTTTTTGCCACCAATGGTCACGCCAGCGGCATTCAGGTCTTCAATGGCCATACGCGCGCCATTTTCATTGTCTTTGCCATAGGCGGCTTGTGCGCCGGAAATGGGGGCTACGTGACCGATCTTGACCACCATGTCTTGCGCCAGTGCCACGCCAGCGGCAGCAGCCAAAGCAGCGGCAACGGTTATTTTCAATTTCATTTGCATAATCAACTCCAAAATTAAGATCGGGAAGCCCGTTCTTGTGAATGAATGAATTCCACGAGGCGCAGGATAGCGCAAATATGTGGACATCTTCCATAGGGAAGATACCAAGCAGGTGCGGTGTAGGCCCGTCAACTCTTCTGCGACCCAACCGTTGATGTCCCGGCGATTTCCTGCGCAATCGCCTCCTCAACCGTCAGGCGCACTGCGCGGTCTACCTCATCGCGGATGCGCGGCTCCATTTCACGCAGTTTGTCGATCATCAGCGTGCCAATGGCCGCTTGCAAGGCACCTTGCAAAGGGCCGTCCAGTCGCAGCATGATGCGGTCGATCAGGTCGTCCACATTTACGGTGGGCGTATTGTCAGCCGGAGGTGACGCCCTCACCTGCACCACCTCGGTCAAGGTCGGCAAAAAACGCGGCAAGTTCTTGGGAATAGCAGGTAGGGTCATGGCGCGCCCGACAAATCATGCCGCACGATGGCGTAACCCCGCGTAGCGTAGTGTTTCCAGCGTTCGCGGGCGTGCTGGCGATCCGCGGCGTCCAGGCCCACCATTTCAATGACCTTCTCAAAACGCTCAAAACCGACCGGGATTTGCCCATCAAGGTTGATCAACATCTGGCTGGGCGTCGATTGACCAGCCGCCATATCGGTTTGTCCCAGCACAACGGGCGTGTGCGCCAGGACAGACGGCGCTGCATTGCCAAAACAGTGCGGCACGAAGTCCAGCGGTGAAAACGTCCATAAGGCCGCATCGAGTTGCTTCAACATTTCGGGTTGGCCCACCACATTCACCCGATGCCCGGCGTTGCAGGCTTTTCTCAACACGCGGCAGGTGTGCTGGACTTTATCGGGGGCGTTGAAATGAAATGAAACCTCGGTCACTTCGCGGGCCTGACTGGCTTACTTACCTGGCTAATTGACGTGCTTTTAGCTTGATTTACGGATTGTTTTTTTGACATCGGCGGTATTTTTCTTGCCCTGCTCACTTTGCCAATTTTGTTGGTTTTTGGCATTTCCGCGCTCGCGTCCGCCAGAGGCTGATTCACGCGCTGGTACAAATATTCAAGCAAAAGCGCCACGGGCCGGCCCGTGGAACCCTTGGCAGCACCACTTTTCCAGGCAGTGCCGGCAATATCGAGGTGTGCCCAGTCAAATTTACCGGCAAAACGTTGGAGAAACTTGGCGGCAGTGACAGCGCCACCTGCACGCCCGGCCACGTTGGCCACGTCGGCAAAATTGGTCTTCAGGCCTTCGGCGTAGTCGTCGTCCAGCGGCATGCGCCAGCACAAGTCCAACGACGTTTCGCCCGCTGCCATCAACTGCTGGGCCAGCGTGTCGCTGCTGGCGAACAGGCCGCTGCGCACGCCGCCCAAGGCGACCACACACGCGCCCGTGAGCGTGGCAATGTCCACGACAGCCTGGGGCTTAAAACGTTCGGCATAGGTCAAGGCATCACACAAAATCAGCCGCCCTTCGGCGTCAGTATTCAGCACCTCAATGGTTTGCCCGCTCATGCTGGTCACCACATCGCCGGGCTTCAAGGCGCGCCCGCCCGGCATGTTTTCGCAGGTCGGGATGAGGCCCACGACGTTGATGGCCGGGTTGATTTCAGCCAAGGCCCGAAACACGCCCAGCACGCTGGCTGCGCCACACATGTCGAACTTCATTTCGTCCATTTCGGCGGCTGGTTTGAGCGAAATGCCACCTGTGTCAAAGGTAATACCTTTGCCCACCAGCACCACCGGCGCCTGGGTTTTGGCCGCGCCGTTGTATTTGAGGACAACAAAGCGCAATTCTTCGCTCGACGCCTGGGCGACGGCCATAAACGAACCCATGCCGAGTTTGGCCACCTGTTTGGGGCCTAGCACCTCACACGTCATGTCTTTGAAACGTGCCAAAGATTTGGCAGCCTGCGCCAACATCGAAGGCGTGGCGTGATTGGCGGGGCGATTACCCCACTCCTTGGCAAACTCAATGCCTTGCACCGTGGCCACTGCGCGCGCGAACGCCGGCTTGAGACCTTCGCCATCGGGCGCACTCACCCAGGCGTGCACCAGTTTGCGCCCTTCAGGTTTTGATTTCGTTGTGGTGTAGACATAACTGGCATCCGCCAGCGCCAAAACCGCGGCACTCAGAGCGCCCGACGTCGTCTCAGCTGCAAAACAGAGCCCCAACTTTTTGACCGAAGCCAGCCCTTTGACGGCGCCCACCGCCGCCGCAACCGCTTGGCGCACCTCTTTGGCAGCGCCCTGCCCTGTGCTCACGATCACGAGGCGGGTGCTGGCTACATCTTGCGGGCGATAGATTTGCGCCAATTTGCCGGCTTTGTCCTCAAAATCACCCGCCACCCGTAGTTCTTTTACCAAAAGCGACAATTTGTCAGCGCCAGGTTTGAAAGATGCGGGCACCAAAAGCAGCAAGGCGTCACATTTTTGGCCCGCCGCAGCACTCAGACTTCCCGCGTTGAATTCAAAGTTCATAATTCCTCTTTTACCGTTCACGACCAGTTTCACCCCATGTTATTCCATTCCTCCATCCGAAAGGAGCTCGCCCGCAGTTTTGGCGCCACCTTGATCGTGCTGGTGACGGTGGTGATGACCATGACCCTGATCCGCACATTGGGCCAAGCCTCGCGCGGCAGTTTTAACCCCTCCGACGTGATGATGGTGATGGGTTACACCGTGCTGACCTTTTTACCAAATATCATGACAATGGGCCTGTTTATCTCGGTAGTGGCGACCTTGACACGTCTCTACCGGGACGGCGAAATGGTGATCTGGTTTGGCAGTGGCACCGGTTTGACCGGGCTCATCGCGCCTCTGTTCCGATTTGCCTGGCCCATCCTGCTGGCTGTCGGCGCGCTGGCCTT
Organism: Rhodoferax sp.; assembly: GCA_031418395.1. Taxonomy (GTDB): domain Bacteria; phylum Pseudomonadota; class Gammaproteobacteria; order Burkholderiales; family Burkholderiaceae_C; genus JANYCG01. The sequence goes on along the minus strand of JANOXL010000330.1, from coordinate 17,779 downwards.
GTTTGCCTTGCCTTGGGCCAACCAGCGTATTGAGGACATCCGTGACCATTACGAGCGCCGTGGCGATCTGGATCGCGTGGAGCCCGGTCGTTTCCAGGAATCCGCCGACGGCAGCAAGGTGTTTTTTGTCGAGAAGAACCCGACCAGCCTGCGCTCGGGTAACAACGTGTTTATTGCCACGACGGAGGCGGACAAAGAAACCGTCACCACCGCCAGCAGCGGGCGTATCGAAAACATTGGTAATGACCAGTTTCTGATCTTGAAAAATGGTCAGCGCCTGGAGAGCAGCACAGGAAAGTCTGATCAAGAAATGTCGGATCCGAAAATCCCGGACCTCAAGGTCAGCGAATTTGAGGAATACGGTACACGCGTGGCAACCGGGCAAGCCGGTTTGCGTGACGATGCGCCGCTGAACACCGTGCCCAGCCTGAACCTGGTGCTCACGCCCACGCCCCGGCACCTGGGTGAAATCTCCTGGCGCATCGGTTTTGCCCTGGCAGCGGCGAATCTCATCATTTTGGCGATTGCCTCCTCGCGCATCAACCCGCGAATGGGGCGCACCGGCAACTTGGTGTTTTCTTTGTTCGCGTTCCAGATTTACCTGAACTTGCTCAATTTGGGACAAAACTGGATCGCCCAGGAAAAAATCGGCTTTCTCGCGTTTGTTGTATTACTGCATGGCGGTGTACTGGCACTCAGCGTGACGTGGTTGACGATTCGCCACAACAACTGGAGCTTGTCGCTCTGGCCTCGCGCGGGCGCGCAAACACAGCGCCAGCCACAGCCATTTCCCGGTGCCAGCGCATGAGAACGATCCACCGCCTGATCTTCGGCGAGGTGATTTACGCCGTGATTTTCGTGACCTTGGGCTTCCTTGCGCTTTTTTCGTTCTTCGATGTCGTGGAACAGCTTCAAAACATTGGCAGCGCCAAATCGCCCGACTACCAGTTGCCGCAGGCCCTGACCTACGTGGCCCTGCTGATCCCGAGCCATCTGTACGAGTTGCTGCCCATCACCGTGCTGATTGGCACGATCTTCGTCATGGCGCGATTCGCCCAGAGCTCGGAGTTCACCATTCTGCGCACTAGCGGTCTGGGGCCCACGCGGGCGCTCAAAATATTGCTGGCTGCGGGCGCCGGTTTTGTCGTGTTCACCTTTGCTGTGGGCGACTATTTGACACCGTGGTCTGACCGCACCGCACAACTGCTCAAGGCGCGTTATGACGGCAACATTACCGTGGGGCGCACCGGCGCCTGGCTCAAGGAAAAGCAGCAATACGCCCAATTCGCCGTCAATGTCACTGCCATCGCGCCAGATGGCCGTATGCTGGGCCTGCGAATTTTCGAGTTTGACAACCGGGGCCGCGTGGTCTCGATGACCCGTGCCGAATCGGGTCGTTTTGCCGGCGTAGACGCCTGGGTGCTGGCCAATGCCCAGCGCACAGAATTTTCCGCCGACGATGGAAAGGACATAAAACCCGTTAAAAAAGCGAGCGTGGAGCGCGCCACTTTGGCCGAATACCGGTGGCCTACCGAGATCAGCGCCGAAATGGTCTCCACTGCGGTGCTCAAACCCGAACGGATGGGCACTATCGACCTCTTCCAGTACATCCGTCACCTCGATGCCAATGGCCAATCCGCGCAGCGTTATGAGATCGAGTTCTGGAAAAAGGTGTTTTATCCTTTAAGTTGCCTGGTGATGGTGGTGCTCGCCCTGCCCTTTGCTTATCTGCATTTTCGCAACGAAGGCATCTCGGCCTATGTGTTTGGCGGCGTCATGGCCGGCATCAGTTTCTTTTTTCTCAACAATGTGTCGGGCTACATCGGTGAGTTGCAGCAATGGCAGCCCTGGTTGACAGCGGCATTGCCAGGCATGATTTACACCTTGCTGTCCTTGGCCGCGTTTGGCTGGCTGGTGCTCAGAAGGTAAGCGCCAAATGGAGTTGAAGATTCAAACGCTGACGCAAGAACAAGCAAATACCCAGGCTATTGCACTGAGTAAAAATCAGGTCAAAGGCCAGATCCGTAAACCAGTGCGCGCTATCATTTTCTTCGCCCACGGGTCGCGCGATCCACTGTGGCGCTTACCCATTGAGGCTATCGCACAACGCGCGCAAGCCTTGGATCCTGCCGCCTTGGTGCGATGTGCGTATTTGGAGTTAACGCCGCCCGCCTTACCATCCGTGACGGCTGAGCTTGCCGCGCTGGGCGTCACGCAGTTCACCATCTTGCCCCTTTTTTTGGGGGTCGGAAAACACGCCAGGGAAGATTTGCCCACCCTGCTCGCTGCGATTCGCCAAAACCACCCCGAAGCAGATTTCAAACTTTTGCCATCGATTGGCGAAGACCCGCGCCTGGTGGACCTGGCCGCCCGTTTAGCCGTATTTCCGGCGGTTTCTTCTTCTGTGGGCGCCTGATCGCACAATGTTCAAAGCAAATGCTGCCACGCTGCGCGCGTTTTACATCTTGTGGGCCTTTAGCGCTGCACTGGCGCTTGTTCCAGCTCTCTTTCCGGCGCTGGATATCGCCGCCTCGGGCTACTTTCTAAAGACCCGTCCTGATTTGAAACCTGGCCAATGGTGGTGGGTTGAACTGATCAACGAACACACGCCCACCGTGTTTCGCAGCATCGCCTTGGCTTGCCTGCCACTGTGGTGGCTGACGAGCCGGTCTGACAACTTCCGCCACTGGGCGCGCCCCGTGGCCTTTGTCGGGCTAGCGCTGCTGGTTGGCCCCGGTTTTATCGTCAGCGGTTTAAAAGAAATCACCACGCGGGCGCGCCCCTTTCACGTCACTGAATTCGCCGGGGACAAAAAATTCACGCCGGCTTTTGTGGTGGGTAACCAATGCAACGAGAACTGTGCCTTTGTCAGCGGACACGCCTCGGATGGCATTTTTCTGGCGTCGCTGATGTTGATTCACCAGCGCCGCCGATGGTGGTGGCTAACGGCTGGCGTCCTGGCAGGAGGTTTGATTGGGTTCGCCCGCATCTCGGTGGGGGCGCATTGGCTCAGTGATGTGTTGTGGGCCTTTCCGTTCACACTCTTGGGCAGTTGGGTGGTATACCAGTATTTTGAGCGTTATGTCCCGGCCACGCCCCCAAACGACCCAGCGCAATAGTTACCCTAACGCAGGCTTTCCTTAGATTGCAGCGGCATAATGAACCCTGACTTCTGCCCATATTTGTTATGAACCTGCATCAATTTCGCTTCGTCCAAGAGGCCGCGCGCCGCAACCTCAATTTGACAGAAGCTGCCAAGGCCTTGCATACCTCGCAGCCGGGCGTCTCCAAGGCCATCATCGAGCTCGAAGAAGAGCTGGGTGTGGACATCTTCACCCGACACGGCAAACGCCTCAAACGGATCACGGAGCCCGGCCAACACGTGCTCAAAAGCATCGAAGTGATCATGCGTGAGCTGGGTAATTTGAAGCGCATTGGCGAGCAGTTCAGCGCCGAAGACAGCGGTACTTTGTCTCTGGCAACCACCCACACCCAGGCGCGTTATGTGTTGCCTGACTCGGTGGCGCGCCTGCGTGAGGCGTACCCAAAAGTCAACGTGAGCCTGCACCAAGGCTCGCCCGAGCAAGTCGCGCGTATGGTGATCGACGAAGTGGCCGACATCGGCATCGCTACCGAGTCACTCGCTGGATATGCCGAATTGGTGACGATGCCTTGCTACGAATGGCAACACGTGCTGGTGCTGCCTGCCGGCCATCCGCTGGCAAACAAAGAACACATCACGCTCGAAGACATCGCCAAAGAGCCGTTGATTACCTACCACCCTTCCTACACCGGCCGCACCAAGATCGACGCCGCTTTCGCTGCCCGCAAATTGGCGCCGCGTATTGCACTCGAAGCGATTGACTCAGACGTCATCAAAACCTATGTGCGTCTGGGCTTGGGCGTGGGCATCGCCGCTGAAATGGCGGTGCGCGACGTGGTCGAAGAAAATGCCAAAGCTGACGGCAAAACAAACCCCAAATCCGACCTGGTGATCCAACCCGCAGGCCGCCTCTTTGGCCAAAACGTGACCCGCGTCGCCTTCAAACGCGGCGCGTACCTGCGCAATTTCGCCTACAAGTTTGCCGAGTTGCTCAGCGACCGCCTCGACCGCGAACACATTGTGCAGGCCATGGGCGGGCAGGCGGCTGAACCTTGATCTTTCTCGCAACCCTATTGACCGTTTTCTCATGACCCTCGCCACCACCCCACCCCTGCAAACCCGCCTGCCCGCTGTTGGCACCACCATCTTCACCGTGATGTCAGCGCTGGCCACGGAGAAATCTGCCGTCAACCTCGGTCAGGGCTTCCCCGATTTCAATTGCGACCCGAAACTCGTCACCGACGTCACCGCCGCCATGATGCAAGGCCTCAACCAGTATCCGTCGATGCTCGGGGTACAGGGATTGCGCGACGTTGTTGCTACCAAAATAAAAGCCTGTTATGGCCGTGAATACAGCGCTGCGAGTGAAATCACCATCACCGCCGGGGCCACCCAGGCGATCATCACCGCCGTGCTGGCCATCGTCCACCCGGGTGACGAAGTGATCGTGCTGGAGCCCTGTTACGACAGCTACGTGCCCAACATCGAGCTGGCCGGTGGTGTCGTGGTGCGGGTGCCGCTCACGCCGCGTACCTTTCGGCCCGATTTCGGCAAGATTTCGGCCGCCATCACCTCAAAGACGCGCGCCATCATCATCAATAGTCCACATAACCCAAGCGGCACGGTGTGGTCCCGCGCCGACATGCTGACGTTGCAGGACATCTTGGCTCCGACAAACATTTTGCTCATCAGTGATGAGGTCTACGAACACATGGTATTTGACGGCCAGGCGCACGAAAGCGCCGCGCGATTCCCTGGGCTGGCGGCGCGTGCCTTCATCGTCTCCAGTTTTGGCAAAACCTTTCACGTGACGGGCTGGAAAGTGGGCTACGTGGCTGCCCCCGCAAGCCTGACCACCGAGTTCCGCAAAGTCCATCAGTTCAACGTGTTCACCGTCAACACCCCCGTGCAATACGGGCTGGCGGCCTACATGGGCGACCCCAAACCTTACCTGGAACTGCCCGCTTTTTACCAGCGCAAACGTGACCTGTTCCGCGCAGGCCTGGCAGCCACCAAATTCAAGATATTGCCCAGCGAAGGAACCTACTTTCAATGTGTGGACATCAGCGCTTTAAGTGGCACGGCAGGCAGCCTGCCCGAGGCCGATTTCTGCAAGTGGCTGACCACCGAGATCGGCGTGGCCGCGATTCCGCTCTCGGCCTTTTACGGCGATGGTTTCGATCAGCGCGTGGTGCGGTTTTGTTTTGGCAAGAAAGACGAAACACTGCGTTTGGCTTTGGAGAGGCTGGCGAAGTTGTAATCAAGCGGGCCATCAAACGATCCTGAACTTCCAGCTTCAATGGCTTTGGCTTGGCTGAACATTGGTAGGGTTTGAAAGACAGTTAAGGCTGCTTGACCTCTCAATTGTCAGCGTCGTTCGCCGGGCACCACCACGATCCTGCCGCTGGCGCTGGGTTCAATCACCAGGGCTTCTGGACGCGATGGCAACTCGACCGTCTCGATTTTTTTGATCACACCTCCGCCTTGTACGCTGCCGCTGGCATTGCCAAATCCCACCACCCTGGCCTGGCAGGCCACGCGTTCGGGCCCAGCAAATACGTCACAACGCTTGACCGCATTGGCGGTGTAGTTCTCGCGCGAGGTCTCCAGCGCACCACGGCGTTTTTCAGCCTGCGCCGCGCCCGCCTCTTTGAGGCAGTCCACCCGCGCTGTGCCCTCCGTGTTGACCATGCACCAGGCGCGCTCCTGACCGGTGTTGGCCGACGTATCCATCCCGGTGTCACCTTTGACGTTCACCTGTGCGACGGCAGAAAGCGTAAAGAGACCCACAAAAATTACGGCTGCGAATGAGGGCATCGTTCTTTGCGCGCGCGAAACGCTCCACTGTGTGATCGGGTTCATGGCGAGACTCCTGAAATGAAGAAGACCTTCAGTCTAGAAACCGCGGCACCGCATCAACAGCAGACAAGGCCGTGTCTCATTACCCCAAAACAGCCGCGCATTCGTAGGACATCAGGACGTGAGCCGCCGCCCACCTGGCCAGGAATGGCCGCTATGCACTTGGGCGCCGGTGAAGTTATGCACATCGGGCGGCACGCGATCGGCGTCGCCTTAGACGCTTGATTCGGCAAGCTTCTTGCAGGCGCCTGGATTTAATGCAAGTCCGAAAGGCAAAGGGCTTTGTCAATCATCATCAACGTGAAAGAATAATCAGCGGGCGACTCACGTGAAGGAATGCCCGCGGTTCATCATGTCGCCCGCATCCGGTTGTTCTTTGCGTTGTGCTCAAGCTCGCACAGCCCCAGCGCCTCCATCAGGGGCGGCAGGTAAACGCCAAAACGGCCGCGCAGTCCCTTTTTCAGACCATACCAGCCGCCCACCGGGTTGGCCGGCGAACGCCCCCATGCTTCTACAGTGCCCTCTTTAGTTGGTTTTTGCTCGTCTGCGCCGCCAAGCTCCATCCAGCCGCCGGCTTTTTTGAGCATGGCGTGCAGGTCCTCGATGCAGCGGGCGTCGTAATGCAAGACGGTTTTGCCAACCGTACACACAAGAATTTTCTTGTCGTCTTTTTCGTCCACGTGCATCGTGTATTCGGATGTACCGGGCGGTGTCTTCAGTTGCCACGGGTTGTCTTTGGTGCGATTGAGCAGGGTCGCCATGGTGCTCCCTAAAAGCTACATAATTAGTAGCAATAAACGTATGTTTTACGAGACCTGAATTTCAAATATCGTCAAAAATAGGCCATTTGAGGGATGGTCAGTCATATTGTTAACTTCCATGTTAATAGTTGAGTCACAATGACTCGTCAACACTGGATTGGATTGCGGCAAAATTTCTCCAACAAACGCACGACGGCGCTGCCTGCCACAGGGGATTTGGCTTTTGGCCCCACGTCCAGGCTGAGTTTGGCCTCGTATTTTTTAAAAAACGCGTCGAAAAGTTCGCCGCCTAACGTGGCGTAGGCGGTCAGGGTGTCTGCTTTCGCGTCGTGGTCAAGCAAGACAGCGCACAGCGGCTGCGTGGCGGGGCCACTGAGTACCTGCGCGCCCAGGGCCGGGTCATACTGGCTGTGGTCAGCGCAGCAATGGATCATGTTGTCTTGCACACCTTTGTCGGCTTTGGTTTTGCGAAAACTGATGAAGCTGACCTCGCGCGTAGGGTAAACCAGATGGTGCGCGCAAATGGCGCTGAAGGCGACCACACTTTTCTTTTTTCCCACGCCGCCTGGCCAGGCGTACTCGGCCTTTTGTTGGGTGCTGAGTTTTTGCGGCAAGGCGGGTTTGTCCAGGTCCAGCAGAAAAGCCGGCGTGCCTTCAAACGGGTAGTGAAAGACGTAGTTGGTCAACGTCTTAAGGCTACTGGCTTTCAGCGGCTGGCCTTGCTCGTCGGTCAGCAATGTGCGGGCGTAGGCGCGCGCCCGGGCTTCTGCGGCAAAAGCCGGGTTGGCCAGGCCCGTCGCAAAACCGGTCGCCAAGCTCGTTGCCACACCAGTCCCCAATCCCGCTGGCAGGCAACTCGCGGCCAAGGCGCACTGTTCAACAAAACTTCTGCGGTCCATACAAATCTCCGTCGGCGGCTCCCCGTTTCGGTGGATGAAACTGAAGCATAAACCAAAGCACCCTGCAAGGCGTGCCAGCAGGACCGAGCCCCTAAACCCCCGTCTCCCGAGCTGCCTCTCGCGCCGCCTGCCGGCTCGCGCTGTTGGCCAGGTTGGCCCGGTTGGCCTCGCGTCGCGCGATCCAGATCGTCGAGGCGCAAATAATGGTGCCGCCCACAATCGTCGATTGACTCGGCCTGTCGGAGAAAAGCATCCAGCCAATGGCGGCGGACCAGACGAGGTCCAGGAATTTGACCGACTGCGTGGCCGAAATATCCGCCACCTGGAAAGCGCGGGTGATGCAATAGTGGCTCAAGACCCCCAGAAAACCCGTGAGCAACAACACGCTCCACTGAAATGCCGTCGGGTTCTGCCACTGCAACAAAGCCATCGGCAGGCTCAGGAGCGAGACTGAAATCGACTGCCACAAGACGATGTTTTGTGGCGTATCCACCCGCGTGAGCGCTTTGGTGAGCAGGAATGACGCGGCAAACATCGGGGCCGAGGCCAGCATGATCAGGTTGTAATAACCACCCGTGGCGGTGAGTTTTGGCCCCACCACGACCAAGACGCCCGCAAAACCGATCAAGGCCGCCAGCCAGCGCTCCCAGTGCATCGGCTCTTTGAAAAACAGGTAGGCGCCGATCATGATGAACAAGGGCCCCGTGAAACCGATAGCGGTCATGTCGGCCAGTGCGATTTTGGGCAAGGCTGTGAACCAGAGAATCAGGCCCATCGTGTGCGCTGCGCCGCGTGTGAAGTGGCCCATGACGCTGTGCGGGCGCGATGCCGCCCATCCTTTGGCTAGCCCGAAGCGAAACACCAGCGCCAACATGATCCACAGGCCCACAAAATAACGCAAAAACTGCACCTGGTACGGATCCATACCCAGTGTGAGTTTGCGCAGGCTGGCGTTGAGTAAGGCAAACAAAAAGCCAGCGGCAATCGTCCACAAAATGCCTTGTAGCGTCGGGTCAAGGCGCCCGGCTTTGAGTTTGAGGGCGGTAAAACGCCGCAAAAGTGTGCCGCGACCGGCGGCGGTAGAGTCAGGCGTCATATTGAGGCGTCATTGTCGCAGGGCCGCACTTTGACGCTTACGTTCGCAATCGCACTGACAGAAGCGCCATCAGGCAATCCAATCATGTGGCTTGTGTGCTCCATCATCCTCTTCGAGGATAGGGCAGACGAAGGAGTTCGACATGTACATCGGCGCTGGTGCAATCCTGGTCATTATTCTGCTTTTTCTGGTCTTTCGTTAATTTGTCGCGACGGCTTTGCGAACCCGCTATGGGACGGGCCGTTGCGCTCAGGTGTTGAGCTGACTCCACGCCTTCTCCAGCCGCTTCACACTCACGGGCTGGGGCGTGCGCAGCTCCTGCGCGAAAAAACTCACGCGCAGCTCTTCCAGCAGCCAGCGGAACTCCGTCATGCGGTCGTCCAGATGGCCTTTGCGTTCGGCCACGAGGCGCCAATATTTTTGCTCCAGCGGGCGCAATTCGGCCAGGCGTGTGGCGTCACGCGCCGGGTCAGCGCGGTATTTGTCCAGCCGCATGGTGATCGCCTTGAGGTAACGCGCGACGTGCGGTAGCTGCGCCCAGGGCGTCTCGGCAAGGAAGCGTTTGGGCATCAGGCGCTGTAACTGCAAGGCCGCGTCGGCCGTGGCTTCTGGCGCGTTTTTGGTATCTTTGAGTTTGCGTGCGGCCACCGCGAAATCAGCCAACACGCTGCCAGCAAGGCGGGCAACTTCATTGGCGATCAAGGTCAGACGGCCCCGCCCTTCGTCTACCCGGCGCTGGAAATCGGTCGCGTTGGTGGGTAGCGGTGCCAGCATAAAGGCGCGCTCCAGCGCGACCTGAAGGATTTGCGCACGCAGCTCTTCCAGCGTACCCGCGCCGCTGCTGTCATGTGAGCCATCCGTTTTGCGCCCCACCAGCATGTAGGCCACGGCCATCTTTTGCAGGTCGGGGATGTTTTTTTCGAGGTATTTCAGCGCCTCTTTGAGCTGCAAGGCAAACAGGCGGCGCAGGCCAGCGCGATGTTTGTCAGCGGCGATTTGCGGCTCGTCGAAGACTTCGATGGTCACGCCCATCACACCTGACGCGTTGCCTGTGCCACCGCCGGGAGCGCTGCTTGCAGTAGCCTCCACCAGCGCCGGATACCCAATCAAGGACTGCCCGCCCTTGTTGATCTCCATCAGTTCAGGCAGCTCGCCAAAAGTCCAGCTGGTATAGATTTCACCCACTTTTGTAGGCATCTGGCTCGTATTTTTGTCTATTTTTTCTACGTTTTTTGATATATTTTTAGTAGCTATTTGCGCACTATTTTCGAGACCTAAATCCCCATTTTTATCTATATCGATATTCGCAACTACATTTTTCTGAATTTTCAAATTCGCCAGCGCCTGAAACGCGCCGCGCGCCTGCGTGCCCAGCTCGGCTTTGAGCGCGCCGAGGCTGCGGCCCTGGCCCAGTTGACGCCCATGTTCATCGACCACACGAAGGTTCATGAAAAAGTGCGGCGTGAGCATGTCCACCTTGATGTCGGCCCGCGCCACGTCCAGCGCAGTTTTGGCCCGCACCAGTTTCAGCACCGCGTCCAACAGCGGGCCTTTGCCAAACAACTCAGGCAGGTTCAGGGCCTCGGCCATCGTTGCGGCCGTCTCGGGCAGCGGCACCAGGCGCGAGCGGGGCCGCTGGTGCAGGGTCTTTAAAAGCGCCTGGATTTTGTCTTTAAGCATGCCCGGCACGAGCCATTCACACTGCTCTTCATTGACCTGATTCAGCACAAACAGCGGTACCGTCACCGTCAGGCCGTCTTTGGCGTCGCCGGGCTCATGCAGGTAGGTCGCCGCGCAATCCACACCGCCCAGGCGCACGGTTTTGGGGAACGATTGCGTCGTGATGCCCGCCGCCTCGTGGCGCATCAACTCGTCACGGGTCAGTTTGAGCAGGTGCGGTTTGAGTGAAGATTCGTGTTTGTACCAGCGCTCAAACTGCAAGCCACTGCACACGTCGGCGGGCAACTGCTGGTCGTAATAGGCGAAGATGAGTTCGTCGTCCACCAGCACATCCTGGCGGCGTGATTTGTGTTCCAGCTCCTCGACTTGTTTGACCAGTTTCAGGTTGGCCGCGAGGAAGGGCAGACTCGTCTCCCACTGGCCGTCCACCAGCGCCTGGCGGATGAAAATCTCACGCGCCGCGTGGGGGTCTACCCGCCCGTAGTTCACGCGCCGCCCGCTGTAAACCACCAGGCCATACAGCGTGGCGCGCTCCAGCGCCATCACCTCGCCGGCTTTTTTCTCCCAATGCGGGTCGAGCAACTGCTTTTTGAGTAAATGCGCGCCTACAGTTTCCAGCCAGACCGGGTCGATATTGGCAATGCCACGCCCATACAGGCGCGTGGTTTCCACCAGTTCTGCCGCCACAATCCAGCGCCCCGGCTTTTTGGACAAATGCGCGCCCGGATGCGCAAAAAACTTGATCGCCCGCGCGCCCAGGTATTCGCCACGCGCGCCCGGCGCGGTGGCCGAGCGGGCATCCGCGCCCTCGCCTTCGAGTTTGAAGCCGATGTTGCCCAACATGCCCGCGAGCAGCGCCTGGTGCAGATGCTCGTAGCTGGCTGGATGGCCCCCACGGTTGCTCACTTCGTGTAGCGCCCTGCCCCCCAGGGGGGCCGTGCCCGGCTTGGGGCGGCCCGGCGCCGGTCGCAACCAACCCAGCTCGGTGATTACTGTGTGGAGCTGCGAATGAATATCGCGCCATTCGCGTACACGTCGGGGGCTGACGAACGAGGCGCGCAGTTGCTGTTCTTTTTGGCGGTTGGAGCCGGTCAACTCATTGAGCCACTTCCACACCCGCAGGTAACCGCTGAATTCGCTTTTTTCGTCGTCAAACTTGGCCTGTGCCTGGTCAGCCTGGGCTTGCAGCTCCAGCGGGCGATCACGCACGTCTTGCACCGAGAGCGCCGAGGCAATCACCAGCACTTCATCGAGCGCGCCGCGCGTGCGCGCCTCCAAGATCATGCGGCCGACGCGCGGGTCCAGTGGCAGTTTGGCAAGTTGCGCGCCCATCGGTGTTAACTCATTAGCGTCGTCTACGGCGCCGAGTTCGTTCAGCAACTGGTAGCCATCGGCAATCGCGCGGCCTTGCGGGCGCTCGACAAACGGAAAATCCTCCACCTGGCCCAGGTGCAGTGACTTCATGCGCAAGATCACGCCCGCCAGCGAAGAGCGCAAGATTTCAGGCTCGGTGAATTTGGGCCGCGCGTCGAAATCTTTGGCGTCGTACAGCCGGATACAGATGCCGTCGGCCACGCGGCCACATCGTCCTGCGCGCTGGTTGGCTGAGCTTTGGCTCACGGGCTCGACCAGCAACTGCTCCACCTTGCTTCGATAACTGTAGCGCTTCATACGCGCCGCGCCAGCATCAATCACGTAGCGGATCCCCGGCACGGTGAGAGAGGTCTCCGCAACGTTGGTCGCCAGCACGATACGTCTGCCGCTGTGGTTTTCAAAGATGCGGTCTTGATCGGCCTGGCTCAGGCGTGAAAAAAGCGGCAACACTTCGGCGTTGCGCAGGATGGGCTGGTGGCTTAAATGTCGGCGCAGATGGTCCGCCGCTTCGCGGATTTCACGCTCGCCGGGCAGAAAGACAAGGATGTCACCGCTGTGGTGAATGTTGAGCCACAGTTCGTCCACCGCGTCAGCAATGGCGTCGTTGAGATCGTGGTCACGCGTCTCTTCGAAGGGCCGGTAGCGTTGTTCAACGGGGAACATCCGCCCCGAGACTTGAATTACCGGAGCTGGACCTTGCTTCGACTCAAAGTGCGTCGCAAACCTGTCCGCGTCAATCGTCGCCGAGGTCACGATGATTTTGAGGTCGGGCCGTCTGGGCAGAATTTGCTTCAAATACCCCAGCAGAAAATCAATGTTCAGCGAACGTTCGTGCGCCTCGTCGATGATCAGCGTGTCATAGGCATTCAGGAGCGGATCGGTTTGGGTTTCGGCCAGCAAAATGCCGTCGGTCATCAGCTTGACGGACGCGTCGCGGCTGAGTTTGTCCTGAAACCGCACTTTGTAGCCGACCACTTCGCCCAAGGGCGTTTTGAGTTCTTCAGCGATGCGTTTGGCCACTGAGCTCGCGGCAATGCGACGCGGCTGGGTGTGGCCGATGAGTTTGGCGCGTGTTCCGGCCGGGTAATTCATCTTGCCGCGTCCCATCGCCAGCAATATTTTGGGCAACTGCGTGGTTTTACCCGAGCCGGTTTCGCCGCAGACGATGATGACCTGGTGCTGGTGGATGGTGGCTGTGATCTCCTCCCGGCGAGCCGAAACAGGCAGGGATTCGGGGAAATCGATGGCGAGTTTTGCGATTGCGGGAGCAGACATTACAGGTATTATCTCCGAAATCACAGATTCACGTGTTTACGGGTTTACGTGTTTACATGTTCACGCTTTCACTGTAAACTGTGCTTTACTTTTTTTGGCAACGAGGTCATACCATGTCAAATCTAACCATATCTGTTGACGATTCCCTCATCAAGCAAGCACGGGTGCGCGCCATTCAAGAAGGCACTTCTGTGAGCGCCAAAGTGCGGGAGTTTTTGGCGCAGTATGCCAACGCGCCCGCGCAAGCAATTCCGGCGAAACCCATCAAACTGCCGGTTTTTCGCGGTGGTGGCGGGTTGATGCCGGGCATCGACCCCAGCAGCAACCGGTCGATGCTGGACGCGGCCGACGGGTTTTTGGATGCCAAAGGATGACACCGGACGTCAATGTGCTGATCGCCGCGTCTCGCGAAGAACACCCGCACCATACGGAAGCACGCGAGTGGTTGGTGCAGGCTGCGGCGCACATCACGGGCAACCAAGAAGGCACCCCGCTGCGCCTGATGACTGGCGTGATGGCGAGTTTTTTGCGTCTGGTCACCAACGCCAGGGTGTTTGCAACACCGACCCCCACACAACTCGCTGTTGGTTTTCTCGATACCTTGTTGGACAGCCCTGGCGTTACCTTGCTTGATGGGTCGTCCAATTGGCCAGTTTTGCGCAAAATGTGCCTTGAGAAAAATTTGTCCGCCAACGCCATTCCAGACGCCATGATTGCGGCCACTGTGATTCAAAGCCGCGAAGTATTGGTGACTTTCGACCGCGATTTTCTGCGTTTGTTGCCACCCCAACAACTGCACTTGTTGACCCCCTGAGCATTTACCTGACACTCGAATTCAAGGCCCCCATGTCCACCGTCTTCAACTTCACCTTCGTGCCCTGGTTTCGCTCGGTGGCACCCTACATCCACAAGTTTCGCAACGAGACTTTTGTGGTCGGCATTGCGGGCGAAGCGATTGCGGCGGGCAAGCTGCATTCCCTCGCACAGGACCTTGCAATGATTCAGGCCATGGGCGTCAAAATCGTGCTGGTGCACGGTTTTCGCCCGCAGGTCAACGAACAATTGCACGCCAAAGGGCATGAGGCGAAGTTCTCGCACGGCATTCGCATTACCGACGAAGTGGCGCTCGATTGCGCGCAGGAAGCCGCCGGCCAGTTGCGTTACGAGATCGAAGCGGCCTTCAGCCAGGGTTTGCCCAACACGCCGATGGCAGATTCCACCGTACGGGTAATCTCAGGCAATTTCATCACGGCGCGGCCTGTGGGTATTGTGGACGGGGTGGATTTTCAGCACTCCGGCGTGGTGCGCAAGGTGGACACGGCGGGCATCTCGCGCACACTGGATTCGGGTAGCCTGGTGCTTTTGTCGCCTTTTGGTTTTTCACCCACCGGCGAAGCCTTCAACTTGCAGATGGAAGAGTTGGCGACCTCGGTGGCGATTGCCCTACAGGCCGACAAACTGATCTTTTTGACCGAAATTCCCGGTATCCGCATCGACCCTTTGCAACCGGCAGGTGACGACAATCCGATCGACACCGAGCTGCCGCTGGACACCGCGGAAAAGCTCATCGCCGCCCTGCCCGCGCCGCTCTTGCCGACCGACACCGCTTTCTATTTGCAGCACTGCGTGAAAGCCTGCAAAGCCGGGGTGGAACGCAGCCATATCTTGCCCTTTGCGGTGGATGGCGCGCTGTTGTTGGAGGTGTACGTTCACGATGGCATTGGCACCATGGTGATCGATGAAAAACTCGAATCCATGCGTGAAGCAATGATTGACGACGTGGGCGGCATCCTGCAACTGATCGAACCTTTCGAGAAAGACGGCACCTTGGTCAAACGCGGCCGTACCGAGATCGAACGAGATGCGGGCAACTACACCATCATTGGGCACGATGGCGTGATCTTCGCCTGCGCCGCGCTCTACCCTTACCCGGAAGCCAAGACCGCTGAAATGGCGGCGCTGACGGTGTCACCTGCCGTGCAAGGTCAGGGCGATGGCGAACGTGTGCTCAAACGCATTGAACACCGCGCCCGCGCCGCAGGGTTAGAAAGCATCTTTGTGCTCACGACGCGCACGATGCATTGGTTCATCAAACGCGGCTTCGTGCAGGTGGACCCGGACTGGCTGCCCGATGCCCGCAAACGCAAATACAACTGGGATCGGAAAAGCCAGGTTTTGGTGAAAAAACTGATCTAACTAAATTATATTTTTCGTATATTGTTTAATATTTCGCTTAAATAAATAGCTGTTTTTTATCTATTTATATAGCTAATTAACAAATAACTTCGAGACCTAAAGTCCGATACGGTTAGGATAAATATTTTAGAAATATTTTTTCAACGCCGCTTCAAATGACGCGACGCTGACGCCAAATCAGCGCCAACGCCACAGCGGCCACGCCACAAAAACAGATAAACGACCAGTTGGCGATGGAGCCGCCCATAAAGGTCCAATCGACCTTGGTGCAGTCGCCGCTGCCTTTGAAAATCATCGGAATCGCGCGCTGCAGGGGAAAGGTTTCGATCATGCCGTAGATGTCGCGCCCGCAGGAGGCGATCTCGGGCGGATACCACTGCAACCAGCTTTGCCGCGCCGCCACAAAAGCACCCAACCCCGCCAGCACCACCAGCAGACCCGCACCGCCGTAGTGCACAGACTTCTTGCCGCTAAGCCTCGTCAAGAAAGCGCAAAAAGCTATCAAAACAAAAGCATACCGCTGCACCACACACATCGGGCAGGGCTCCAGCCCCACGACGTGTTGCAGGTACATGCCGTAGGCCAGCAGCGCAACGCAGGTGACGACGATCAAATCAAAAACGCGGCGCGGTTGGCGGTCAAACAAAGTGGTCAGAAAATGCAAAGTGGGGCCTTTTGAATTGCGGTTCAGTTCGTGACTTGGTGGACTCCTGAGTGTCGCAGATGGTTCCTGGCACCGCATGCAAGCCATCGCGCCAATTGGTAGGCGTGGCCAGATCGTTCGAAGTTTGGGCAGTCCAGCTTTAACTTGCCTTGCCGTGGCTTGCTTTGACTTAGCTCACTGTGGCCCGCTACGGGTGACGGATAGCCGTGCCGAACCGCTCCTCATGGTGCGCTGACACTACGCCTTCGGCTTCGTTGCGCAGAAATCGTCGGATTCGGCACGGCAATCCGTCACCTCTTCGCTACGGGCGTTTCCGGTTTGAGATCGTTGGGGGCAAATTCCGCGTCGCCACTATTTTTTTGACGGGTTTGGTAGCTTTGACGCACTTTTGACTGGCGGCGAAAAATCAGCTTGAACTCTTGAGGCAACTTGAAGAGTTGTTTGTTTCCGTTCGGGCTGAGCTTGTCGAAGCCCTTCGACAGGCTCAGGCCGAACGGTTCAAATTCAACAGACTGGCGCAACTGCGGTTAGGCATCCGCCGAACCGATCGATGGCTGTGTTTTGGGGAGGGCGCAGGTCGTCTACTTTCGTAGCGGAGCGGTTTCGGGTTGGGATGCCGGATCCCGACGATTTCTGCGGAGTGTCGCCGCAGGCGACGCGTCAGCGCACCATGAGGAGCGGTCCGGCATCCCTGCCCGGAACCCGCAGCGGACTACTGCCGGCAGCCGCAAATCAAGACGGACAAACCAGACAAGCCAGAACCTACTGCTCCACAAACGCCCGCTCAATCACAAAATCACCCGGCTTGCTGGTATTGCCCTCGTGGAAACCGCGCGCCTCCATCATGCCTTTGAGGTCTTTGAGCATGGCCGGGCTGCCGCAGATCATCACACGGTCCTCCGAGGCGTCCAGGGGCGGCAAATCGAGATCTTCATGGAGTTTGCCGTTGTCCAGCAGTTCGGTCACGCGGCCCCGGTTGATAAAGTCTTCGCGCGTGACGGTGGGGTAATAACTCAGCTGTCTGGCGACCGTTTCACCCAAAAACTCGTGGGCTGGCAAGTGATCGGTGAGGTACTCGCGGTAGGCCAGCTCATCGACCTCGCGCACGCCGTGGACGAGGATCACGCGTTCGAATTTTTCGTAGGTCGCCGGATCGCGCACGATGCTCATGAACGGCGCCAGGCCTGTACCAGTGGAGAGCAAATACAGGCGTTTGCCCGGCAACAAATAGTCAATCAACAAGGTGCCGGTGGGTTTGCGCCCGACCATGATGGTGTCGCCCGGCTGGATGTGCTGCAGGCGGCTGGTCAGCGGGCCATCGGGCACTTTGATGCTGAGGAACTCCAGGTTTTCCTCGTAATTGGCGCTGGCGATGGAATAGGCGCGCAGCAGCGGCTTGGCCGCAGGTTCGTCCTTTGGGCGCAGGCCAATCATGGTGAAGTGGCCGTTGGAGAAACGCAGTGCCGGGTCACGCGTGGTGGTGAAACTGAAGAGTTTGTCAGTCCAGTGGTGCACGCTCAAAACTTCAGCTTCGTGAAATGCGCTCATGTCAATGCAAGACGTAAGAATTCAACATAAGGCTAATTTAACGCCAAGGCTTCAAAACTCAAAAGAATTAGAAATTGATTGGTTAGTTGTTAAAGTAGGAAGACGGTCGTGTCTTGCGTGACGACGGAGCTTTAAAGAACAGTCTGTTTTTCGACTCAATCCGTCGCGTGTCCGAACTGCTCCTTAAGCGGCTCGGTAACAAACTGTTGCCATTCTTGGGTGAAGTCGCCCCTAACGCGAGGGGCCGTCGACAGAGGTATAGCCCAAAAAACTTCCCGACGTACCGTCAACCCGGCTTTGAACTGAGCCGTTTCATTCGCGGCC
>JANOXL010000329.1:0-6521 GCA_031418395.1 Rhodoferax sp. | reverse complement strand
TGTAGATGTGCAGTCTGTTCCGAGTTTGATCGCCGCTTCAAATCACCGAAATGCAGGAATACCGTTTATCAAGGAAGAAAACCAAAACCAGAAAACCGTCGTTGACTAATTTGGAAGTCCCTGTAAGGGGTTAGGCGCCTTCGGTGCATAAACGACAGCCAGCAAACCGGAAAAAACTATGTTTACCGGATCAAGTTTTTTGTTCAGTGACAAGGGCGCGGCTGGCAAACGCGGGTGAACGCGGGCAAACGACGCCATGCGGCAGTGGCTGGCGCAGCGGCCGACACCTAAAAGCGAGTAGGGGCAGGGGCCTGCTGGATGGTTTGACCTAGTGAAATGTGAATCATACCTAAAATGGGTATGATAAGTCGATTTTTACCTGAATTTTTAGATTTTCAAAGAAATTTGATCTATAGGTCTCGTGTTTATTTGATAGTGTGCTATTAATAGTATGGCAAATAGTTTTCCTTGAAAGCCGTTTTGATGCGCCGACTAAGCGCCCTCATCGTGCTACCCACCCGCCGCACACCGGAAACACCTGGCCCACAAAACAATCGGCGGCTGTGCTGCACAGGTAGGCGGCAAACAGGGCGTCTTCTCGGGCGCCCACCAGGCGGCCCAGCGGCACCTCGCGTTTGAGGCGCTCCTGGAAGCGCGGGTTCGCCTGCACCTCGGGCGGAAAATACGTGGGGTTTTCAACAAAGTTTTGCGCGATGGCGTTGACCAGCACCTTCTGCGGTGCCAGCTCGACCCCGACTGCCTGCACATACGCCAACTGGGCACCGCGCGCCGCGCTGTAGGTAGACGCTTTTTTCATGCCGCGCAGTGCGGAGGCGCTGCCGATCACCAGAATTTTGCCGCCGCCACGGCGCACCATGCCCGGCACAGCCGCGCTGATCAGGCGCGGTAGCGGGTCCACCAGCGCAGCGAAGACCTGCCGCCATTCGTCTTCACCCACTTCGGTAGCCGCAGTCGTGGGTGCCATGATCGACAGGTTGGCGACCAGCACGTCAATTTCGCCCGCCTCGGCGACGACCCGCGCCGCCGCGCCGGGTTCAGACAATGCCAGCGTGCTGCGGCAGACCACGGCACCTTGCTCCTCGAACACGTCGCAAAGCGTCGGGCCCATGAATTCAGCCGCCTGCGTGATGAGAACCCGTTTGCCGACAAGTGTGTTTTGCATGCTGTTTCCTTGGCTTGAATTAGCGTGGTTTGCCGCGTGACGGGCATTATGAACCGGTTGATTGGGGGAGTCAGGACCAGGGATGTGCTTGGGTGGTACCTTCGGGCTTGGGCCATCGGGCCTGGATTTATCGGCGTAACTGTATTTAAATACAGTTATACTTAAGCCCATGAATCCTGGCAGCTCAAACTCCGCAGCGCAAGCACCTCAGGTGCGTTGATAAGCGTTCAAGCCGGCTGGAACGCTGTGAGCGATGAAAACCATCATTCCCATTGAAGCGATCGATGCCATTCAAGGCATCAAGGCCATCAAGGGCAGGGGCAGCGCCACCGCCATTGCGCACCGTTTTTCGCGCGACGAGCGCGGCGCGTTTGACGATGGCTGGGGCACGCTGGGCAATGTCGCCGGGCAGGGCGACGCCGAGGCCGCCGAGCGCCCGCCACTGCAAATGCAGGTGCGCTTTGAAGACGCCAAAAGCGCCATCACCCAAAACGACTCGCCCGACATTTATTTTGACTACGGCCTGAACCCCTACCGGGGCTGCGAACACGGCTGTGTGTATTGCTATGCGCGGCCCACCCACAGTTAC
This sequence comes from Rhodoferax sp., assembly GCA_031418395.1. Lineage (GTDB taxonomy): Bacteria > Pseudomonadota > Gammaproteobacteria > Burkholderiales > Burkholderiaceae_C > JANYCG01. The sequence goes on along the minus strand of JANOXL010000329.1, from coordinate 4,749 downwards.
CTGGGCCTCTCGCCGGGCCTGGATTTTGAGACCAAGATCACGGCCAAGCGCAATCTCCCGGCCATGCTGGCCAAGGAACTCACAGCCAGAAGTTACGTGCCCAAACTCATCGTGCTCGGTACTGTGACAGACGCCTACCAGCCGGTCGAGCGTGAGCTCAACATCACCCGCGCCTGCATCGAAGTGATGCAAGCCTGCCACCAGCCTCTGGCCATTGTCACCAAAGGCAGTGGTGTCGAGCGCGACATTGATTTACTCGGCCCGATGGCCGCACGCAATCTGGCGGCGGTGTACGTGACGATCACCTCGCTGGATGGTGCTTTAACCCGAAAGCTCGAGCCGCGCGCCGCCGCGCCCCACCGCCGCCTGCGCACGATACGCGCGCTGGCAGACGCCGGCATCCCCGTCGGGGTGAGCGTCGCGCCGCAAATCCCCTTCATTAATGACGACATGGAACAGGTGCTCGAAGCCGCTTACGAAGCGGGCGCACGTAGCGCGTTTTACACGGTGCTGCGCCTGCCCTGGGAGCTGAATCCGCTGTTTCAGGAGTGGCTCGGTCTGCATTACCCCGACCGCGCCGCGCGTGTGATGGCGCGGGTGACCGAGATGCATGTACACAGCGACCAAGCCCGGCAGGCGGGCAAGGTCTACAACGCCGATTTCGCCACCCGCATGAAGGGCAGCGGCACCTGGGCCGACATGATCAAACAGCGGTTTGAGACCACGTGCCGCCGCTTGGGTTTCAACCGGGAGCGGGTGGTGCAGGACACCTCGCAGTTCGACGCCGGGGCAATCAGCGAACGGGTTTGCGGGCAGGGGCGGCTGTTTTAGCCTTGATGCTTTGCACGCCGGCTAACACGGTGGGCAACTCACTGCGGCAGCGGGTCTCGTCGAGTTGGTCCTGCGTCTTTTTGGCGGGCAGTGTGCCAGGCGTCACCTGGATGCCCAGCGGGGGGAGACCATCTGCCACATCAAACAGTTGGTTCAACATATGGTCGCCCAGTTCTTTTTTGAAGTGGCCGCCTTCCCAATACCATTTCAAAGCGGTTTTGCGGTCGGAAGGGGCCGGTATGGGTTCGCAATGAAAAGACGTGAAGCCACTGAAATCCCACACCCGCACGTCCAGGTTTTGAGATTTTGAAATTTTGTCGACCCGCTTGACGAGGTCTTGACGCCAATCGTCAAACAGGCCGTCCAGACCGAAGGCCGCAAACAACCAGCGCATCTGCGCGTGGTACGGGTAGATCACGACATCGACACGTGTTGCGCCCGGCTTGGCTTGCATGAGCGTGGCCTCTAGCGCCTGCCAGTCCACCGAGGTGCCGCTGGCCGCCGTCACCAGGGATCGCGGTTTGCTGGCATAGGTTTTGGCGCTCTCCTGTGCCCGCTGGGCAAACATGGCATGGGCACCTGAAGTGCGGGTTTCTTTCACGTAGTCAAGCATCGGGTTGAAACCCTGGGCCGTGAGGTAGGCGGCATAGGGGTCGCGCTGCAAGCTCAAGGTCTTGATCGCATCCAGTGTGCTGCGCGCGGAAAACAGGGTGCCCAGAAGCCAGCGGGCGTCTTCCAGGCTGGAGGGCTGGTAATGGCGAAGGGGTGGCTCGACGTCTTGGGTGTCCACCAGAAAATCAAGAAAATCAACGCCCAAAATGACGCGCTTAGGCGTTTGCTGCACGGCCAGCGCCTCGGCGAACTGCAAAGACATCGCGCCCCCGGCGCCAGGCACGGCCAGGTTGTAGGCGGTCAGCTTATTTTGGCGGAAGACCGGATGTTGCGGGTCAAAACCCATTTCGGCACGGGAGTTGCCAAGAATCCAGGTGTCGGCTTGCAAACGGGCGGCGTTGCGCGAACGGACCTCAAATTGGCTGTGCGACAGCCTGACCTTGCGCGCGTTGAAGCCGTCGACCGGTGCAAGCTGGAAGACGCCGTAGGGGTCGATCAGCAGCACCGCGGACATGGCCGCCAGCAGCGTGAGGCAGAAGGCCAGCGCGCTGATCAACAGATAACGTCGCAACTGAGATCGCAAAGAGGGTCGCGGCATGTCAGAACTGGAAGTAAAGGAACTCGCTCGGGTTTGAGAGCGAGAGGAAACCAATCGCGCCAACAACCCCAAGCGCGACGGCCCAGGCAACACGCGGCACCCAGACCAAAGAAAAAATAGGCGAGTTGAACACCGGCCCAGTCAGCGCCGGTCTGACGCGCCGCATGATTTCCTGGGAATTGGGTGCCGCGAATGCGATGACGGTGGCGCCTGTGATCCAGGCCCAGGTCTCCACAAAACGACCACCACCGCCAAGGTAAAACTGCACGCCCAGCGCGCCGCCCAAGTCAGCCAGCCAGGGCAATCGGTCTGCCAGCGCTTGGGGCAGGGCCATGCCGAATCCGCCGCTCATGCCGCGACCCACGTTCAGTGCAGAGGGCAGGTCAGTCGCCCGGAAGAACACCCACGCGTAACACACACAAATGAAGGTAAGCAGACACGCCAATGGGCGGGCACCGCGCCAGGTCTTGAGTTGGAGGCGCTGTTTGAACTCCATCCAGCCATGGTTGATGGCCAGGAAAAGCCCGTGTAGTGCGCCCCAGATCACGAAATTCCAGCCAGCGCCGTGCCACAGCCCCCCCAGCAACATGGTCAGCATCAAGTTGACTTGCCTGCGGGCCGGGCCGTGGCGATTGCCACCTAAAGGAATGTACAGATAGTCCCGAAGGAAACGCGACAGCGTCATGTGCCAGCGCCGCCAGAACTCGACAATGTTCACTGACTTGTAAGGTGAATGGAAGTTGATGGGTAAGCGCACACCCATCATCCGTGACAGGCCAATGGCCATGTCTGAATAGCCTGAAAAGTCAAAATAGAGCTGGAAGGCATAGGCCAGGGTGCCTGCCCAAGCCTGCAAAAGCGCCGGCTCGCCCGGTGCGCGGTATAGATCGTTGGCATACGGCGCCAGGTTGTCAGCAATCAGCACTTTTTTAGCCAGGCCAATCACAAAAATCGTCAGGCCAATGGCGAAGTTGCGGGCTCGTGGCGACAAGATGTGCGGGTCCATGAACTGCGGCACCATTTCCTTGTGATGCAGGATCGGGCCTGCAACCAGATGCGGAAAATAAGTGACAAAAGCCAGGTAGGAGGCAAAGTTGTATTCGCGGGCTTTGCCTTGCCAGGCATCGACCAGAAACGCGATCTGGGTAAACGTGAAAAACGAAATGCCGATCGGCAAGGCAATGCCGGGAAGGTCGAACCCGGCGCCTGTCATGGCATTGACGCTGGCTACCGAGAAGTCGGCATACTTGAACCACGCCAACCCCGTCAAGTTGATCACAACGGCCAAAGTGAGTAGCCGTTTGCCGCTGGGCGTGTGGGCCAATTCGGCCAGCCGCGTTCCGACTCCAAAGTTAAAAACGATGGAGATCAGCAGCAAGGCTACGTCACGGTAGTCCCACCAGGCATAGAAAGCCAGCGAGGTGAAGCCTATCCAGGCAACAGCCCAACGTGGATACCGGGCTCCCAGAAAAAAAAAGCCAATCAGAAAGATCGGCAGGAACAGCAATAGAAACGGATAAGAATTAAATAACATCGAAAAGAAGCCCGGGAATCAACTCAGGCGATGGGAGTATCCGGGTTAGGCGAGTTTTTGTAGAAATTCTAGAATATTCAGCGGTGATGGTAGCGTGTGGCTAAATAGGCCACTGAGCCATGTTAATAAAGCGTATGCAGCTACAAAAATAATAACATTGATCAACAAGCGTTGCAGCACCGGAATGCGCCGGATGCGGCCGCGCCAGATCAAGATGGCAGGGACGACTCCCACGACCAGCAACGTCATCGCAGCAGGCCAGTTTTTCAGTTTGGCCCAGTTGGCGGGCGTAATGAGGAACTGCAACAGCGCTTGCGGCGACACCGCGACAGACTCGCCCGCCGTGCGTTGCAGGAACATCACGCAGCAGCCCAGCGCGGTCCACAACAAGAGCACGCTGATGGCGATTTTGAGCGTCCAGCGCCAGCCGGTGAGTGCCAGCAGCAGCAACGCGCTGGCCAGCAATTGCAGCGCCATGGAGATGACCATCGGCCAAACCGACGGGATACCAACGCCAGCAGAACCTGGAGCGGCTGGTCCTAGAAGGGTTTGCGTCAACAAGGTTTGCCACAGCGGCCAATGGCCCACCGTGGCGATCCACAGCGCCACCAGCAACATGACCCACATCGGATGGATGGCGGTGCGGTGCGACAAGGGCGACTGAAACTCGCTTTGGGCGAATTCGGTGACGCGAAACAGCTTGACGTTGGCCATGGCAAGCCATTGTTACACAGCCAGACCGCTTGGCGTAACAGATTGCAGCTAGCAAAGTGGTAGCGGCGCTACAGTTTTTGACAAAACCGTGTCGATTGGCGGGAAACCTGCCGCCCAGGCTCCGAGGCGGCTTGGCCTGGGCGCCTTAGCTAAACAGGTTTTTCAACCGGTCTGTCCAGGAGTCGCCCGAGGGCATGTGTTTGCCGCCGCCTTTTTTCAGCGACTCATCCAGCTCTTTGAGCAGTTTGCGCTGGTGTTCGGTGAGTTTTACCGGTGTCTCCACCGTGATGTGGCAATACAGGTCGCCGGGGTAACTGGCGCGCACACCTTTGATGCCTTTGCCGCGCAGGCGGAACTGCTTGCCGGTTTGTGTGCCTTCGGGGATATCAATCGCTGCTTTGCCTGCGAGTGTGGGCACGTCGATTTCGCCACCCAAAGAGGCGGTGATGATGCTGATAGG
>JANOXL010000328.1:0-1619 GCA_031418395.1 Rhodoferax sp. | reverse complement strand
GTGGATAACAATTCAACGTTTCAACCAAGGGATGCGCCGACGCCCCGCGCGCCAACAAAATCACAGATTCGGTCCTTAAAGACGTCGCCCTGAACGCCGCGCCTTCCAACGCTGCGTACGCCAGCCCATACACCACGCCTTACCCCACTGTGCGAGAATTTTTGAAGGGCGCATTCAGAAATTCAATGCGCGGGATGCAGTGCAAGGCACAAACCGGAGCAATACACTAGTATTGCAAGGATTTGCAACGCAGCAATGCGCCCGCACATTGGATTTATGAAAGCGCCCGAATGAAATTAGCCACTTATCGAGATGGTTCGCGTGACGGCCAACTGGTCGTCGTCTCGCGCGACTTGTCCACCGCCCATTATGCGACGGGCATTGCCGAGCGACTGCAGCAGGTGCTGGACGACTGGAACTTCATTTCGCCGCAGTTGCAGGATTTGTACGACACGCTGAATCAGGGCAAGGCCCGCCACGCCTTTCCCTTCGACCCCGCAATGTGTATGGCCCCGCTGCCGCGCGCGCACCAATGGGTAGACGGCTCAGCCTACCTCAACCACGTCGAGCTGGTGCGCCTGGCGCGGCACGCCCCCGTGCCGGCCAACTACTACACCGAACCCTTGATGTACCAGGGCGGCAGCGACGATTTTCTGGGCCCGACGCAAGACGCGCCTTTCGCCAACGAGGCCTGGGGCATTGATTTTGAAGCCGAGGTCGTCGTCATCTCGGGCGACGTGCCGATGCAATGCACGCCTGCGCGCGCGCTGGATGGCATCCGCCTGGTCATGCTGGCCAACGACTGGAGCCTGCGCCACCTGGTACCCGACGAATTGGCCAAAAACTTCGGCTTTTTGCAAAGCAAACCCGCCACGGCGTTCAGCCCGGTGGCGGTGACGCTGGATGAATTCAGCGCAGGCCCAGCAGGCGAAACAGGCGCTCGGCGGGATGGTGAAGCCAGCGCCTGGCAGCAGGGCCGCATGCACCTGACCGTACAAAGCCAGTGGAATGGCCGCACTGTAGGCCGCTGCGATGCGGGCACCGACATGACCTTCCACTTCGGCCAACTGATCACCCACCTGTGCAAAACGCGCAATGTGCGCGCCGGCAGCATCATCGGCGCCGGCACGGTGAGCAACAAGGGCACGGAAGTCGATGGACGCAAGGACTGGCCCAAGGGTTACAGCTGCATCGCCGAAAAACGCGCGATCGAGACTATTCTGGACGGCGAACCGAAAACGGATTACATGAAGTTTGGCGACACCATCCGGATTGAGGTCAAGGGGCGGGATGGGATGTCGGTGTTTGGGGCTATCGACCAGAAGGTCGTTTCGATCCCGTGACCACAAGGTCGTTTCCCTCCCCTGACCGCAAGGAATCTGCGGCAGGTCAATCCCCGATAAGGTTCAAGGTCATTGACCCGCCATTTCAGGCAATCTGCTTGGCCCAGATCTAGAGCAGCACCCCGCTGCGTGGCGCGGCCAGCGCGTCAGCCGCAGAAAATGCAGCTGGCGCAAGGCGGACGCCACCCGTCATCAGGCACTCTCGAACAAACGGGTCATCACAAATTCACGATGCCCCAGGGCCTCAGCCGCCGTGAAGCGGCCATTGATCGTGGC
>JANOXL010000327.1:0-41712 GCA_031418395.1 Rhodoferax sp. | reverse complement strand
TGTCGGTGCAGGGTTTTGATTTTGAAGGTTGTGCCGTTCCCAGCCGCAACGGTGCAGGCATCCGTTTTGAAAGGGGATGGCTGACGGTGCGAGACTGCACGTTTACCCGAAACGAGATGGGCCTGCTCACGGGCAATGATGGCAGCGCCTCGCTGGACATCGAGAACTGCGAGTTTGCGTACAACATGCGCCCCGATGGGCACAACCACAATTTATATGTGGGCGCCATCGGTCGGCTGCGCATCAGCGGCAGTTATTTGCACCATGCACACATTGGTCATCTGCTGAAGTCCCGAGCTGCAATGAACCAGATTTTCTACAACCGGCTTACTGACGAGGCTGGCGGCACGGCCAGCTACGAGCTGGAGTTCCCCAATGGCGGCATCGCGCAGGTGATGGGCAACATCATCGAGCAAGGCGCGCAAACGGACAATCCGTTCTTGATTTCTTTTGGTGCGGAAGGTTATCGGCGGCCCCGCAATGCCCTCTATCTGGTTCACAACACGCTGGTCAACGGATTTCAAACTGGGCAATTTCTACGGGTCGCGCCACATGGCGCGCAAATCCTCGCGGTCAACAATTTGCTGGTAGGCCCTGGCGAGTTGGAAACTGCAGGCCCTGGTGACTTGCGCAACAACTTGCACGCCATTGCCGGGGATTTTGCAGACCTGGCGCAACGCGACCTGCGCTTGAAGGCCAGCTCGGCGCTGACAGGCCGTGTGGTGGCGTTTGACCCCATCGACGGCGTCTCCCTGGCCCCCGTGCGCGAATATGCCCACCCGCGCAGTAGCAGACGAATCCGTCCCAGCAAGCATAATCCGGGGGCGATGCAAAGTTTGGCATGATCAAAATTTGACGTGACAATTCGAACGCATGGCCTGGTTTTTTGATGGCCTTCCCGCTAATTGGTCACCGCAACCATGACCCGACTGCGCCAGCTCCTAAAAGGTGGCGCGATGGAATAAGAAAATTTGACATGCCAGGCAACTCTACGACTTTGATCACCGGTCAACCCCGCTTTTCTGACCCACGACTCGCGGGCATCGCCGCAAGCCAGGGGCCGCTTGCGGCGTGGCAAGAAGCGGTGCAGCTCAACCCGCACTCGGCCGCCCAAGGCGTCTCGGGTGATTTTGCGGTGGGCTTCACCGACGCGGCTGGGCGCGGCTTCCTTGCCGTGGACCGTTTCTCGGTGCGCGGATTGTGTTACAGCGTACAGGATGGACAACTTCGATTTGCATCTAGCGCCCTGGCCTTGGCCGACGGCTTAGCCGGCAGCCGTCCCGATGCAGGCGCTGACATTGACCCGCAGGCTATTTTTGATTACCTGTATTTCCATGTCATTCCATCGCCGCGTACGATTTTCAAAGGTATCTACAGGTTGCCGGCGGGGCACTTTGCCCTGTTTGAAAATGGCGAGATTGTCGTGCGGCCTTACTGGACGCCAAAATTTGAAGAGCCGTCAAACCCGTCATTCGAGGCGCTCAAGGCGCGGTTCCGCCAATTGCTGCAAGACGGAGCGGCAAATCAATTGGATGACGGCAAACCAGCCTGTTTTTTAAGTGGCGGCACCGACAGCTCCACTGTGGCCGGCATGGCGGCGCTGGCCAGTGGCAAAACTGTCTCAACCTATTCCATCGGTTTTGACGCGCAAGGTTACGACGAAATGGAGTTTGCCCGCATCGCGGCGAAACATTTCAAGACCGACCACCATGAGTACTATGTCACCCCGGCGGATCTGGTGCAAAGTATCCCCAAAGTGGCCGCCCATTTTGACCAGCCCTTTGGAAATTCGTCCGCTTTGCCCGCTTATTACTGCGCCCTCATGGCGCGTGACGACGGCGTTACCAAACTGCTGGCAGGCGATGGGGGCGACGAATTGTTTGGTGGCAACTCGCGGTATGCCAAGCAACGCTTGTTTGGTTGGTACGACCATGTGCCCGGTTTTTTGCAAAAAGGCCTGATGGAGCCCGTGCTGTTGAGCCGCGCTGCAGCCGCAGTGCCAATCTTGAGCAAAGCGGGCAGCTACGTCGAGCAAGCCCGTGTGCCCATGCCCGACCGCTTGCAGATGTACAACCTCATCATGCGTTTGGGCCCCGCCGAGGTGCTGACGCCCGCCATGATGGCGCAGGTTGATGTGGCGACGCCACTGGCTTTGCAGCGCGATGTTTGGCAGGCTGCAGCGGGTGCCAGTTTGCTGAACCAGGAGTTGACATTTGACTGGCGCTTCACGCTTGCCGAGAGTGATCTGCCCAAAGTTGTAGGGGCGACCAGTCTGGCTGGCATCGCCGTGGGTTTCCCGCTGTTGAACGACCAACTGGTTGCCTTCTCGCAACGCCTGCCGTCTGCGTACAAACTCAAGGGCGCGAAGTTGCGCTGGTTTTTCAAGGAAGCGCTCACCGGGTTTTTGCCAGACGAAATCATCACCAAGAAAAAGCAAGGTTTCGGCCTGCCGTTTGGCGTGTGGGCCAATAACAATGCTCCGCTAAAGGCCCTGGCGACCGAGTCTCTACAGAGCCTGGTTGCGCGCGGCGTTGTCCGCCAGGATTTCGTTCAGTCCTTGCTTGGCGTGCGCCTGGCAGAACATCCGGGGTACTTCGGCGAAATGGTTTGGATTCTGATGATGCTGGAGCAATGGCTGCGGCAGCACAAACCTGGTTTTCGGGTCTGATCGAGTTGCGTTATTCGCAGGCCGGGTTTAAGTCGCGTACATGCCCTGCTTTCATGCAGTGTCGGGTTTTCTTACAAATTTTCCAATGTGATTTGAAATTCGGCAATTTTTACTTATAAATCAAGTACTTAAGGGGGTGGCGCGAATCTTGCAGCGAGGTTCACGTTAATCTTTTGAATGCTGAAACTCAGCTTTGTGTTTTACAGGTTGCGCACAGCGGCTTGTTCAGAGGGACAAATGGCATTCTCGCTACTCAAATTTTCCAGATTCGCTTTGGCAACTCATTGGACAGCTCCGATCTTGTTGGGCGGTCTGTTGGCTGTGTCCTTGGTGGGTTGTGGCGGTGCAAGTGGGCCCTCGTCTGACGCCGGCGTCGTGCAAACGCCCGCCAGTTTGCGCAATGGAGCGCTTCGTCTTGATTTGAATGCCGCCCCGATCGGTTGGATGGGCGAAGCCTATCGCGCTGTTGTGCCCTTCGACGGAGGCGTGGCCCCCTATCAGTTCCAAATTACCAGTGGCGAACTGCCACCAGGCTTGAGCCTAGACCCCGCGACGGGAGTCTTTCAGGGCGTTCCCACGCAAGTTGGCCAGTTTGCAGTGACAGTTCGCGTGCTTGACGCGACGGGTCAAAGCACGACCGGTCCGTTGACTTTTACGATGGTCGAGCCCGATGGCGCTGCCGTCACAGATCCCAATAAATTGGCCAGCCAGTCAGATGGTTTCAGTATTCCGAAAAAAAGCGCAAAAAGTGCGGTGGTCGGTGATGGCGCGGCTTTTCTGGGTGGACCGGGCCGTGTGGATGCTTTGCTTCCGGGACTCAATGGTTTGTTAGCCACCATTCCCGAAGGCAGTTGGGTCAACGCCACCCTCAATCAGTTTCAAAGCGTCTGGACGCCCGAGGCCCAGCGCCCGCTTGAGTCCCATGGCGGTGGAGTTGGCCTTCCGCGAGCCATCATTGGCGCCTGGTCGGGTTTCGCGTGGGATGCCAATCGGGGTGACCTGATTATTTATGGCGGCGGACACGCCAACTACGCGGGCAACGAGATCTATCGGTGGCGCGGCGCGACGCGTGTATGGGAGCGGGCGTCTCTTCCGAGCCAGATCAATAAGGATGGACTGGGAAACTGGCGCGCCGTTGATGGGCCAGACAACGCTCCGGTTGCCGCGCATACGTACGACAACAACGTGTTTTTGCCGGTGCTGGACAGGTTTATAACGTTTGGTGGCGCGGCGTACCAAAACGGTTCGGTTTACTTGCGCGACGCCGGTAACGGCACTTCCCGAAAAACGGGTCCCTACGTTTGGGACCCAGCCAAAGCCGACCCCAATAAAGTGGGCGGCACGACTGGCTCGCACGTACAACGTGTTGCGCCCTATCCGGGCGTTACGGGTGGGCAAATGTGGCAAAACCGCGACCTCATGTTGAATGTCGGTGGCTCCTTGGCGCCGATGGATCACTTGGAGGGGTGCACGGCGCAAACTATCGAAGGGGGAAAGGACATCGTCTATGTCGGTACGCGTTATGGCGGTGGTACCTCTTCGCAGCTCGTCAAATACGTCATCAATGACGTCACCAACCCCGCGTTGGACAGCATCGTAAAGGTCGGCGGCGTGACCACATTGGAGGGGCAAACCGCCTGTGCCTTTGATCCCGTACAAAAACTTTTCCTTCGCCTGGGTTCTGCGTCGGGTCCATTTCGCATGTGGAACCTCAATGGCACTTTAGGTGACACCAATTTACTCACGAAAATCATCTACTCGGAGGCGGGTGGCGAGTTGGCGTCCAAACTGGCCAGTGGTGCCATCGACATTAAAAAGTGTGGTTTCGACTTCGATCCTGTCCGGCGGAAATACTTCCTGTGGTGTGGTGGAACTGAGCTATGGATGTTGACGCCGCCCTCTGCCGTGTCGGCCAGTGGCTGGGTTTTGCAAAAGGTGGCATTACCGGGTGGCAGTGTCCCTACGGCCACGACGGCGGCCAGCACGGGGGTGTTGGGAAAATGGAAGTACATCCCCAATATCGATGCTTTTATGGCGCTGCAAGATAGCACTATGGGCAACATTTGGCTCTTTAAACCCGTTGGTTGGCAAGCTCAGGGAGGCGGTGGCAACATTCCGCCAAGTGTCTCGTTGTCGAGCCCGGTGGCGGGGCAAAACTTTGTCGTGGGTTCTGCGATCAATGTTGCGGCAAACACCAACGATTTGGATGGCAGCGTCGTTAAGGTGGACTTTTATGACGGTGTAACCCCCATAGGAACGGTGACGCAATCGCCGTGGCAGTTAACCTGGAGCGGTGCGGCGCTGGGTGCCCATACGATATACGCCGTGGCGACTGACAACTCGGGCGCTTCAACCACGTCGCTGTCCGTGAATGTTTCGGTGAGCTCGGTCAATGTCCCGCCTTCGCTTACTATTTCATCACCTCAGCCTGGTCAGACCTTCAACCAAGGGCAGCCGATCGTAATCGCAGCAGTGCCTATCGATAGTGATGGGTTCATCGCGAAAGTTGATTTTTTCGATGGCGCGACCTTGATTGGTACGACCACACAAGCGCCATGGCAATTTTCTTGGGTTGGTGCCAGCGTGGGAGGTCACTCTTTGACGGGCGTAGTTACAGACAACGCAGGAGGTGTCGCAACCTCGGCCAGCGTTTCTATCCAGGTCAATGCGGTCAACCAGCCTCCGACGATTTCACTTCTGTCCCCGACGAACGGGCAGACTTTTCAAATCGGTCAGGCTATTGACCTGTTGGCCAATCCGGCTGATCCGGAGGGGCAGATTGCTTCGGTTGAGTTCTTGGATGGGGCGACGGTTCTTGCCACCTTGAACGCTGCACCTTGGCAGTGGTCAGTGACAGATGCGAACTTGGGTGTGCATAGTTTGACGGCGAGAGTGACTGACCAAGCAGGCAATGTCACGATATCCAATATAGCGAACGTACAGGTTTTCGCTGGGGGTGGGGGCGCCACAGTGGCCATCTTGCAGGATGGATTGAACGGCTATACAGGCACACGTGATGCCTACCTGTACAGTTATTGGCCAACCGTCTCTTTGGGCGCGAAAGTCTCAATGATTGAAGAGGGAGCCTACTCTACCCCGATGGTTCGATTCGCGATCTTCAACCGCGAAGGTGGCCCCGTTCCAGATAACGCTGTTGTATCGTCTGCGAAGCTTGCGATTTATAAGTCAAGCAGTTACGGTGCAACCTTTACGGCGAACCGGATTTTGTGCGATTGGGTGGAGACAGAGGTTACTTGGCAACGTTGCCGTGTCGGCACAAATTGGCAGTTACTGGGCGGCGCTGGTTCAGGTACGGATTTCGCGGTGTTCTCAGATGGCGCGGGAACTGTGGGGTCGAGTGCTGGCCAGTGGCTGGAGATTGACGTCACCACTGGGCTCTCGGCCATGCAGAATGTGGGTGCCACCAATTTCGGTTGGCGCATTAAACGATCAGCTGGGGACAATATCAATCAAAAGAGCTTTTACACCCGCAACTTTGTGACGGATATAAACTTGCGACCAAAGTTGACGGTAAGTTATACAGTGAATTGATTGCATTCGCCTCAGCATTTGCGTCTTAGGATATTGGGCGTAACTGCGAGATTGCAGGGAATTCTCGGAAACGCGCCGTATAGTTTGAAAATCAATAGGGTGCGCTAGAGTCAAGCCAAAATTGGCTAACTCTGCATTCCCCGCCTTGTTCAAGAAATGAATGACACCACTTAATATTGCAGATCGAATTTCGGATTACGCCAACGCAATAAGGTACTCGGCCAGGCACGAAGAATCTTTCGATTACACGACACAAGCGTGGAGAATCTGGAAGGCGAGATTCAAGTACGGCATTGGCGCGCGTCTTTACTCTCTTTTCGACCTGCGCTACGTCGACGAGAGAAATTGGCCCGACTACATCATTGATGAACCATTCAAGCTTGTTCAACGGGCCGCGAGTTCTCTTGAGGCACGCCTGGTTGCGGATAACAAGTTAGCTTTTTTCAATCACTGTGAAAGACACAAGATACCCACAATTCCTGTTGTAGGTCTGATGTCACACAAGCCGGACATTCAGAAATATGGAGTTCCATTTATAGGTAGCCCAGATGCCTTGGCGAGTCTGTTTGAATTGCATGGTCAGTCACTTTTCTTCAAACTGATCGACGGCTCCCACGGGCGCAATGCATTTGTTGCAAGACGAACGGGGGATGCCTACAAGATCGAAGAAGTCCAGTTGACCTTGGCAGAATTTTTCGATTATTGCCAGGCGCAAATTAAAGAGGAGAGTGGCTGGTTGATTCAGCCAGTAGCTGCAAACCACGCCGACATGTTGGACTATATGGCCGGTGGTTTGGGCACAGTTCGCGTTGTTACCTTTATGGAAGAAGGGAAGCCCCAGGTCATGTGTGCCTGCCTGCGCATTACCTGTGGTTCTGGGGTAGCCGACAATTTCTCGCATGGGCGCAGCGGTAATTTGGTCGCTGCCGTCCAGTTGGATACAGGTCGGCTCGGCAATGCACGAGGATCGACACGTTTGGATTGGCCGGTAATGAAGAGTTATACAAACCACCCTTCAAGGGGTGTAACCATCGACGGCCGTGAGGTTCCATATTGGCAAGAAACGCTTGAGCTTGTCAAACAAGCTCACAAGAGCCTGTTGTTGCTCAAGATAATTGGTTGGGATGTGGGAATTACAGACCGTGGGCCTATCTTGGTTGAGGCAAATTCAACGAGTGATGTAGACCTTTTGCAGGTCGCTTGCCAACGGGGCTTTCGGCCTTGGTTTAATGAGCGACACTTTAAGGTGTAGATGTCGCGTGCGTCACGGGGCCTTGTGTGGGATAAAGTGTTCCGATTCAATGTGGGTCGTTAAACCTGTTCTGCAAAGAGGACACTTTCCTTCGCTCGTGAGTTACGACCCAAATAGATTGAAATGACCCTCGCAAATCAACGCGCTAACACCAATGTACTGGTTGTCGAAAGTCAGGCCATGGGCATGATTGGCGTGATCCGGTCTTTGGGAATGGCGGGATACTGTGTTCATGCAGTTGCGGAGCATGCAGATGCTTTGGGACTTCATTCAAAGTACGCCACACACAGTCAAACGCATCCGAAATACGGACATCGGGACTTTCTGCCTTGGCTGTCCAATTATGTGCAAGTGGAAAACATATCTGTGGTCGTGCCGAGCGAAGCCTTTTTGCACGCGATTGCATCCATATACGATCAAATATCGCCTCTGATTCCAAACGCCATGCCGCTGGCAGTTTGGTCCCGCTGCATGAGCAAAGTAGCTACGCAGGCAATATTGGAGGCTGCCCCCCAAACTCGGGTGCATCTACCTCCTGGCGGAGTTGTAAAAAGCGGTGAACCACTGCCCAACGCGCTTCAGTTGGCAGGTAAATCACCTCCCTATTTTGTAAAAGGTGATGCAGGGCTGGGCGTCGGACACACGCAAGCCTTTGTAGCACGGTGTGACAGCTACGACGAATTGGTAAGTTGTTTTCAAAAGCAAAGAGAACGATACCGGCAATTGTTGTGGCAGGTTGGCGTCCAGGGAGAAAAGGTTTGCGTCAGTTTATGGCGTCATCACGGAGAAATTAAGGCGCAGAGTATGGCGCTTGCCTTGCACACCTATCCGCATCGTGCGGGAACAACGTGCCTTAGGCGTACCTTCTGGAATGAGGCATTGCTGGCAGATGCCAAGTTGAAATGCCAAAGTCTCGAGTGGGAAGGCGTCGCTTATATGGAGTATTTGTGGCACGAAACTACTGGCGACTTTTGGTTTGTAGAGATCAACGCGCGATATTGGGCCTACTTGCACCTCGACTTGTATGCAGGCAAGGACTTTCCCCGAATGCAGGTTGATGCCGTTTTGGGTGTTGTCGCGACGGATTTGGCGCCGCCAAAGCGGGAGGTCGTCTGTCGAAGTGCCATCCCGCACGAATTTAGCTATCTTGTTTCGGTGTTGCGAGACCCAGAATTGGCCAAGACTCGAAAGATGCGATCGATCGCAGGGTTTTTTCTGCGATTTCTTGACCCATTTTCAAAGGCAGACTTGTTGTACGGTGGGGACAGGAGACTCTACTGGCTAGCCTTGAAGGCATTTGTGGCAGATTTGGTGAGGTGGCGAAAGCCCACACGGTTATGAAAGGTGTTGTTCGCGGCGCCTTTTTCATTGTAGGTATGCGGTGGCTCGACCGGTTTATTGGAATAATTTCTACATTGGTGCTCGCAAGGGTCTTGATCCCCGAAGATTTTGGGCTGATAGCAATGGCCTCTCTGGTGATTTACCTGGCTGACGTGTTCTTCGATTTTTCAGTACATGCGGCACTAATTCAAAACCCGGCGCCTGGCCCGGGGCACTTCAATACTGCGCAAACTCTAAGGCTGCTCGAATCCAGCGTTGCAGCAATGCTGCTTATCGCAGTGGCTCCCTTTGCGGCGATTTACTTTCGGGATGAGCGCGTGGTGGATGTCATTCGCGTACTGGGCGCCAGCCTCATGATCGCAGGATTGGAAAACATTGGAATAGTGACCTTTCAAAAGGAAATGAAGTTCGGTCAGGATTTCATTTTTGTCTTTACCCGAAGGTTTACGGGATTTATCGTAACCTTGGTTGCTGCATGGCTCTTGGAATCCTATTGGGCGCTGGTCATTGGAACTGTCGCACAACGAATTGCGGGAGTTGCAGCAAGCTACGTGATGCACCCTATGCGTCCCTCACTTTCGTTGGAGAAATTCCGAGAGATATTTGGATTCTCGCAGTGGATGTTTGTGCGTGCCTTGGGGGACTACTTTGCCAATATGTCTCACCGATTGGTAGTCGGTGGCCGCGAGAATGCGCAGGTGATGGGGGGGTACTCACTTGCTGGAGATATGGCCGTCATGCCATCAACTGAACTCCTGATGCCATTGAACAAAGTTCTGTTCCCTGCTTTCGTTTCACTCAAGCATGATATTGCGAAGCTGAAGCGGGCCTATTTGTTGGCTCAAGGTGTTCAACTTCTCGTGGCTGTTCCGGCTTCAGTCGGACTGGCAATGGTGGCGACAGAAGCCGTAGGCCTATTTTTAGGTGACAAATGGGCGTCGACCGTTGGGTTTCTTCAGGTTTTGGCCCTGGTGGGGCTTATTTCATCCTTCTTTTCGAGCGGCAATTTTTTGCTGATCACGCTCGGATTTACGCGCGCGGTCGCGGTCTATGTATGGTGTCAAGCACTTGCGTTTCTAGCATTGGCTTTCATGGTTTTCCCGGCAGCGGGCGCGATGGGGGTTGCTTACTTGAGGTTGGGCGTGGCAGTCGGTGGTGCCGCTCTCTTTGCTGCGACCCTGGTTCATTTGTTCCCGGCGCTGAAACTGTCTGAACTCATGGCCAACACGGTGCGTCCAGTTCTTGGAGCTTTACTTATGGCGCTGGCGATTTTTTGGGCTGGCCCCTTGCAGAACTCATTCCCGATTTTCATGGTGTTTATTTTGAAAATACTGATTGGTGTTTCGACATATTCCCTGGCAATATTGTTGATGTGGCGCCTTTGGGGATGCCCTCAAGGCGCCGAAACGTATCTGTTCGAATTGGTGAAGAAGCGGACTCGGGGCGGCTAAAATGCACGTATCTTCTGAATGGTGATCCAGATGAAATCCTCCTTTTGCAACGCGTTGACCGGGTGGCTTTGCGCAATGCGGAGGCTAGCTTTCTTTTCACCTCGGTCATTCTCAAAGGGTTTGCTGGTAGGCGTTCTGTCTATGGGAATTTTGGCTGGCGTTGCAGCTCAGACGCCAGGAGGCGCTTCTGACTCAGTTTGCGGGTCGTTGCGCAACCACTACGGGCCTTACGATTACCGAAAAGACAAGGATAAGTTGGGCGTTGTAGAGCAGTACCACTTTGCGCCAGAAGTTGAAATGTTGATTAGAGCTCAATCGTCCCGGTATCCTAGCGGAGACATTAGTTATACCCTTCACGCCTTTCCCAATCACCACAGGGCGTTGATCGCGATGGTGAAGTGGGGTGAACGTCACAAATCTGGTCATCCTCCAGGTACGTCAAGATCGATAGACTGCTGGTTTGACCGGGCAGTCAGGTTTGCACCGAATGACACGATCGTTCGTGTGTTGTTTGCCGGGTATCTTGGACGCACCCAAAGGTTGGAGCAAGCAAAGGAGCAATTGGCTCGCGCTGCTGAATTTGCCGGAGATAATGGGTTTTCCGTGTTCAATATTGGTATTTCTTATTTTGAACTCGGCGATTACCCGTCAGCGCTGAAGTATGCCCATATTGCGCAGAAATTGGGTTTTACGCGTCCTGAATTGCAAAAACTGCTGGAAGAGCGAAATGAATGGAAGGTCATGCCATCTGAAGCGGAAAAGAACGACAGTGCCATTGAGTCCAAAATGTCCAGTCCAGAAAAAGGTGCCCCTCAGACGGCTGTACCCAATGTTGATAAAAGGTAATTAGTCGCGGTGTATTTGATATGGTTGACTCGGCAGCGAGTAGTCTTGGACTTTTCCAAATTGAGTTCCTTGTTTGAATTGCGCGAATGAAAATAATTGAGCTAGCCAGGGAAATTCGCAACTACTGGTCTGAATCCACAAGGGAGCCGCAACTACCGCGATCCCGTCAAATTGTCGAAATGTTTGCGTTGTTTGTGCGCAGGAATATTGGCCCCCGCTACTATCTTCAGGCACGCTGGGGTCGCCAGTCAATCCGGTTTGCCGAAAAATTGAGGCATGTCAATCGTGCCGAGTACCTAGCGCTGATACGCACAATGAATCCGGAAGCCTATCAAAAGGCGTCACAACACAAACTGGTTGAAAAGTCAGTCTTGGCATTGATGGCATTGCCGACGCCAAGGTTCATCGCCTACATTCACCGTACAAGAGGGCGCGACCGCGATGGACGTCCAGTCACAACGGGCGGTCAGCTTGAAGAAGTCCTCAAACTTTACGTAAAAAAGCGCGTTTGCTTTAAATTGGTTGAGGGCTGGGGCGGGCATGGGTTCGCTTCATATGACGTCGTCGAAGGAAAGTCCAATCACCTTCAGCTTGTTGGCAGACGTCCCGGAAGCGAACTGTCAGTTTCGCAATGGTGGGACGGGATGCCAGAAGACTCTGACGGCTTTATTGTTGAGGAATACCTTCATCAGCACGCAGATCTTGCGGCACTCAACCCGAGTTCCGTTAATACCATCCGTATTTGGGTCGCCCACGATGGTAGAGAGTGGCATGTACTGGGCGCATATTTACGTATCGGCCAGAAAGGTAGCGAAGTTGATAATGCAACCAGCGGAGGAATAACCTGTCGTGTGGATCCGCAGTCTGGCGTGGTTCTAGAGGCTTACGATCCAGCGAACCCAGGTCGAAGTTTGGATGTTCATCCAGAATCTGGTACGGTTTTGGTGGGAATGAAAATTCCCTTTTGGGTAGACTCGCGGAATTTGGCTGTTCAAGGCGTTTCCAGTTTTCCACACATGCGTTTGGCCGGTTTGGATATTGCGATTGGGCCTGAGGGACCAACTCTCATTGAGTTGAACCTGATACCAGACTATATTGGATGCGCCAGAATGGATTTGCCGTTGAGGCCTTGGCTGGAAATCGCTAGAGCTTAAATTGAAGCAGCAGATTAAAGTTTTGATATTGCGCGGTTTAAGGGCAATAGGTGTTTTTGCCATTTCGAGACATCTGACTCGAAACAAAGCGCGAATACTCTGTTACCACGGGTTTTCATACAAGGATGAACATGAGTTTGCGCCTCAGCTTTTCATGCGCCACCAAACCTTTCGCGCGAGACTCAGCCAGATCGAGGCGTTTGGATTCTCAATAGTTTCATTGAGCGAAATTGTAAGACGCTTGAAAGCAAATGAGTCGATCCAGAATTTGCTGGTCATTACCGTAGATGACGGATGGACTGGATTTGTGAGATTTGCAGCACCGGCGCTGGCTGAGCGTGGCTGGCCCACTACTTTGTATTTGACCACCTACTATGCCGTTCATGGACGTCCTGTCCTCAACGTATTGCGAAGCTATCTCAGATGGAAAGGACTGTCGTTGCCGACGCCGAACAAAGATGATAAATCCAACTTTGAAGATCTGATGGCGACCGCTCTATTGCATGATATTGATTTGAGGTGTGAAGATGGGCGGCTATTCGGACTTTCGTCGCCAGGAGAGTTGGCAGCACTGTGCAGACAAGGCCTTGATTTGCAATTGCACACCCATAGGCATCGCGTGCCGTCGAACAATGCCGATCTTGCCAACGAGATAGATACCAATCGAGCCATTATTGAGCGGATTAGTGGCCGATCTGCGCCACATTTGTGTTACCCAAGCGGAGAGTATCGTGCGGATCAATTTGAAGTCTTGAAGGATATGGGTGTCCAAAGCGCGACTACCACCCGCCTTGGGCTTGTGAGCCAACATTCCAATCCAATGGAATTGCCGCGCTTACTAGACGGTGAAAATCTGAGTGACATAGAGTTTGACGCGGAGCTCAGTGGATTCTCTTCTTTGGTGCGTCAATTTCTTGGTAAAAATGTGAGAGTCTAATTTGATTGGAAGCCTCAAATCCACTGATCGAGCCGTCCGTCTAATTGAAGTTGACGCGTTGCGGGGGCTTGCCGCAATCTCGGTGGTGCTATTCCACTTCACCTCCAAATTTCAGGACTTATATCCGGGTGGCGGCATGCCCGCTTATTCGTTTTTGCATGGTCACTATGGCGTCAACTTGTTCTTCGTCATCAGTGGCTTTGTCATTTTTATGACGCTGGACAAGACTTTGCATCCTATGGATTTCGTGGTGTCGAGGTTTAGCCGGCTATTTCCAGCCTATTGGGCGGCAATTTTTCTGACGTTTGCAGTTTGTCACATTCTGGGACTGCCTGGAAAGCTGGTTGGCTTGGGTAGCGCCGTAGCTAACATGATCATGATTCACGGGCTTTTTCGAGTTCCCCACGTTGATGGTGTCTACTGGACGCTGGAGGTCGAGCTTTTATTTTATTTTGCAATGTTTGCGTTGTACAGACTCGGCGCCTTAAATAAAGTACATCTTTTGTTGTTTGGCCTGCTGCTTGGCAGATTGGTCTATTTTTTGGCTGAGCAGTGGTACGCGGTCAGCCTACCTTGGTTGCTTTATCGAATATTGATACTGCAATACATTCCTTGGTTCGCGCTGGGTATTGCCGTCTATCAGGTATCGAATCGACAGAGATGTGGCAGTTGGCGATGGCCACTTGCGACATCCATTTTGGCTGTCGGCGTTCTCTTCGTTTGTGAATCTAACCAGGCCGCATTTCTAGCTGTTGTATTTGCCTCTAGCGTTTATTTCGCAGCGAATGGGTATGTGCCCATACTCAAATTTAGTCCGCTAGTATGGTTGGGCACTATTTCCTATCCACTTTACCTGCTGCACGAAAACATAGGGTGGGCCGTTCAATTGAAAATGCTGTCGTTCGGGGCGTCGATGGATATCACAGTTGTTGGCGCATTATTGGTCAGTCTGGTTTTGTCGACGGTGGTTGCCAAGCTGGTTGAAAAGCCCGCAATGCGATGGATACGAGATTCTTATCGTCGTCGGGATTCTCCTGCCAGATAGCCGTGCGCGGTCGATATTTTATTTTGGTTTTGATTGGCACTGCTGCATTCGCGATAGTGTGGGTCTGGTTCGGGCCGATTTTTCAGAAAACCGAAGGGCACCTTTCCAAGAGGCTGGGGCAAATAGTTCGAGCGACCCACGAGCCGGAAGTTTCTTGCGCTGACGTTGTGGCCAGGCGACCAATGGTTGTGCTTGCTCTCGGGCAATCCAATGCGGCAAACCATGGCGCAATTGCCGTTAGCAAAGATCCTCCGATCACAATTTTCACTGACGGAAAATGTTTTTTGGCTAACGATCCCTTGCCGGGAGGCACCGGCTCCGGCGGAAGTATTTGGTCGCGGCTTCCGCGGCAATTGACCGCTGTCGGCCAGTCCAGTCCAATCGTGATATCCCTGCTTGCAGTGGACGCAACCTCTTTGGGGGACTGGAATTTGTTAGACGGCGAATTGCACAAAAGGTTAAGGCAACAACTGGCACAGATGAATGCAAATGGATTGCCTCCAGCGCTCGTTCTGTGGCAGCAAGGTGAGGCGGACGCGCGATTTCACGTTACCGAAGAGAGTTACATGGTTGGGATGCGACAGTTAGTGCGTTCCGTTGGGCTGAAACCGTCCACAGTATGGATGCTTGCACGCTCCACGGTGTGCCGTACCTTGCCCTATGAGCCGATAAGAAGGGCAATTGCGGCATTAGTAGCGGAAGGGCAGCAATTCCGTGAAGGACCAGATACTGATGCGCTCAATGGCCTGCCTTGGAGATCTGATGAATGCCATTTTTCAGAGGCCGGGCTAGAGCGGGCGTCGGCATTATGGGCGGAGGCCATCCATCGAGCACTCATCACAACGCGATAATGATTTTCCTTGAAACTCCGAATTTCACTCAGTACCCACTGCTCTCATGCCTTACTCATCAACGCGATCAAGAATGCGTCCAATTGTCCTACAAGGTGTAAGCGGCGACCTCATCGGGTACTACCATCCACCAGATGAACAAGTATCGCCAATTGGGGACATACTCTTGGCGCCGGCATTTGCCGAGGAAATGAATCGCTGTCGTTCTATGGTGACGAAGCAGGCAGAAGCTTTGGCCTCCGCAGGAATGGGAACATTAGTGCTTGATATGCATGGCACTGGCGATAGTCCGGGAGAATTCCATGAAGGCGACTGGGAGAATTGGCTTGGCGATCTGCGCTGCGGCATCGACTGGCTGCGGATGCACGGAAATGGCTGCCAGGCTATTTGGGGTGTGCGATTAGGGGCCTTGATGGCGGCGCATCTAGCTGCACAGGACCGAGGCATCCACCAGCTGCTGTTGTGGATGCCCGTGATAAATGGGAAGTCCTACTGGACCCAATTCCTGCGTATCCGAATTGCGTCGGAGATGGCTTTGCCTGACGGAGTCAAATCCACGCAAGCGTTGCGGCAACAGTCTGCCGATGGCTTGGTTGTTGAAACATCCGGCTACAAGGTCGGTTCCAGGTTAGCAATACAGCTGGACAGCCTGGAGATGCCGCCACCTGAGCAACTTATCGATAAGACTATTTCTTGGCTTGAGGTTGGCGCCAACGCGGAGTCCCTGGTGCCTCGCGCCAATGCGTTATTGGCGGAAAGCTGGCGATCCAAGGGCGTCCCAGTCTCGATCTCACAGGTAGTTGGTCCCCAGTTTTGGGTAGTTCATGAGCGGGCGGTGGCAATTTCGTTGATAGATGCTTCAAGTGTCGCTGTTAAGGCTTGGCCGTCACCAATAACCATTCCTCTTCCCAAATTGGGTCATACGTTCGAACCACCTAAAGAGAATTTGACTTCTTCGGTGTACCCCGTATCGTTCCCTTGTGTCGATGCGCAACTTGCGGGAATTGTCCACCGAGGTCGTTCAGATGCAAGAATCGGCGTTGTGATTGTGGTGGCGGGTGGGCCGCAGTACCGTGTCGGAGCGCATCGTCAATTTGTCTCGATGGCGCGAATGTTTGCGTCCAATGGTTACCCGGTAATGCGTTTTGATTTGCGGGGGATGGGCGATAGTAGCGGCGAATACTTGGGGTTTGAGCATTCGGGGCTCGACATTCGGGCGGCAATTGATGAGTTCCTGCGCCTCGAGCCCAGCGTGCAAGAAGTTGGGCTTTTTGGTGAATGTGAGTCCGCCAGCGGAATTTTGTTTTATGCGGGCCAAGACTCACGAGTCGGACGCATTGCTCTGGCGAATCCCTGGGTGCGAACCCCTGGCGTACAGGCGGAGGCTATTCTCAAGCACTACTATTTGAATCGCCTGCGTTCGCGTCGATTTTGGCTCAGTGTTTGGTCGGGCGAATTCAAATTGGGCGCATCCTTGGCGTCATTCGTAAAAGTGTTCACCACGTTTATGCGGGGGCGAAAGTCAACCCGCGCCAAAACGGGAAAACTTGACGCCGACAGTTTCGATCATTTGCCGCTTCCGAGTCGTACTGCTGAGGGTCTACGAAGGTTTGGCGGGAAGGTGTTGCTCCTTATGAGCGGCCGAGATCTGATCGCGCGTGAGTTCGATGAAGTGACTAAAGTATCGAAGGATTGGAGAGGCTTGTTGTCTAGTTCGCGCATCACGCGAAAAGACATTGCCGACGCGGATCACACGTTCTCGAAACCAGATGCCAAGGCGGAAGCTCAGAAAGCCTTGCTCGCCTGGTTAGTAGACAAATAGCCGCCGCGCCGCTCTTGAAAATCTTTTTACGTGCGACTCTCTTATTGCGGCAAATTCAATTGTGCCGGTTGTCGAATTGGCGGCTCTAGACGTCCAGCGACATGAG
This sequence comes from Rhodoferax sp., assembly GCA_031418395.1. GTDB lineage: Bacteria > Pseudomonadota > Gammaproteobacteria > Burkholderiales > Burkholderiaceae_C > JANYCG01. The sequence continues at coordinate 24,687 of JANOXL010000327.1, read as the reverse complement.
CTCGCTATACAAATCGACAATCTGTGCCTGATCGAGCGTCTTGCTAAAAAACAGTTTCGGCTGGGTTCTTTTCTCATTCCAGGAAAAACTGGGCGCTGACGACAACCAACGCGCTTCTATCTTCATGGTCAACATGCCGTTTTGCTGAAGGAGATGTCTACGCAGCTTCCCGTTGTGGCGGTTAAAAGCGTCTGGGTTGCTAACGTACATGATACGTGCGGCCGGCAATCTTTTCCAGCGTGCCGGTTTGTAAATCACCCAACAAACCTCTTCACCCGCGCCGAACGCCACAAAACTCAGCCAGGGGATGGTGCGGTGTGCCTCGAAGTCAATCAAGTCCTGTCCGCGCAAGCGTGTTGCAATACCTTCGGGCGTAGATTCAATAAAAGCGCTGCGACGCAAAACCGAAAAATCCGGGGCGTTGAGGCAGCGATACTGGCGATCATCCAGATTCTTGAACTTCAAGCCCAAAAACACTTCAGCCACCTTTGGATTCGGCGTAAACATAGTGTAGTGGAAGCCCGGCTGTTTGATAATGTTCAGCACCAATCCGATGCCATGCCGTCTGTGCGACTCGAGCACGCACCAGCTATGTGGATTGCAGAAATGTTCAAGTCGTCCCTGTACCACTTGATCTGAATAAATTGCGCAAAATACCCCTACCAGGCGATCTTCATCGCGCAACTGCATGCCATAGTTAGGTCTTGCAGTCGCCCAAGCATGGGTCAACGAACTTACCCATCGCTCTGCTGAAAACCGGCTGTTGAGGTTTTCGTGCAAAAACTGACCAACATGGGTCAAATGCTCTGCCTGGATGGGGCTAATCTTCATTTAGAGACCTGTCATGCCATTCAAGCCATTCCGCCAGACGGTTGAATTGATTCCAACTGTTGAAGCATGATAGGCAATGGATCCGCTCCTTCCACCCCAAGAAAGCTGCTATTTTGATCGGTTCGCAAACGTGGCAGCCTCGGTTTTTTCACAATCAACCCCATGCTGGTCGCCAGACTGTCGCACAAAGCTTCGCCTGCCGCTTTTGCTGCGCGGTATTCTGCAAAACCACTCTCGGGTTGATCCAAAAACACAGTAGATGGATACAACACATGCAACTGGTTTGGCGCAGAACATTTTTTTGCTGCTGCTTGCACCACTGAGGCGAAGCCCTGAACATACACTTGACAGAAGCCCTCAAAAAGGCTCGGGCTCCAGACGGAAGCCGAATTCTTGGCAATTTGCTGGGTGGCGAAATAATACAGGTGCGTTAGTTCCAAATTGCCAATATATTGAGCCGCGGTGTCGCTCAGAGATTCGGCGGCGTTAAGTTGAAAGATTCCGACTTGGCAACCCTGCGCCAAAGCCTCTTGCTGGATGCGTTCGGCGTCTACCTTGCCTTTGAAGTAGGTTAGAGCCACGTTGGCACCACCCGCCAGCAGCATCTTCACCACCAGTTCGCCCAACCCACGGGATCCGCCCACAATTAGCGCTCTCTGCCCGGCGAAGCGTAGTGGTTCTACCTTCGCCGAAAGGTCACGTAGCGAGGGTTGCACTACTGGCGGCGCGCGGAAGAAAGCATCCAGCGTGCCGACCAATGTGCTGCCAGTGACCGACAAACGTACACTGCGAAAGCGGGAATCTGCTCGCAATATGGAATACGGCATCTTGTTGTTGGGGGCTGACAATTCAGCGTCGCGACGGTGCAGTTTGAACTCAGAGTAAATGGAATGCAGGCCGGGACACCTCATGCCGATGATGCGCGTTGTGGCAAGCAAGTCGGTTGCAATCTGTGGTCCGTGCGGGCACTTAGCCAGCGATGGCAATAACTGATGCATCAAGTCCGCGTTTAGGCTCAGAAACTCTTCTGCCGCCAGACTCGTTTTCGTGGCATCTGTTGGAAATTCCGGGCACGAAGGGACAACCGTTTGTGCAGGATCCCCAGGCGGCGGCAATTCACCCAGCCAAAGCGCTTCAGAAGGTTCGACCGAAAGGGCAATCCTTACGGTGAACACGGACCTACCCCCGCTGGAGGCCACCATCCGAACCCGACCTGAATCGGCGTCGCGAACCAGGTCTACCTCGACTTGGCTAGCGGTACGAACAGAACCGCCAAACACGGCGTGGATCGAACTTATTTGCGCCACATCCAGTAGCCCGGCTTCAGTTGCGAGATCAAATGCCTTGAGCACCATATGTACGCCATGGCATATCGTGCCACCGAATTGCAGCCTTCGCGCGGATACGGCATCAACATGCAGCGGATTAAAGTCGCCAGAAAGTTGCGCAAACGCCAAACTGTCCTGTCCTGTTAAAGCAAATCGCAGCATAGCGGTGAGCTTAAATGGTCGCAGCCAGGAAAATTAACCGTAGTTCTTGCGGGAACGCAAAAGGCCACATCATGTTGACTCATCCATGGGCACGTCGAATGGTTTGAACTGATCCAGTTTCAGTTCCCATCTTTGATGGTCGTCAGGGCTGTCAACACGGCTGAAGCCCAACTGTGCATAGAGTTTGGACACAATGTTGTTGCGCGGGGTTGGGCGATAAATGCCCACCAGGTGGTTTGCTCCTGCGGCGATAGCGTCACGGGCAATCCGATTGCAAATGGCTTCTTCTACTTTACGGTTGAGTACCCGGCAGCTCATCAACCAGCTATCGATTTCCCATTCCAAGGCGCGGCGTTCGCAGATGATGGCGCAAATCATGCCGTTATCGCCAAATCTGTCGGCCAGGTTGATTTGCAGGGTGTAGTGCGTGGCAGAGACCTCGACGTCGGCGACCTGGGCCTCCGTATACCTGCGGGTTGTGAGATTGAACTGGTTGGTCTTGTTGATCAATTGGGTTATACGTTTGCGTCCTTGCGCCTGGAATGGGGCAAAACGTATCTGCATTTGCAGCGAGTGCAAGAACTGGCCGAGATCGCGGGAGCCTTCAAGTAGCTCTGCGCGATGGGCATTGCCGCGATATTGGTCGGCGCGTGCAAGATCTTCGGCCGTAAACGCTATCGATTCAAAGTACCCCGCCATCATCAGTGTGCGCACAAACGTAGACGGATCTTCACCGAGTTCAGGTACCGCCACCTGGGGCAATGACGCTCGCACCTGAGCCCGCTCAGCAGGGTTGTCATCCAGCAGCACAAGCGCATCCAGTCCGATGTCCAGGCGCTGGGCAATTCGTTCAAGATTTGACGCTTTGTCGTCCCAATTGGCTACAAAGACCGCAATATCTTCCTCCTTGATCAGCATCCCAGGGTGTCCACGAAACGGCAATCTGGCAGTGGCGTCGTCATTTTTGGAGCAAACGGCCAACACCACACCTCGCCGCCGAAGATCCAGTGCGGCGCGCTGCACGGCACGATGGGCCTCCCCGCGCGCATCGCCTAGATCCAGGGCAATGCCTTCGAGACCGTCGTCACCGATGACGCCGCCCCACAAGGTGTTATCCAAATCCAACACCAGACACTTCTTGGTCTTGCCTCGCATTGCGGCAATAGTGCGCAAGACAAAATCGGCGTAGAGCGGCAAGGCAGAACGTGCAAAGGGAAGTTTGGCCAAATGCCAGTCGCGTTCATCGTGCCAGGCGTCCAACCCTACAGCTTGTGCCAGCGCGTCGATATCAATCAATACGTCACCATTGCTTGCGACGCCATTGGCAAGCCTGCTGTTGAATTGTGAAATGGCCACACGGGCCGAGCCAGCAAGCGTTGCGTCCAGACTGCCAAACATGGGGGCCAAAGGCGCTGGAACAGTTTGCACTAGGCACATGGCACCGGCATGCTGGCGAATGCCCTGGCGCATAACGTCAAGTTCGCGCATTGCTGCATCTGCTTGAAACGGGGGCCACGCGCCGCTGGCATCCTGCCTAAACGGCAGACTGCGATGATCCAGCGCCAATAGAACCGCATCAGGCTTAGCGGCATTGATCGCGGAGGCGGGATCCAGCGCAAGCTGCATCGCCTGGCCAAATGGTCCCGTCACTACCTCCAGGGCAATGCCATACCGCAGCGCCGCCACTTCAAGGAAGGGAACAATAAAGTCGAGCGTGGCGTTGCTGACGATGCCCAGTTTGAACGCTGAGAGAGATGGTGATGCGCGAACGCCTAGCTTTTTGACGGCCCGGGACAACAAAATCGCTTGGTTCAAACCAAGCGCTTGCTGAGACAGTGCGCACAATGGAGGTCCCCAGTCGTTGCCAAGGTCGGCTTGGATTGAAGCCAAAGTGGCTTTGAAATCAGGCGATAGCCTTGGTAGCCAAGGCATATCGAGCAAGGAAAGTTGTTCAACGCTCATAAGTCAGCCAAAAAAAGGCAGCCGCCCGCGTACAAGCTCAGTTTTTGGCTTCTACAACGGCCAATACTTTGGCCGCCGATGTCATGGCTTCGATGTCATCCAAAGTAAATGTTAAAGACAACTCGTCCTCTAACGCAGATACCAGACGGATATGCGCCAAGCTGTCCCAAGCCGGAAAAGTTTCGGCACTGAGCTCATCCGACAACTGCAACTTGTCGTCGTCGAAGACTTCGCGGAAAACAGCTTCTACTTTGCTTCTTGTATCGAGGCCCATGGCTAGTTTTGGTTTCTATTGAACTTTGAAATTCAGTGGTCTTTACATCAGTATAGTTGTGCGACTCAAGCCTGCGTGTCATGTTGCGCGCTCGTCGCCCCCATCGGAACACACCGGTACACATTCCCCACGTCATAACCCGCTGTTCCTGCAGGCACTAAAGTGGCGATGCAGTGGCGGTGCACGGCGAATTCAGGATTCCAGTTTTTGCTGAACGAACGCCAGGAGTGATCCGAAAGTCTCGAATACGGTGCCATCAATCTCGTCATCGTCCACGCTGAAGCCCAAACGCTCTTCAAATGCAGTCAATAGCGACACGACGCCCATCGAGTCCATTTCGGGCAGGGCCCCCAGGAGTGGTGTCTGGTCGGCAAACGCAGCGGCACGGCCTTCAAGGTGCAGGGTTTCGTCCAGCAGTGCTAGCAGCTCTTTTCTCACGTCCATGAAGAATTTCCTCGGGTGGCAGATCCGGCCTGGGATGCCGATTTCTTTGCGCTATTTTAAGGGGTTCGCTGGTCCACACACGGGGCGGGGTGTGCTGGCGCTCTCAGTTGCGCCACCCATGTGCGATACTTTTTAGTTGCAGCCCGTTTGGGATTCCACGCACATGGCACATCCATGTTCACACTATGAATGACTCCTTTCTTTTGCATGAGCTGATTGCGCGGTCTGCCGAGCGATATGGGCAAGCCACGGCGTTAACCTACGGTGGCCAGAGTTTGACTTACAGCGAACTGCAAACCGAGGTAGAGCGATTTGCCTGCGGCCTGCTGGGTTTGGGATTGGGTCGGACTGATCGCGTGGCAATCTACCTTGAAAAGAGACTGGAAACGGTGATCGCCAGCTTCGCAGCCCCGGCCGCAGGTGGTGTGTTTGTGCCCGTCAACCCGCTCCTGAAGCCTGACCAAGTCGCCTTCATTTTGCGCGATTGCAATGTGCGGGTGTTGGTCACGTCGCCCGAGCGCCTGGCTCTGATGGGCCCGGTTTTGGGCGAATGTCCTGATTTGGCCCATGTGGTGGTGACTGACAGCGCGATTCCGGGTGCTGCCACTGCGCCTGCTCCGTCTGTGGAGGGATCAAGCTTTGCCGCGACACACACCTGGCGTGAACTCATGACGAGCGCGCTCTGCGTTGGCCACCGGGTGATTGACACAGACATGGTGTCGATTTTGTACACCTCTGGCAGTACAGGTCGGCCCAAGGGCGTGGTGTTGTCACACCGCAACATGGTTGCGGGTGCCAAAAGTGTGGCCTCCTATCTGCAAAACGGTCCCCACGACACACTTTTGGCCGCCTTGCCGCTGTCGTTTGACGCCGGTTTTAGTCAGCTCACAACGGCGTTTCACACGGGCGCGCGGGTTGTGTTACTCAATTACCTGATGCCGCGTGACGTGCTCAAAGCCATGGAGCGCGAAAAAGTCACCGGACTCACTGCTGTACCGCCGCTTTATATCCAATTGAGTGCGCTTGAATGGCCAGCAGCCATTGGTGACAACCTGCGGTATTTCGCCAATACCGGCGGGCGCATGCCCCTGGAGACACTTACGTTGCTTCGCCAACGTGTGCCCAAAGCCTTGCCATTCCTGATGTACGGCCTCACCGAGGCTTTTCGATCGACCTATTTGCCACCCGAAGAGGTGGATCGCCGCCCTGATTCAATTGGCAAAGCCATTCCCAATGCCGAAATTTTGGTGCTGCGCGAAGACGGCACACCGTGTTCGCCTGAAGAGCCCGGCGAGTTGGTGCACCGCGGCGCCTTGGTCGGTATGGGTTACTGGAACGATGCAGAAAAAACCACTGAGCGTTACAAGCTCCTGTCCGCCGGTACGGCAGGACGGCAAAGTGGCCTTCAATTGCCCGAATTCGCTGTTTTTTCAGGTGACACCGTGCGCCAGGATGCTGAGGGTTTTCTATATTTCATTGGCCGCCGTGACGAAATGATCAAAACCTCAGGCTACCGTGTGAGTCCGGTGGAGGTAGAAGAGGTTGTCTACGCCAGCAAACTGGTGGGCGAGTGTGTGGCGTTTGGTGTGGATCACCCCAGCCTGGGCCATGCTATCCAAGTCATTGCTACGCACGCTGATTCCAACAACCCTGCCACGGTCGCGCAAATATTGGCCGAGTGCCGCGCGCGGATGCCTGCCTACATGGTGCCTGCAGGCATCGAGATGACCGGCGGCCCGCTTCCTCGCAACCCCAACGGCAAAATTGACCGCAAACTTTTGTCCACAGACTGGGTGTCCCGCCATGAGTGAAATTTCCAAAACGGTCAGTGCTGGCGCGCTGCCCCCACGGCAAGTCCCCGTTCACGCCGCTATGGATCAGTTTGCCGTGCAGGATGGCGAGTTGCTGGTTGGTGGTGAGCGATTGAGTTTGCTGGCCCAACGCGTGGGCCAAACGCCGTTTTACGCTTACGACCGGGCACTTTTGCGCGCGCGCGTGGCGCAACTGCGCAGTGCCTTGCCTTCGCGCATTAAGCTGCATTACGCGATGAAGGCCAACCCTATGCCCGCTGTGGTGGCCTATATGGCACGCCTCGTGGACGGCATTGACGTCGCCTCAGCGGGCGAGCTCAAGGTTGCCCTGGACGCAGGTGCCGACCCACGCGAAATCAGCTTCGCAGGCCCCGGAAAACGCGATGCCGAGTTGCGCCAGGCGGTCGCCAGCCGCGTGATGGTGAACCTTGAATCTTTTCGAGAAATTGCGCCCCTTGCCAACATCTCCAGCCAGCTGGGTTTGCCGGCCCGCGTTGCCGTGCGCGTGAACCCTGACTTTGAGCTCAAAGGCTCGGGCATGAAGATGGGAGGCGGCCCCAAACAATTTGGCGTTGATGTCGAACAACTGCCGCAGCTCATGCAGCAAATTCAGTCGGCGGGCCTGGCGTTTGAAGGCTTCCATTTGTTTGCCGGATCGCAAAACCTGCGCGCTGAATCGATCTGCGAAGCGCAGCAAAAATCGTTTGACCTGGCCGTGCGCCTGGCCGAGTTGGCGCCCCAACCGGTCAGGTTTTTGAATCTTGGCGGTGGATTCGGTATTCCGTATTTTCCGGGCGAGCAGCGCCTGGACTTGGCACCGATTGGCGAGAACCTGGCACGTCTGCTGGAGCGCGCCACGCGCGAGTTGCCACAGGCCGAACTGGTGCTGGAGCTTGGGCGTTACCTCGTGGGCGAAGCCGGTGTCTATGTGGCGCGGGTGGTGGATCGCAAGGTCTCCCGTGGACAGGTGTATTTGGTGACCGACGGTGGGCTTCACCACCACTTGTCAGCATCAGGGAATTTTGGCCAGGTTGTGCGCAAAAACTACCCGGCGGCGATTGGCAACCTTATGGGTGCGACGCCCACCGAGTCGGCATCCATCGTGGGCCCTTTGTGTACGCCCCTGGATTTGTTGGCAGACCGCATGCAGTTGCCCGTGGCGCAAATTGACGACCTAGCGGTGGTGTTTCAGTCCGGCGCTTACGGAGCCAGCGCGTCGCCGCATGGATTTTTGGTCCACCCGAACTGTGTGGAAGTACTGGTCGGTGCCTCGTAAGTGGGCTGTCTGACTGCAGGCAGCGGGGCTTTGCCGCAGCTGATTTGAGGGTTTTCCAGCGCATCCAATCGCCGTGTCGAATAATTTTTGCCCAGCTATAAATTAACATGGGTGTTAATTATTTGAAAATGGTCGCCCAGAAATACGTTTTTTCGATATTTTTGGCACTCAGGTCTCGTATTTGCTTCACATATTGCTATATATTTAATAGCGTTTTCAAGGTATCTTGCACGGCCTTCTTATGACTATCTTGAGGCGCTGGACAATTTACCCGGCAGCGGTGGTGGCTCTAGCGTGCCTGCTGGGCGGCGCCGCCTTGAGCTTGGCCCACCCCCTTTCTGCCACATTGGCTTTGTGCGCCTTCTACGGCCTGTTGGTGCTGCTTTGGTTCAAGCCTGACTTATGGTTGTTTGTTGTGCCGGCCTTCTTGCCGATAGCGAACCTGCTGCCTTGGACCGGCTGGCTGATGGCCGACGAGTTTGACTTGACGTTAATGGCTGTTTTTGCCGCCCTTTACGGCCGCATGGCCTTGGAAACTGTAGGTAAGGGCCCTGCTGGTAAGCCTAATGTATTTCGGCTGCGCGGCCGCGGATGGAGGGGTACGGACGTGTTGATTACCTTGCTCGCGCTGTTTTCCGTGGTGTCAACTTGGCGCGGCTTGTCCCCCGATGGGTGGGACCAGGCTTGGAAAAACATCCGCACGATGGGCTTGTACGACAGCTATGGTGACCCGGCGAACAGCCTTCGCCAGCTCAAGAGTCTCCTATTCGCGCTGCTATGCTCGCCCTTGCTGCGCCGCCAGTTCGGTGGCGGTGGCCAAAGTGGCGATGGCCGCCGGGACGAAGGGCAAGCCGCGCGGGCGTTTGTCCGGTTTGGCGCAGGTGTTTTGGCCGGTTTGGCGATCGTGGCGCTGGTGATCCTGTGGGAGCGGCTTGCTTACCCGGGCCTGTTCAATTTTTCCAGCCGCTACCGAACCACCGCGCTCTTTTGGGAAATGCATGTCGGGGGTGCAGCGATAGACGCATACTGGGTACTCACGACGCCATTTGTAGTGTGGGCGCTGGCCCGCTCGCAGCCTTTGCGGCACTGGCTGATGTGGGCTGTTTTGGCGCTGCTCGTGTGCAATGGTGTACTGACGACGTTTTCGCGGGGCGTTTATGTGGCCGTTGGCATTCCGCTGCTTCTTTTGGGGCTGTTTTATGGAGGGTTTTTTGAATGGGTCAGAAGATCCACTGCTCAATGGCAGCGTCCCGTGGGGCCGATTTGGCGCAAATCGGCTGTCGGGGGGCTGTTGGCGGTGGTCACTCTGGAAATTTGGCTAGTGGTGGCCGGCGGCACATTTTTGGCTGACCGCGTGTCACAGTCTGAACAGGATCTGGATGAGCGCCTGGTTCACTGGCAGCGGGGTCTTGATTTGCTGCAAAGCCCAACAGACTGGGTGATTGGCAAAGGTGTTGGACGATTTCCCGCGACTTACAGCCAGATAGATGAAGAGAGCGCTTTTTCCGGCGCGATTCGGAGCTTTCCAGAAGCTGTCAAATTACAGAGTGGGCTCACCTTAAAGGAGCCAGCTTTCGTGCGATTAAGTGGGCCTTTCAGCCGCGGGCACATCGGGTTGTTCATGTTCAACCAACGTGTAGAGGTTCCTGTAGCGGCATGGATTCAGGAGGCCGCATTGGCCCAAAAGCAAGTGCAAACTGACGCGCGACCAGGCGCCAGCAAAGCCGCTGCGGGTCGCGCGCCGTTGGCCGTGACTCTGGAAGCGCGCGTTAAGGGCTACACCCACGTTTGGTTCAAAGTCTGCGAAAAGCACCTTTTGTACGAGGGGGAATGCCTCTCCCGTCAATTGGTTTTGCGGCCGACCCCTGATGGTTGGCAACAAGCGCTTGCACCGCTTCGTGCAGTGTCATCCCAATTGGAGCCAGCTTACTGGCGTCGTGGCGCTGTCTTGTCGATTTTGGTCTTGACGCCCGGGGCACAGCTTGATTTGCGGAATGTTCGACTGGCGGCGGCGGGGGGGGCCAACTTGTTGGCCAATGCCGACTTCTCAAAGGGTCTTGCCCACTGGTTCCCCAGCGCTAGCAGCTATTACTTGCCTTGGCACATCGACAATTTGTACCTCGAATGGCTTATTGAGCGCGGCGCTGCAGGGTTGATGCTTTTTTGCGCGTTGGCCGGGGCCGTCGCTCATCGTTTGTGGCGTGCTGCCCGGGCCGGGCAAGCGGCGGCGGCGGTGGTATTGGCAGCGTTGACTGGCGCCTTGTTGCTGGGCTTGGTCAGCAGTTTCCTGGATGTGCCGCGGTTGGCATTTTTTCTACTTTTCCTACTTTTCTTGGGGAACGTGCTTGGCGAAGCCTGGTCAGGTGAGCCTGATGCATGTTAAGCCCTTATGATTGGCGTTTTCAGTGACAGCCACTTACGCCTCGACTAGTTATGGATCAAATTGATACGCAGGGTTCAGGTACGTGATCAAGATATTCAGCCATTACTTGCCGAAACAGACGCTTTTCCAGCTCTTTTTCGACCTTTGTTTGGTGGTGAGCGCCGTCATTTTTTCGATTTTTTGGCAAACCGATGACATTGCCAGCGGACTGTCTGTGGCGGTGACTTGCTCGGTACTGTTGGCGATTGGTATGTTGGCCATCAATTCAGGGTTGGGTTTTTACCAGCGCGTCCACAACCGCACCATTGGCCAATCGCGCGCGCGTGCGATGCTGAGTTTCACCATGACGCTGGCCTTGGCATTTGCCATCTTTACTGTCCAGCCCTTGCAGTTGGCAGACCGCAAACTGTTTGCCATCGTCGTCGCGGCTTGCCTGATGGCGGTGCTCCTTCACCGCGTTTATGTGGCTCATTCCAGCAAGCAGTCGATGGTGCGCCAACGCATCCTGGTTTTTGGCACCGGAACACGGGCCAAGCTCGTTGGGCGTTCGCTAAAAAGGGCCGATCCAAATGTGGATTTGGTCGGCTATTTTGCCGGGCCAAACGAAGTCTCCACCGAAGTTTCAGCCTGGGGAGTGCTCACGCCAGACAAGTCGCTGACTGACATTGTGGTCGAGCAAGAGGTGGACGAAATCGTCATTGCCTTGACTGAGCGGCGTGGTGGCAGCATGCCTTTACGCGAGTTGCTTGATTGCAAGCTGCATGGCGTGCGGGTGGTTGACATTGCCACCCATTTTGAGAAAACTTTGGGACAGATTCGACTGGATTCGGTAAACCCGGGTTGGTTGATATTTGGCGACGGGTTTAACCAGGGCGTGATTCGAACCATTGTGAAACGCGTCTTTGACATCGTGTGCGCACTGGTGTTGCTGTTGGTGTCACTGCCTGTCATGGTGGTCACGGGTATTCTCATCCTGCTTGAAAGCGGTGGGCCCATGCTTTACCTGCAAGAACGTGTAGGGCGCAATGGACGACTTTTCAATGTCATCAAATTCCGCAGCATGCGTACCGATGCAGAAAAAGACGGCAAACCGCGTTGGGCTTCTGCCCAGGATGACCGCGTAACGCGGGTCGGGCGGGTCATCCGCAAGCTGCGAATTGACGAGTTACCACAACTTTTCACAGTGTTGGCAGGTGACATGAGCTTGGTAGGCCCACGGCCTGAGCGGCCATTCTTTGTTGACAAATTGACGCAGGAAATCCCCTATTACGCCGTTCGCCTCAGCGTCAAGCCTGGCCTGACGGGGTGGGCGCAGGTGCGCTACCACTACGGCGCAACAATGGAAGACTCCGCGGAAAAACTCCAATATGACCTCTACTATGTGAAAAACCACACTTGGTTTTTGGACTTGGTCATCCTGTTTGAAACCGTTGGAGTGGTGTTGACAGGAAAAGGTGCGCAGTAGCGCATGGACAGTGGCACTTCCTCACTGACCGCCTGGAGTTTCGGCCTGGTCGCTGCCAGCTATCTGGCATTTGCCTTGCGCCTGGTGCAGTTGGGTTACCCTAAAGCCGCAAAAGCAAGCAGCGAACACTGTGTTTTCGCGGCCATCGTCGCAAGTTGTCTGTGGGGTGGATTTGGTTTAGCTCACGCGTATTGGGGTCAAACCAAGCTACTCATCGCGGGAGATTTTGCCGATTTGCTGCGTTACAGCCTTTGGTTCGCTTTTTTGCTCTTGTTGTTTCGAGAGCGTGGCTTGGGCAAATTGCCGGCAGGTATGGGGTGGTTGGTTCCAACGGCCGTAGTGTTGGCTGCAAGCGGCGTATTGACCCGAGCGTGGTCGCTGTCGGGCTCCGGTTTGTTGGGTGACTCTGCACGTTTGGTGTTGTTCAGCACGATGGCCTTGCCGGTTTTCATACTGGTGTTGGTTGAACAATTGTTTCGGAATGTCACCGAAGACTCGCAGTGGAATATCAAACCTCTGTGTTTGGGCCTGGCCGGCGCTGCTTTGTTTGACGTGTATTTGTATTCCCAAGCGGTGCTTTTTAACCGGCTTGACACCGACGCGTTGAGTATTCGTGGCGCGGTGCATGCCCTGATGGTGCCCCTGTTGGTGCTGGCTACCACGCGACGAAACGACTGGATCTCCAAAATACAGATTTCCAGAAAGGCAGCGTTTCACTCGGCCACTTTGCTGATCGCGGGCATTTATTTGCTATTTGTCTCGGGTGTCGGGTATTACGTGCGGTTTTTCGGCGGCGATTGGGGTCGCGCATTGCAGTTGGGCATGGTGGTGCTGGCCTTGCTGGTGCTGATTTTGTTGGCCTTTTCGGGCTCGTCAAGGGCGAAACTCAAGGTGTTTTTGGGGAAGCACTTTTTCCGTTATCGCTATGACTATCGTGAGGAATGGCTGCGTTTTACCCAAACGCTGTCCGGCCAGCAATCACCCCAGGAAATGGGGCAACAGGTGGTACGGGGTTTAGCCGACTTGCTGGAAAGCCCAGGGGGCGCCTTGTGGATGAAAAACCGGGGTGAGTCGTCGTTTAGCCAGACCGCCCGCTGGAATCAACCACCGACCCCAGGCAAAGAGGCGGCCGATTCGCCGTTGTGCGGGTTTTTGTCCACCAGCGGCTGGGTAATCAATCTGGAAGAGTTCCGTTCCTTTCCGCGTCGCTATGGCAATTTGAGCTTGCCAGACTGGTTGCGGCAGTTGGAACAAGCCTGGTTAATCGTGCCTTTGACGGTCTCCGAGGAACTGATCGGTTTCGTCGTGTTGGCTCGGGCACGCACTCGCGTGGAGGTGAACTGGGAGGTCAACGACCTGCTCAAAACCGCCGGGCGGCAGGCCGCGAGCTTTTTGGCTCAAATGCAGGCAACCGAAACCTTGCTGGAAGTTCGCAAGTTTGACGCGTTTAACCGTATGTCCGCGTTTGTGGTCCATGATCTCAAAAACATCGTCACCCAGTTGGCGCTGATGATGAAGAACGCCCAGCGTCATAGCCAAAACCCCGAATTCCAGCGAGACATGTTGCTGACGGTTGACAACTCGCTGGATCGCATGCGTCAACTGATGTTGCAACTGCGTGAAGGTGCCACCCCACCCGGCACAGCCGTTGGCGTCGATTTGTTCGAAATAGCCCATCGCATCCAAACTCTTGCTGAAGGGCGGGGCAGGACGCTGCTGATGGACATCCAGGATCGGGTCGCGACCCGCGGGCATGAAGAGCGTTTGGAGCGGGTCATTGGGCACGTGATTCAAAACGCACTGGATGCCACCCCCGCCGAGGGGCAGGTCAAACTTCTGATGGATCGCCATGCCGGCATGGCGCGGATACAGGTCGTAGACAACGGTCAGGGTATGAGCGAGGAGTTCATTCGGGACCGCTTGTTCAAACCGTTTCAAACCACAAAACAAGCCGGCATGGGAATTGGCGCGTACGAAAGCTTTCAATACGTGCAGGAGCTCGGTGGCAAGATTGAGGTGGACAGCGAACTCAATTGCGGAACCACAGTCACAATACTGCTTCCACTGTTTGAGATGCAAACCGAATCCGACTTACACCCGCTTGAAACCTGATGACAAACGAAAAAATGCGGTCTTTGCTTATTGTTGAAGACGACCTGGCACTGCAAAAGCAGATTAAGTGGTCGCTTGACAAATTTGAAGCCGTCACCGCAAACGATCGGGAAAGTGCATTGGTTCAAATGCGCAGGCACACCCCTGCGGTGGTGACAATGGATTTGGGATTGCCTCCCGATGCCGATTCTGTGTCCGAGGGGTTCAAGCTTTTGGAGCAAATCCTGTCGTTGGAGCCCGATACCAAAGTCATTGTTTTGACAGGGCAAAATGACCAGACCAATGCCTTGCGAGCGGTCGCCTTGGGGGCCTACGATTTTTTTGCCAAACCTTTCGAGCCCGAACTACTGAGTCTGACGATTGATCGGGCGTTTAAGTTGTTCGAGTTGCAGCGGGAAAACCGGCGCCTGCGCGAGTTCCAGCAGCCAGACGCACTGGCAGGCCTGACCACCCGGGACCCAGAAATGCTGAGGGTGTGCCGCACGATCGAAAAGGTTGCTTCCAGTAGTGCCACGGTGATGCTTTTGGGTGAGAGCGGCACCGGCAAAGAGGTGCTGGCGCGCGGTTTGCACCAGTCATCACCTCGAAAGGCCGGGAAATTCGTTGCCATCAATTGCGCTGCAATTCCTGAAAATCTGATCGAAAGTGAGCTTTTTGGCTATGAAAAAGGCGCATTTACGGGCGCCGCCAAAATGACACTCGGAAAAATAGAAATGGCCAATGGGGGCACGCTGATGCTCGACGAAATTGGCGATTTGCCGTTTTCCTTGCAGGCCAAACTTTTGCGATTTTTGCAGGAGAGGGTGATTGAGCGTGTCGGCGGCAGGCAGGAAATTCCGGTGGATGTGCGGATTGTGTGCGCCACGCATCAGGATTTGAACGCGTTGAGCAAGGAGGGCCGGTTTAGAGAAGACCTGTATTACCGGCTAGCTGAAATTGTGGTGAAAATCCCGCCTTTGCGTGCTCGTGTGGGGGATGCCGCGCTCTTGGCCCACGCTTTTGTAAGGAAATTTTCTCAGGAGCAAAATCGCAGTTCGTTGTCGTTGGGTGAAGATGCTGTGCGCGTGATTGAAGCGCACAACTGGCCTGGCAACATCCGCGAGCTTGAAAACTGCGTCAAGCGTGCGGTCATCATGGTGGATGGCAACCAGTTGTCCGCGGATGACCTCGGGCTGACATTGACCACAGCGTCCAACATTGACAACTCGCTTGATCTGCGCATCATCCGAGAGAAGGCTGAGAAAAACGCCATCATTGCGGCGGTGGCGCGAGTGAATGGCAACTTGGTGAAAGCTGCGGAACTATTGGGGGTAAGCCGCCCCACTTTGTATGACCTCATGCACCGATTGGGACTGAAATGAAACATGCTTCAACTGGATATTTTTCGACCCTCGACGGCGAACGCAGGGCTCTACAAAGTCATTCAGAGCGTTTGGTGAGTTCCGCCCAAAGGCTGGTGCGAACCTGCGTGTTGGGGGCAATCTTCGGCCTGGCGGCTTGCGGAGGAGGGGATTCGGCCAGTCTACTGGCCTCTGCCAAGGATTACCTGGCCAAGAAGGACGCCAAGGCTGCGATTATTCAGATCAAAAACGCCTTGGAAAAAGCCCCCAACTCGCCGGAGGGGCGTTATTTACTGGGTCGCGCGCTTTTGGCCAATGGGGACTTTGCCAATGCCGAGCTGGAGCTGCGAAAAGCCCTGGAATTGAAACACTCCGCTGAAGAAGTGGTGCCCCAACTGGCAAATGCCATGGTGGGTATGGGTCAATCCAAGAAGCTGCTGGAGGAGTTTGGTGCGACGCAGTTGACCAGCAAGGCAGGCATCGCCGAGCTGCAAACCGCGCTGGCGTCGGCCTATAGTTCTGCAGGAAAGCCTGATCTTTCAAAGGCGGCGATGGCGGCGGCACTTGCCGCAGATCCCAATTTTGGCCCCGCGCTCATTAGCCAAGTGCGGCTTAAAGCCGCCGAAAAAGACTTTGACGGTGCCCTGAAGGCCGTGGAAGAAATTATCGCCAAAGACGCTACAAACTTCGACGCTTGGAAACTCAAAGGCGACGTTTTGTCTTTCGGCAAGCTCCAGCCCAAAGAGGCTTTGACGGCCTATCGAAAAGGCGTGGAAATCAGGCCAGACAGCGTCGCCGGACACGCCAGCGTTTTGGCGATTCTGCTTTCTCAGGACGACCAGGCGGGTGCAGCTACCCAGCTTGCACTCATGAAAAAGGTGGCCCCCAACCATCCGCAAACCAGATTGATTGAAACCCAGCTTGCTTACCAAAAGCGGGATTTCACTGCGGCCCGCGAGTTCGCCCAGCAATTGCTCAAAGTGGCACCGAACAACCCCAAAGCCTTGCAATTGGCGGGTGCGGTCGAGTTTCAATTGAAATCTTACATCCAGGCCGAAACGCTGCTGAACAAGGCGGTCACGGCAAGCCCTGATCTCGTTTTGGCTCGCCGTATGCTCATCATGACGTATTTGCGTTCGGGCCAACCGTCCAAGGCGTTGGCCGCATTGAACCAGGGGTTGAGCAAAGGCGCTCAAGCCGATCCAGAGATGGACTCCATTGCCGGCGAAGTGTATTTGCAGAATGGCGACGTCAAGAAAGCCGAAGAATACTTTGCCAAAGCGGCTAAAACGGATCCCAAGAATGCAAAAAAGCGCACCTCCCTGGCAATGGCCCATTTGGTCGGCGGCAAGGAGGAGTCAGGGTTTGCCGAGTTGCAGGACATTGCGTCTACTGACACTGGCATCACGGCAGATATGGCGCTTATCAGCGCGCACCTAAAGCGCGGAAACCTGGACAAAGCGCTCAAGGCCATTGACGTCCTGGAAAAAAAGCAGGCTAATTCACCTGTGCCGCACAACCTGAGGGGTCGGACGCTGCTGTCCAAAAAGGATATTGCAGGCGCTCGCAAGAGTTTTGAACGCGCACTTGCCATTAGTCCGACCTACTTTCCGGCTATATCCAGTTTGGCGGCGCTGGATTTAATCGACAAAAAACCTGAGGACGCAAAAAAAAGGTTCAACGACTTAGTGGCCAAGGAACCCAAGAATGGTCAGGCTTGGCTGGCGCTGGCTGAATTGGCAGATCGCACAAGTGCGCCAAAAGAGGAGGTCGTTGGACTCATCCAAAAAGCAATAGACGCCAATCCCACTGACAGTACGCCTCGTATGCTCCTGATTGAGTTTTACCTGAGCAAAAAAGAAACTCGCTCTGCCATGACTGCCGCACAAAGTGCGGTGACCGCCCTTCCTGAGAATGCAGATCTGCTGGATGCGCTTGGAAGAGTTCAGCAGGCGTCGGGAGAATCCAACCAAGCGCTGGCGACTTTCAACAAAGTAGCGGGCTTGCAACCCTTGTCCCCCCGACCACAACTGCGTTTGGCAGATGCCTACATCGCCGCAAAAAACAAAGACGGTGCCCTGCAAAGTTTGAAGAAAGCGCTGGATATCAAGCCAGACTTGCTGGAAGCCCAACGGGCCCTTGCCCAAGCCTACCTGCAAGACAAAAAATACAGCGAGGCTTTGACAATTGCCAAGAACGTCCAAAAGCAGCGCCCCAAAGAGCCCCATGGTTTCGCAATGGAAGGGGAAATTTTGTTTGCCCAGCAAAAATGGGATGCCGCTGTAGTCCTTTACCGCAGTGCACTCAAGGAAGCAGGCAACGCAACCGATGTCGCATTGAAACTGCACACAGCCCTGCAAGCGTCGTCAAAAAATGCGGAGGCTGACAAATTCGCCGACAAGTGGTCGAAAGATCACCCCAAAGATGTCGGCTTTCACATTTATTTGGGCGACGTCGCCATTGGCCGCAAAGACTACAGTGGCGCCGAGAAGTTGTATGCTGCGGCCAACAAAATGCAACCCGACAACCCCATTGTGATGAACAATCTGGCGTGGGTATTGGGCCAGCAGAACAAGCCAGGTGCGTTGGAGTTAGCCGAGGCCGCTGTCAAACTTGCGCCTCAGCAGCCCGCTCTGATGGATACGCTGGCAGGCTTGTTGTCCGCCAAAAATGACCATGCCAAAGCTTTGGAGTGGCAAAAAAAGGCAATCGGTTTGCAACCGGACAACCCGCTCTTCAAACTCAATTTGGCAAAAATTCAGATCAAAGGCGGCGAGAAAGACCTTGCCCGCAAAGAGCTGGAGGCCTTGGCGAAACTTGGCAACAAGTTTTCCGGCCAAACGGAAGTTGCCGGACTGCTTAAAACCTTGTAATTAAGAGTGTCGATAATCTTTACACGCCTGGATGCAAGCCTTGGTTTGACGGCTATGCGGTCTCATTAACCCTTTTAGAATCAAACGCTTGCGTGAGTGCGCGAAGACTGGCTTGAAAATTGCTTTAATCGGTGTATCGGTGGTTTTGGCGCTGACGAAGTGCTGAAATGGAACCATGTTGCCAAATATGTCACATTGCGTAACGGCGCGGGGTCGCTAAACTCTTGTGCATTCGAGCAAAGTAGATAGACATCTTTTATTCGCAGGCGGTGCCCTATGTCAGATAAATGGTCAGATAAATTGTCAGATACATCAGTAAATTCCATTGATCCAGCTGCGAGCCCGGTGAGTCAAGTGGCGGCTGCGGGTGTTGCGCGCAGGCGCTTGATTCGTGCAGGCCTGGCTTCAGCGCCGGTGCTGATGGGACTCAAAGGAACCTCTGCGTTGGCCACTGGCAGCACGCCAACATTCCCCACCAACCACAACTGCATTAAACCTTCGGCCTTTGCATCCGTTTATGCCTTGGCCAATGGTGCCACCTTAAGTCATGCGCCACAAAAAGACTGGAAGTGCGCTTCGCACGGGTTCTGGAAAAACTCGGCTCATCCTGCGCCTTATGCGGATAAGACGAAGTCTTTCTTTTCTTCCAAGCCAAGCGGCGCGCCTTCTGGCTCCATAGTTGCCGGGTTTGCCAATGTTGGCGGCATGGGTGGAAAAACCATTCAGCAAGTGCTTGAGGTAACCGGCGGTGGCACGAATGCTTTGGCTCGCCACGTTGCAGGGTGTTTCTTGACGGCCGTCAAGTTCGAGGGTCAATTCATAGGTGGTGTGCCTGCTGCCATCTTGACCCAAGACCAGTGCAGAACCATTTGGGCGGGTCAGGGCGTGTGGACACCCATTGCCGGTGGCTCCACGTGGACGTTGGCACAAACCTTGGCCTATTTCGACTACGTTTTTGCTTAAATTTGACTTTCGGTAGCTGAGGCATTGGAAGTTGGGAATCGCCTTCAAAAACCAATGGGTTTGTACTCGGCAGCACGAGTTTTCGATTAAAAAATGGCCAGATGGCGTTGTCGTTTTTGACGATGCCACTGGCCATTTGCATGCCTTATCGGTTTCAGCAGCTAGCGTTTTGGAGCTGATGCAGCCAGGCGTTCCGTTGGACGCTTTTCAACTGGGATGGCAGCTCCTTGAAGAAACGCCTACTGAAGATGACGTGGAAATGGTGGAAAATGTGCTCACAGAATTCTCCTCATTGAACCTCATCCAACGTGTGGCCGTTTGACAAGCTCTCCAGAATCCAATTCAGCGCCTGGCCTTGCCAATAGTTCAATAAGTGGAGGGGTTGATACCTATCCCAAGTTGTCGAGCCTGTCAAAAGCCGAGTTAACCCGCCGCTTGCAGGGCCCAGGCATCAAGCTGCAGCACCCGCCGTTTGTGACCCACATCCAGAGCCCGATTCCGATCGTGGCCGAGGGGCTGTTTACCCTGTACGCGGACTATCAGGTGCAACCGCTTGAGAGTTTTGCAGATTTCCAGGTGTCGGTGCAATACGGCCGACGTTTGCCCAAGCCCTTGTGCGTTTTCAAAACCGATCGCCTGCAACCCTTCACACCCTTGGCGGCGGGTGAGGCCTTTGCACTTTTGGAATGGGGCATGAACTGGTGCATTACCGGTTATTCCCATACCTGGATCACTATCCACTCCGCCGTGCTGGAGCGTGGTGGGCGCGCCTTGATTCTCCCCGCGCCGCCAGGCTCGGGAAAAAGTACGCTGTGTGCGGCCCTTTTGCTCAACGGCTGGCGTTTGTTGTCCGATGAAATGGCGCTTCTGGATCCTGCGACTGGCCACATCACGCCCGCGCCGCGCCCCGTGAGCCTGAAAAATCAGTCGATAGAGATCGTGCGGAATTTGTCGCCCCAGGTGGTGATTGGCCCGGTTGCGCACGACACCATGAAAGGAACCGTGGCCCATATGCGCTTGCCTGGCGAGTGTTTGCAACGCGCGCATGAAACCGCACTGCCCGCTTGGGTGGTTTTCCCTAAATACGTGAAAGACGCCTCCGCCAGCCTGGTGGCGCGCGGCAAAGCGGCGAGTTTTGTTCAACTGGCAGAAAACAGCTTTAACCAGAGCAGTCAGGGCAAACGCGGTTTTGAGGTGTTGTCAGCCTTGATCGACCGATCAGATTGTTACGACTTCACCTACAGCCGCATCGACGACGCCCTTGCCACGTTCGCCCATTTACCGCTGCCGGCCTGATTGCGTATCAGTTCGATGCCACCGAAGCCGCTTCAGCCCCAGTCAACGCACATGACGCGTCCCTCCCTAAAACTGCTGCTTGGCGCTTTGAGTCAACCAGAATCCCTGTTGCACCTGACCATGGTTCAATGGGAACTGCTGCTGCGCCAGGCGCGCAACGCGGAAATGATGGCGAGAATAGCGGCCGACTGCAAGGGGCATGGATTGATGGAGCGCATTGCGCCCCAGCCCATGCGGCATCTGGCATCCGCCGCCATCCTGCTGGAGCGGCAACACCACGAGCTGCATTGGGAGGTTGATCAAATCGCCCAGGCTCTGACTCCCACGGGTGTGCCGCTGGTGCTGCTCAAAGGGGCTGCTTATGCCCAGAGCCGGCGGCTCGCTGCCCGGGGGCGATCCATGACTGATGTGGACATTTTGGTGCCTAAAGCCGATTTGTCGAAGGTGGAGTCGGCCTTGATGATGCGCGGCTGGGTGTCGGGCACACAAACTGAATACGATCAGCACTATTACCGCACGTGGATGCACGAGTTGCCGCCCATGCGCCACGTCCACCGCGGCACAGTGATCGATATCCACCACGCGATTTTGCCGCTCAGCGCACGGGTACACCCGGATTCAGCTTTGTTGCTGGCAGCGGCAGTTCCCATCCACCCTGGCAGTGCCGTCAAGTGCCTGGCACCCGCAGATATGCTGATCCACAGCGCCACGCACTTGTTTCACGAAGGCGAGTTTGAACACGGGTTTCGTGGTTTGGTTGATATTGACGCACTGGTGCGGGAATTTGCCGAAATACCGGGGTTTTGGCGCGATCTCGTGCCGCGCGCAGTAGCGTTGGAGTTGGTGCGGCCCTTGTTTTATGCGCTTCGGTACAGCCAAATCATGCTGGGTACGCCCATTCCCCAAGCTGCCATGCAGGCGTTGCTTGCAGCGCAAGGTGCGCCTAAGCCGGGACTGTTTTTGACCTGGATGGACGCGCTGTTTTTGCGTGCGCTCGTGCCCACGCATGCCACCACGACCGTGCGCGGGACGCCTGCCGCCCGACTATTGCTGTATTTGCGTGGTCATTGGTTGCGCATGCCACCGGGGCTATTGCTGGCACATTTGACGCGCAAACTATTAACGCGAAAAGCAAAAGTCAAAGAAGTGAATTTGGATGCACCTTGAAGGCGATCTGATCTGTCTGTATTTTTTAATTGAAAATGGATAATGAATAAAATATAGTCAATTTTGATTAAAATTTAATAGCATAAATGTTAATAAATTCGAGACCTAAAGCCTGAAAATTTCTTACAAATTATTTATGATAAATTTATTCAATAAAGAGGTCATCAAAATAAACCAAATCTGATGCAAACCGACTCAAGTTAACGTTTACAAGTTCAAATCATGCCGCACGCGTTGTCAACAAAACACCCTAGACGGCGCTTCGTCAGCTTGATAGTGGGCGTCGTCTTTGGCGTATCGGCAACAGGAGTGCGGGCAGACTTGCCCGCCGCCATTCAAAAGGTCAAACCTTCTGTGCTGATCGTGGGCACCTTCAAGGCGACCAACAGTCCGCGATTTGCCTTGCGTGGAACAGGTTTTGTGGTGGCCGAAGGCAATATCGCCATCACCAACGCCCACGTGATTCCAGCTGCCTCCGAGATGGACGCTGACACCCGGATTGCCGTGCAAGTGCGTACGGGCCAATCCGATCTGGATATGCGTTTTGCAACGGTGCTGGACATCGATAAAACCCATGACCTTGCGATGCTGCAGTTTGAAGGCCCACCGGTGCCCAAACTCCATGTGCGCGACTCTGACGCTGTGCAGGAAGGCCAGGCGATCGCGTTCATGGGCTTCCCCATTGGGGGCGTGTTGGGATTTTCCGCCGTCACCCACCGGGGGATCGTGTCCTCCCGCACGGCCATCGCTTTGCCGACCTCGACCGCCAGCCGACTGGATGTGCGCACTTTGCGCAGTCTGCGCGAGGGCAGCTTCGATATTTTCCAGCTTGACGCGACCGCCTATCCTGGCAACAGTGGCGGCCCCCTGTTTGACGCAGAATCCGGCGAGGTCCTGGGCGTGATCAACATGGTGTTTGTCAAGGGCACCAAAGAATCAGCCTTGACCAATCCCTCAGGCATTACCTATGCGATTCCGTCAAAATTTGTACTGCGAATGCTCGGCAGCCGGAAGTAGCGGGAAGTTAGGGGTACAACTCCTGAAAACTATCACTGCACCATGAAAAAAGCACCGCAAGCGGTGCTTTTTTTCGCAAACCGGGCGCTTAGCGCATTGTCAGACTTTCGTCTGTACCTTGCGACGGGCTGCCGCGATGCCAAACAAACCCAGACCCAACAGCGCCAAGGAGCCTGGCTCGGGGACTTTGCTGGGCTGGGTGCTGACCGACAACAACTTGAATGAGTCACCGCTGTTGTCAATGCCTGCACCAAACGCAGCCGTGACCAGCCAGTAACTGGACGTTTTGGTAGTTGTCACCAAAGCGGTGTTGTTGGTCATTAGGCCGACGTCATTGTAGTTGCCGATCAATTCCCAACCTGCCCCAACCAAACCGCTGGCGCCAATCGTGGCGTTGGGGGTGGTGCCGTTGGTCAACAACTCGGTAGCGTCTGTCGGGGTACCACTACCTGTCCATGCCCAAACGGCCACATCGGAATCTTTGTAACCAGTAGGCGCATCAGTATTGTCGGTGCCGTTCCAACCAATTCTCACATTGGTTAAATTCACAACGTCAGTGAACTTGATCATCATGGCGTCAAGGGAGCCCACGTTGTCCATCGCGTGTGGGCCAGTGCCCGTACCTTCACCATTCGCGACAATGCCCAAACCGCTGCTTCCGTAGGTGTAAATATTTGCCGTTGCGAACTTCGCTCCAGTCGCCGTGGTGGAGTAGGCGCTCAGGGTCGTTCCAGCAGACGCGCCGGTACAGGCTTTAGTGGTACCGAGAATTCCACCAGAACCAGGAGACGATACGCAGTCTGTGGCCAAACTCCACGTAGTGGGAACTGCAGCCAGCACCGATCCCGCCGAAGCCGCCATCGTAACGGCTGCCAGCAATTTGGCAAAACGGGTGATACCGAAGGTTTTAGTGAAGGTTTTCATTTTTCGATCCTCAAAACTCGAGTGCCCCGTAGAACAAATACCACGACACACTGAAAGAATATACGAGATAAAGCGAAATTCATGCCATAAATATTTTTCTTTAAATATCAAGCACTTAAGTCTGTGTCAGGACATAGATCGGGCGCCATTGTAAGAAAAATCGACAGGTAAATCGGCGCGGATTGACCCGCATGTTTCAATTCAATGACTTTCGCAATGCGCTGGCGTCTGCCGAACCTTCAAAGGCTATGCCACTTTTTAAGGCAATGTCGAGCTCGTCTCGTGCTTCCTTTTTCAGCCCGGTTTGGGCCAACACAACAGCCAGGTGATAGCGGATCTCCGAATTGGCGGGGTCGCGGAACTTGGCGTCCTTGAGGTGCTTCAGGGCTTTTTCGGGTTGCCCTGCCAATGCGAGTGCCCAGCCCAGGGTGTCAATGGCGTAAGCGTTGCTGGGGTCTTTGGCGACGGCCTGCTCGGCTACCTTGATAGCATCAGGGTCTTTGAGACGCAAAAGCACGTTTGCCAGGCCGTTCAAGGCGTGGCTGTCGTCAGGGACGAGTTTCACGAGGCTTTCGTAGGCGATACGCGATTCCGCGAATTTGCCAATGCCCGCCAGGGTCTCGGCAACCTCTTTGTGTGCCTGAGCGTCCTTTGGACGGCTTTTCAGCCATTGCGAAGCCAGCGCTGCTGCCGGTTTGCCACCGTCTTGCGAGGCGCTAGCGCGGTACAGCCGCACAAAGGTGTCCGTGGAGGGCTCTTGCCCATGGGCACGGCGGTAGGCCTCAATCGCGGCGACAGTTTGACCTTTAGCCTGTGCGACGTCACCCACCAGGCTGTGTCCGATGGCACGCTTTGGGTATTTGGCCAAGATGTCGCGGGCGCGTTTTTCGGCTTTGTCTTTGTCGCCCGCGGCCAGATTCAAGTCCGTCATCAAGGCCAAGGCGGGCAAATAGTCGGGTTGGGACGACAAGGCTTTTTCCAGGCTGTAATTGGCGCCAGATGGATTTTTGGCCGCCACTTGCATGACAGCAATTTGTACCTGCACGCGGGGGTCATAGT
>JANOXL010000326.1:0-3913 GCA_031418395.1 Rhodoferax sp. | reverse complement strand
CATTAAAAACCAGGACTACGCAATTGCCGACCTGAGCCTTGCCGCCTGGGGTCGCAAAGAGCTGAACATTGCCCAGACCGAAATGCCCGGCCTGATGTCGATCCGCGAGGAGTTCGCCAAGTCGCAGCCGCTCAAGGGCGCGCGCATCACCGGCAGCCTGCACATGACGATCCAGACCGGCGTGCTGGTCGAAACCCTGCAGGCCCTGGGCGCCGAGGTGCGCTGGGCCTCGTGCAATATTTTCTCCACGCAAGACCACGCCGCCGCCGCTTTGGTGGCCGCCGGCACGCCGGTGTTTGCCTACAAGGGCGAGAACCTGATCGATTATTGGGACTACACCCACCGCATCTTCGAATTTGGCCCCAAAGATTCCAAAACCGAAGGCCCGAACATGATTCTGGACGACGGCGGCGACGCCACATTGCTGATGCACCTGGGCACACTGGCAGAAAAGGACCTCAAGGTGGTATCCAAACCTGGCAGCGAAGAAGAAATCTGCCTGTTCAATGCGATCAAGGCCAAGCTTAAGCTGGACCCCACCTGGTACAGCCGCCGCCTCAAGAACATCATCGGCGTGACCGAAGAAACCACCACCGGCGTTTTGCGTTTGAACGAAATGTCCGTCAAGGGCACGCTCGCCTTGCGCGCCATCAATGTCAACGATTCCGTCACCAAATCCAAGTTTGACAACCTCTACGGCTGCCGCGAGTCGTTGGTAGACGCCATCAAACGCGCCACCGACGTGATGATTGCCGGCAAAGTGGCCTTGGTCGCCGGTTACGGCGACGTGGGCAAAGGCTCCGCCCAGGCCCTGCGCGCCCTCTCGGCCCAGGTGTGGGTAACTGAAGTCGATCCCATCAACGCCCTGCAAGCCGCGATGGAAGGCTACAAGGTTGTCACCATGGAATACGCCGCCGACAAGGCCGACATCTTCGTGTCTGCCACCGGCAACAAAAACGTCATCACCTACAAACACATGGCAGCCATGAAAGACCAGGCCATCGTTTGTAACATCGGCCACTTTGACAACGAAATCGACGTTGTTTCGTTGGAAAAATGCAAATGGGAAGAGATCAAACCACAAGTTGACCACGTCATCTTCCCAGCCAAAGGCAAGCAGCCGTCCAAACGTATCATTTTGTTGGCCAAAGGCCGCTTGGTGAACCTGGGTTGCGGCACCGGCCACCCGAGTTTTGTGATGTCGTCCAGCTTTGCCAACCAAACCATTGCGCAGATCGAGCTATTCACCAAACCGAAGGAATACAAAGTCGGCAAGGTCTACGTGTTGCCCAAACACCTGGACGAAAAGGTTGCGCGTTTGCACCTGAAAAAGGTTGGGGCGATGTTGACCGAACTCACCGACGAACAGGCTTCCTACATTGGTGTGAGCAAGGCTGGCCCGTACAAAGCCGAGACTTACCGTTATTGATGCGGGCTGACCAGCTCTTGCTGCATCGCAGCATCGCCAGCTCTCGTTCGCAAGCGCAGCGCCTGATCGCCTCGGGCGTGCGCTGGCGGGCTGATTTGGGCTCAGAGGCTGACGCGCTGGCGGCCACCTGGAAACGCATCGGCAAAAACAGCGATGAGTTGCCCGCGGATGCCTTGATAGAGCTGCTGGATGCGTCAGAGGCCAAATACGTCTCGCGCGGCGGGCTCAAGCTCGAAGGCGCATTGCAAAGCAGCGGCATCGTCGTGGCGGGCAAAACCTGCCTCGATGTCGGCCAATCCACCGGCGGTTTTACCGATTGCCTGCTACAACACGGTGCTGAATGCGTGGTGGGAATCGATGTGGGCAGCGGCCAGTTGCATCCGAATTTACGCGTTGACCCGCGCGTTGTGGCGTTGGAAAACGTCAATGCCCGCAATTTGAACGCTACCGAATTGGTGGCTGCATATGCCCATATTCCGAGACCTGAAGGCCAGTTTTCTCCTCAAGATGAACCTGAAGCCCTTTACCCGACCGAATTTGACCTGATCGTTGGCGACCTCTCCTTCATCTCCCAAACCCTGGTGTTACCGGCCCTCGTACCGCTTTTAAAGCCGAGCGCCGAGGTGCTGATGCTGGTCAAGCCGCAGTTTGAGTTGCAACCCGGCCAAGTCGGCAAAGGCGGCATCGTGCGCGACCCGGCGATGTACGCCATCGTCGAAGCCCGCATTCGCGAAAGTTATACCGCGCTGGGGCTGCAAGTGCTCGGCTGGTTTGACAGCCCGATCACTGGCGGCGATGGCAACCACGAATTTTTTGTGTATGCACGTCATGTCGTCAAAGGCACATCATGAATCCTGCTCCCCAACTCCCTATCAGCATAGAGTTCTTCCCGCCCAAAACGCCCGAAGGTGTTGAAAAACTGGTTGGCGTGCGCCACAAGTTGTATGCGCTCAAGCCGGAGTTTTTCAGCG
Source organism: Rhodoferax sp. (assembly GCA_031418395.1). Taxonomy (GTDB): domain Bacteria; phylum Pseudomonadota; class Gammaproteobacteria; order Burkholderiales; family Burkholderiaceae_C; genus JANYCG01. The sequence continues at coordinate 1,513 of JANOXL010000326.1, read as the reverse complement.
TCACCTATGGTGCGGGCGGCTCCACGCAAGACGGCACGCTGCAAACGGTGCAGGCCATTTTGGCGGACGGGCACGACGCCGCCCCCCATTTTTCCTGCATCGGGGCGACCAAAACCAGCGTGCGTGCGCAGTTGGCCGCCTTCGAAGCTGCGGGCATCCGCCGCATAGTGGCGCTACGTGGTGATTTGCCCAGCGGCCACGGCAGTTTTGGCGAATTCAAATATGCCAGTGAACTCATCGAATTTATCCGTTCAGAAACCGGTGGGCACTTTCACATTGAAGTCGGCTGTTATCCCGAGACGCACCCCCAGGCCAAGTCGCCCGAGGCTGATCTAAAGGCCTTTGCCGCGAAAGTAAGTGCCGGCGCCAATTCCGCCATCACCCAGTATTTTTACAACGCCGACGCGTATTTCCGCTTTGTGGAAGACACCGACGCTGTTGGCATCACCACGCCCATCGTGCCGGGCGTCATGCCCATCATCAGCAGCACGCAACTGATGCGTTTCTCCGACAACTGCGGCGCCGAGATCCCGCGCTGGATCCGCCTGCGCTTGCAAAGTTTTGGCGACGACACCGCGTCGATCAAAGCCTTTGGCCTGGACGTGGTGACGGATTTGTGTGAACAACTCGTTGCCGGTGGCGCGCCAGGCTTGCATTTTTATTGCATGAACCAGTCGGTGGCAACGGTGGAGATTTGCAGGCGCTTGGGTTTGGGTTAGGATTGCTATATAAATAATAGCTAACTATCCATACAATACGAGACCTAGCGCCGGATTATTGTTGAAATCGCTATTCGCGGCGATTTTTTAAATTCATAATTAACATGGGTGTTAACAGTATTTCGACGCACCCCCGTCACCTCGGTGCAGACTTACGTTTTATGCAAGGCTGAAGATGTAGTGTGCCGCCTCCCGGTGGCTCACTCTGGCGGCTTGCGGCAAGCTTGCGCAGCTTCAAGCGGGGTCAGCCGCCTTGCGGTTGACCAGGTAAATCCCCGGCAAAATCAGTGCCAAACCGACCCAATGGTGCAGTCGAAGTGGCTCGCCCAGCACCATCCAGGCGATGGCGGCTGCATATATCGGCCCCAAATACAGCACCACGCTGGCCCGGGCAGCGCCCAGTTCCCGCTGTATGACTGAAAACGCCAAATAGGCGCCATAGCCCGGAAACAGCGCCGCCGCCAGCGAAAGGCCAAAACCAGGCCACGTCAGCAAGGGCAGAGGATTCACTGCGGCTTCATAGACGGTGAACGGCACCATCACCAACACACCCGCCAGCGCGATGATCGCAAGGCGAGCGCTGGCACTCAAAGGAGAGTGCCACTTTTTGAGCAACAAGGAATAAACGGACCAGGCCGTCACCGCCGCCATGATCCAGGCATCGCCCACCACGAGCTGAACTCCCAGCAAATCGCGCCACTGGCCTTTGAAAATCACGTGCAACACGCCCAAAAGCGCGATGACCACGCCCGCAACCTGCAGCGGCGTCACCCGCTCCTTGAGCCAAAGCGCCG